>NZ_CP025030.1:1835938-2141927 GCF_002812705.1 Achromobacter spanius | reverse complement strand
CAGCAGACGCGCCCACTGGTCAAACTCACCGTCTTCGGCAGCACGAATGCGCGCCAGCAGCGGGTGTTCCGGGTTGATTTCCAGCACCGGCTTCACGTTCGGCGCTTCCTGGCCGGCGGCCTTCAGCATGCGCAGCAGGTGCGGGCTGAGTTCGTTCTGGCCCACCACCACGCACGCCGGCGAATCCACCAGGCGCAGCGTCACGCGCACTTCCTTGACCTGCTCTTCCAGTGTCTTTTGCAGGCGCTCGACCAGCGGCTTGAAGTCTTCAGCCACTTCGGCCTGATGCTTCTTTTCTTCCTCGTCGGCCAACTCGGCCAGGTCCAGGCCGCCCTTGGCCACCGACACCAGCGACTTGCCGTCGAATTCGCGCAGGTAGGACAGCATCCATTCGTCAACGCGGTCAGACAGCAGCAGCACTTCGATGCCCTTCTTGCGGAAGATCTCCAGATGCGGGCTGTTGCTGGCCGCGGCAAACGTGTCGGCCGTGACGTAGTAAATCTTGTCCTGGCCTTCCTTCATGCGCGACACGTAGTCGGCAAACGACACCGTCTGCGCCTGGTCGCCCGACTGCGTGGACGCAAAGCGCATCAGCTTGGCAATGCGTTCCAGATTGGCGGAATCTTCGCCCGCGCCTTCCTTCAGCACTTGGCCGAATTCCGACCAGAACGTGGCGTAGTCTTCCGGCTTGTTCTCGGCCAGGTCTTCCAAGAGCGACAGAATGCGCTTGGCCGAGCCTTCGCGAATGGCGCGCACGTCGCGGCTTTCTTGCAGGATTTCGCGCGACACGTTCAAGGGCAGGTCGGCGGAATCGATCACGCCGCGCACAAAGCGCAGGTACGACGGCAGCAACTGATCGGCGTCGTCCATGATGAAGACGCGCTTCACGTACAGCTTCACGCCGTGGCGGCCGTCGCGGTCCCACATGTCCATGGGCGCGTGCTTGGGCACGTACAGCAGTTGCGTGTATTCGCTACGGCCTTCCACGCGGTTATGCGTCCAGGCCAACGGGTCGTCGTAGTCGTGCGACACCGTCTTGTAGAACTCGCGGTACTGCTCTTCGGTAACTTCCGACTTGCTGCGGGCCCACAGCGCATTGGCTTGGTTCACCGTTTCCAGTTCATCGGTCTTGACCTGTTCGCCCTTTTCCTGATCCCACTCTTCCTTGGCCATGCGGATCGGCAAGGAAATATGGTCGGAATAGCGGCGCAGAACTTCACGCAGCTTCCAGCCGTTCAGAAAGTCGTCTTCGTCGGCACGCAGGTGCAGCGTGACGTCGGTGCCGCGCGTGGCCTTGTCAGCGGCGCCAATCGTGAACTCGCCCTGGCCGTCGGATTCCCACTGGATCGCGTCCGTGCTGCCGGCGCGGCGGCTGACCACCGTGACCTTGTCCGCCACGATGAACGACGAGTAAAAGCCCACGCCGAATTGGCCGATCAGTTGCGCGTCTTTTTGCTTGTCGCCCGTCAGTTGGGAAAAGAATTCCCGCGTGCCGGAACGCGCGATCGTGCCCAGGTTGGCCACGGCTTCTTCGCGCGACAGGCCAATCCCGTTGTCCGAGATGGTGATGGTGCGGGCGGCCTTGTCGTAGCTGACCGTGATGGCAAGCTCGCCGTTGCCTTCCAGCAAGTCGGGCTGGTCGATGGCTTCAAAACGCAGCTTGTCGCAGGCGTCCGATGCGTTCGACACCAGCTCGCGCAGGAAAATTTCCTTGTTGCTGTACAGCGAATGGATCATCAGGTGCAGCAGTTGCTTCACCTCGGCCTGGAACCCCAGGGTTTCGGACGTGGAAGACGTGGCGGTTTGGCTCATGGTTCTACGTGAAGTAAAAAAATTAGGGACAAATAAAAGGGAATGCAAAAAACCGGGATGCCGGGGCAGTATGCCCACGCGGAATCTGGGAAACCCTACTGAGGTGGGGGCTATCGGGAACTTTTCAAGGCCCCGTCGCGGCAGCGGCGCGAACCCCGCTAAAATCCCGCACTTTCTCCTACCCCCGGCCGGCCCTCCGCCCATGCAACCCGCCTCCCTGTCCCAACCCGCCCCCCACAGCGCCCCCGACGACGCGCCCAGCGCCGACCTGGTCTACGGTCCCGACGACCGCCCCGCGCCGCCCGTCGCCTTCGTCGCCGCGTTGCAGCACCTGCTGGCCATCCTGGTCCCCATCGTCACTCCCGGCCTCTTGATCTGCCAGGCACTAGGCGTCAGCAGCCGCGACACCACGCTGATCGTGTCCATGTCGCTGGTCATCTCCGGCATCGCCACCTATGTGCAGTGCAAGCGCTTCGGCCCCCTGGGCGCCGGCTTGCTCATCGTGCAAGGCACCAGCTTCAACTTCGTGGGCCCGCTGATCGCAGGCGGCTCGGTCATGGTTAAGCAAGGCACGCCGGTTGAAGCCGTGATGGCCGCGATCTTCGGCGTGGTCATCGCCGGATCGTTCGTGGAGATGGGCATCAGCCGCATCCTGCCCTTCGTCAAACGCCTGATCACCCCGCTGGTAACCGGCATCGTCGTGCTGCTGATTGGCCTGACCTTGATCAAGGTCGGCCTGATCAGCATGGGCGGAGGTTTCGGCGCCATGGCCAATGGCACCTTCGCCAGCGCCGAGAACCTGACGCTGTCCGGCCTGGTGCTGGGCACCATCATCCTGCTGAACCGCGTGCCCGTCGTCTGGATCCGCAGCACCGCGCTGGTCCTGGCGCTGGCCGTGGGCTACATCGCCGCCGCCGCCATGGGTCGCCTGGACTTCACCGGCGCGCGCGAAGCCGCCCTGTTCCAGATCCCCGTGCCGCTGCACTTCGGCCTGGGCTTCTCGTGGGCGTTGTTCGTGCCGATGCTGATCATCTACCTGGTCACGTCGCTGGAAGCCATCGGCGACGTCACCGCCACCAGCAAGGTCTCCAAGCAGCCCGTCGAAGGCCCGCTGTGGATGCAGCGCATCAAGGGCGGCGTGCTGGTCAACGGCGCGAACTCGCTATTGGCCGGCGTGTTCAACACGTTCCCCAGCTCGGTCTTCGCGCAGAACAACGGCGTGATCCAACTGACCGGCATCGCCAGCCGCCACGTCGGCGTGTGGATCGCCGGCATGCTGATCCTGCTGGGCCTGTTCCCCGGCGTGGCCGGCGTGCTGCAAGCCGTGCCCGAGCCCGTCCTGGGCGGTGCCGCCATGGTGATGTTCGGCGCGGTTGCCGCGTCCGGCATCAACATCCTGGCCGGCATTCAGTTGGACCGCCGCGCGCTGTTGATCATCGCGGTGTCGCTGGCCCTGGGGCTGGGCGTGTCGCAAGTGCCGGAAATTCTGTCGCACCTGCCGCACGCCGTGAAGAGCGTGCTGGAATCCGGTGTCGCCACCGGCGGGATCTGCGCCTTGGTGATGAACTGGTTCTTACCGGAAAAGAAGTAGGTAGTGCTTGAGGGCTGGGTCCGTTTTCGGCTGGATGGCCGGGCGGATCTGGCTCTGATCAGGGGCTGGATGTGGGGCCGCCTGACAATTTTTGAAAGTACGCATATAATCGCTGTCTTCGTTCTCCCGCAGCCGTCATCTGGACGTGTTCGCGACCCCCTTGCCCGGGTGGTGAAATTGGTAGACGCAGGGGACTCAAAATCCCCCGCCGCAAGGCGTGCCGGTTCGATTCCGGCCCCGGGCACCATCAATAAAATCAATAACTTAGCGGCAAGCAATCACTTCCCGCATCGAGTGCGTTCCGCATCCATTCCGCATGACGTTCCGCATCCGAAGAGATTACGACGTGATCTTTTTTGAGCAATGACGTACAATTTACGAAAGTAAACCCGTATAGCTGTACACGAATTGCGCTTGGTAAATCGCCGAACGTCTTCGCTATACCTGGGTCGAAGGTGCGACTGATGACGTTCGCAATTCCAGAATAATCTCAAAAACGAGAACTCCCTCCATGGCTGCAAAGCAATTTGACCTGCATTCGTCGTCCCAGCTCTCCGCTGGCGCGAGCGTTCGCCTGCTCAAGTCTTTGTTTGGCGTCCAGTTGACGTCGGAACGCCGGGAACGCCTCAACAAGCACGCGGCTGCGGCTCGCGATGCTTTCTCACGCCCCGTCTCTGGTACGACTCGCTCGCGATAAGAGGCATGGCTTTGGACTTGTCTCTCCGCCGAATCGCGGAGGTGCCTGAAGCTTTGCTCCGAGACTTCACATGTGGTGATGCCGAGCTCGATCGATTCCTGCACGAGGACGCTCTTCCTTACGAGCAGCACAGCCTCGCAAATACGATCATCGCATTCGCCGATGGATTCGCGCCTCCGGTAGCATTCGTCAGCCTTGCAGCACATGCTATTCAACTGTCGGCTTTCGAACTTGGCGAGTTGGGTCTCCCTTTCCAACCCAATTTCAGTTCCTTCCCTGCAGTCAGGATCACGAAGCTTGCCACACACTCGGAGCGCCAATCTTGCGGGGTGGGTGCTCGCCTCATTGAACTCGTAGAAGGCCTGGCATTTGGTGGCTATTCAGCGGCGCGCCTACTAACCGTCGACGCAGTCAATCGGGCCAGAACCATCAAGTTCTATGAAGAAGTGGGCTTCTTTAAGAGTTCCTATGCGGACAGGCCGAAGGCTCAGAAGCCTCAGCAACACGGACAAAAACGAAATGGGCGCCAACCCCCACCCAATCCCACGGTATTGATGCTCCGTGACGTCCATGCCGAAGCCTCAGGCAGGGGGAACTAGGAAAGGCCCGCAAGCCATTGCGGGCCTTTTGCTTTACTCCGCAATAGTAGAATTGCTCCGCAAATGGTCAACGCACTAAGAAATGCAACGTAAAACGACTATGAAGAAAGTTGCAATCTATATCCTGTCCACTTTGGTTTTGGGCGCCCTCGGGTCTGGATTGTGGGAGATTGCGCTCAAACCGGTATTCGCTTCGTTATACGGAGTCGGATTGAGCATCGTGACACTGGGCTTAGATTCTCTAAAAGATGAGCTCTATGCCGCTGCCGCACAGCGGAACCATGCGTATCCAGCCATCACCCTGCTGTCCATAGTGGCCGGAACAGCCCTGGGTATATTTACGATTGACCTGATCAAGGTCGTAAAGGACCGCCGCAGCCGAAGGTCTTCGGAAACTACAAATCCCGACCAACCCAACAGCCGCCGCACCATTCGGCGTAGCTTGGTGCCGGTATTGGTAATGCTCTACATGGCGACGTACTTGTTTTTCATCTCGTTCCGGGCATGGTACATAAGCGGCATCGCCACCAACTTTGACCGCATGTACGATGTGGTCGCGCCCTACGTGTCCGAAGAGGAGCGCTTATTGCTCAAGTCAAAATTTGCCCGCATCCGAGGCCGAGAAGACTACATCTCCGTGACCGATGAGTTACAACGCTTTGCCACAGAGCGCGCCAAACTGCCGCGGTTCAACATTTGGTACTTTTGAACGATGCCCCTCATCTTTGAGAGCGAGTTTGCCCCCCCCCGCTGTCAGTTTTAAGCTAATTCGATGGGAATGCTGCGAGGGAACAGCAATGTGCAGCCACTACCAGACACTCAAAGATGCCGAGCAACTGCTCGAGAAATTCGGAGTTCGCCAGAAGCCGGCCGCTATCGGCAAGTACGACATGTGGCCGCGCTACCAAGGAATGTTTGTCCGCCGGCCGCCGGAGCCGCCGCTGCCAAAGCCGAACCGCAACTTCTAGTCGGCCGCCAATTCAATTTCGACGTTGACGCATTCGAAGCCACTTACCGATGGCAAACCGCCCGAAGCTTCGACCCATCGTGCCATCGCTTCTGCGCGGGCTTTGGTGCGAGTCGTCCGCCGTAGAACTTCCACCGCCGCATCAGCACGTCTCTCGTTAAGACAATCTCTTGCCGCAGCATATCTCTGAGTTTCGAGTTTGCTAGGTACGCGAGGGGACGCTCCGGCGATCATGGCCTTGGACACCTCCAAGGCATAACGCTGCGCCCGCTCGTGGCTTATATCGTCTCCGAAGTTGCTCAGGATCGCCTTGTCTAACTCATCGCGCACGCCATTTTGATTAGCATCCGGACCGAGTAAGTCCTGCTCTTCTATGGTCAGTTTCCCGAGTACAGGGTGGATCACGACTGCCGGCCGAACGCCAGTAACGTAGTCATCACCTGTGGCGGCGCAGCCTACCAGCAGCGAAAATGCGCCGGCGCAAATGATCGATTTCATATCAGTCGACATCAAGGTGCTAAGCCTCACTGGATCGCCGTGCCAGCAGCGTCATACTTTGGGGTAAAGGTGAATCCGTATTCTTGGACGCTCTCTGGATAGAACGTATTCGTCTCACCGAATCCTTTGAACGTGCCGATACGGGGAAGGCTCGAAGTGCAGGATTGGTATTGCGGGTCCTGGGCGCGACACAACACTCGCAATACAACGTTGCCTTCGCCCGAGGCGGCAAAACCCTTCACGACGTTCACAGTGCCGGTTTGACGCAATTCAACAAAATCGCCCTGCTTCAACGGCGGTAAGTGGTCGGGCACCATGCCGGTGGTTACCCACCCCTTCCCGCCGGCCCTCACCCAAGCCCCGTACTCGGGGTGCCGCATCTGCAGAAAGGCGACACGCATGCGATACTCCGGCTCTCCCTTGATGACACCGACGGTGTACAGCTGATTGCGGGCGGCGAAGGGATAATCGCCGGCCCAGGCTTCATCCCGGATGACTTGGGCGGATACATTGACTTGCTGCATGTTCGAAGCCAACTCGACAGAGCCGCCATTGATCACATAGTTCAACGCGTGGACCGCAGGAGTCTGGCAACCAGCCAATCCGATGCAGAGCAGGCCGACGTGACTAAACTTCAATAATCGGATCAAGCAACTCTCGTTTTTCAAGACCTGGTATTTCTTCAACTGCGAAGCTCCTTCCCTTACCGCTTGGTGCAATCCGGAGCGGTGCGCAGCGATCCGCTCCTTAAGCGGTCCTGCGCCTCGCGCCCCATAAGCTCCCCATCCCAGGGAGTGCCCAGCTAGCGTCGAGGACGGGTATGGCGCTCAGAGAGTGGCAGGATCAATAGCCCTATTTCTTCTTTGCGGCCTGGGAGTAACTTCTCAACGCATTGGCCGCCTTGTTGATATCGAGCTGTGCTATTGAACTTTCGAGCGCTGTGAAGGCCAACTCCTTTGCGGTGACCATGCTGGCTTTGGTGTTGACGATGGTCTGACTCGCAGCCTCCGGCGATATCACCCTAGTATTCACATCTGAAACGGTAACGTACGCCCATGCCACCGAAACGCCATTCAGAACCGTCGCCTGCCCGTTCATATGTAAGCGAAGGCTGTTCTTATTTAATCGGGCGCATTGCGCATCCGAAATCGGAACACCACCATTTTCCTTAATAATTTCCTGCATTATGTTCGATGTGGACATTTCGAGCGTGCAAGCAGCGGACACCGCCCAGGGGGCCAGCAGTGCGAGCGCGGCACAGCCCGCACGAAGCGCCCTCTTCCTGAAAGCGACGCATAGGGAACTTCGCATTACTTTCTCCTTTAATTTGTGTTGATTTGTCACATCATACTTGCGCAGCATAGCTTGGTAAAGGCCGCGCCAATCGCAATGCGCCGGAGTGGATCGATCAAGAGAGGGCAAGGCCTGCGGGGGTCGGCCACCGGAATAATGGCTGCAGTGGCGGAGCGCGTCTGCTGCCAGAGGACGCTACGTTGAAAGTATAATTTCGTTACCTTCAACCCATGAGTAAGATAAAGATGTCGAAGTCCCGCATCGCGGTTGTGCTCCTTTTCTTTCTCGGCGGCTGCACCAGCCTGCCAACGACTGAACAGATTCGCACCGCAGACTATGGACCATACCCGGAGAACTTCGAGCAAATTATTAAGGGGTTCTACAACGTTTCATTGAAAGATCCCGGTTCGGCCCAATATTCCAGCATCAGCAGGCCTGACCTGCCCCCAGATTTAGTACGGCACCGACATAGAGTCCAGGGGTAAAAGACCTTCTTTCTGATGAGCCTGCACGAATTGCGCCGGGGTTAAATATCCGAGCGCACTGTGGGGCCGATCGGTGTTGTACTCGACCCGCCAGTTTTCGATCAAGTCTTTGGCCTGTCGCAGGGACAAGAACCAGTGCTCGTTAAGGCATTCGTCGCGGAACTTGCCGTTGAAACTTTCGATATAAGCGTTCTCCACCGGTTTACCCGGCCGGATAAACGACAGCTTTACGCCAGCTTGGTAGGCCCAGGCATCCAAGGCTCTTCCGGCGAATTCCGGACCGTTGTCCACAGTAATAGATCGCGGCAGGCCACGCATTTCAGCTAGCCGTTGCAGCACCGTGGCAACACGCACTCCCGGCAACGACGTATCGACCTCGATGGCCAGGCATTCGCGAGTGTAGTCATCGACGATATTCAAACAACGGAACCGGCGGCCATAGGCTAGGCCGTCGGCCACAAAGTCCATCGACCAACTTTGATTCGGCGCGGTTGCCGCTGGGCGAACCACGCGCTCGGTCGCCGCGATGCGCTTACGCTTGCGTTTGCGCACGCTCAACCCTGCCAGGCTGTACAGCCGCCAGACTCGCTTGTGATTTGCTTGCCAGCCTTCGCGACGTAAGAGCACATGGATTCTCCGATAGCCATAGCGTCGTTTGGCCACTGCCATCTCTTTCATGCGCTCGGTCAGAGCAGCATCGCCTATGCGCGTGCTCCCGTAGGCAAACAACGACCGCGAAATTCCTACCAGCCCGCAGGCCCGGGTAACACCCATGCTGCGCTCGGCCATCAATGTCCTGACCGCCTCGCGCTTGGCCTGCGGGCTGACTACTTTCGGCTTAGCAGATCCTGAAGCGCCGCCTTGTCCAGCATCGACTCGGCCAACAGCTTCTTGAGCCTGTTGTTCTCCTGCTCCAGCTCCTTGAGCCGCTGAGCGTCCGACACCGTCATGCCACCGAACTTCGCCTTCCAGTTGTAGTACGTTGCCTCGGAGATACCGTGCTTGCGGCACAGTTCTGCGGGCTTGGCACCCGCATCGGCCTCCTTGAGCACGCCGATGATTTGTTCTTCCGTGAATCGTTTCTTCATTGCCATTCCTTTGGGAACGGACTCTACATCGATTTCGTACTAATCACGGGGAGCAGGTCACGCCGTATGGACCGCCCGTACTAAAACTGTTGACCGTCCAGCCGGACTTCTGCGCTTGGTCGTACGAAGCCAGCGCGGTTAAGCCGCAGCCAGAAATCTATCAATATCTTTGTGATGGGATTGGCTGCCGGCCGGAAGAGGTCTTGATGATCGGGGACACCATCGAAGCCGATATGGTGGGGCCTCGCAAATTCGGTATGCACGGGTATCACTTGAATAGGCTGGCATCCACGCCAACCGGCAGCGATTCTCTTCGTACGCTAAGTGATGTACTCCATCTTGTTTAATTGATTGCCCGCGTCCCCACGCAATGACCACCCCCTACCGGCATTACCTCTTCGGCCTCATCATCTCCATCGCCCTGGCCGGCTGGCTTGCGTTCCTTGGTTTAACCGCCGCACTAACCCCCAATCTAGGCTGGGGCATCGTCGCCATTCTCACCGCCGCGATCTGGGTAGGTGTACCACTCGCCATCCTGCTGGTCATCGTCTGGCTTTACTACCTTTCTCGCGATCGGGGCCAGGTGCCGGGGCGGGTCCATGCGTGGCTGTTCTTGCCGACGCTACTCGCCATGCTGATCTACCCGGCCAGCGAATCGTTCGAAAAGTCCAAGCGCGACCGTTTCAGCGATGCGCATCCCTACATTGCGGAAACGCACGTCAACCTTAGCGGCAAAGATCTTCGGATTGACGCCACGCCTTACGCCAGCACGTCGTCCGGCGCGGGACCTAGCATGCCGCTTACCGCCAACGAACCTCAGCGGTTCATGGTTTTCAACCGCTATCCCAGCCCGACTGCCACGCAGCCTTTTCCCTACGACGGCACGCGCTTGCGCGACGATATCGCGCGGTACACGTATCGCACCGACGCGGGCGATGCTGCCGGCGCTTCGTTGCCGTTGACGCGACTCGCCTACCCGGACGTGGCGCGTTTTGCGTCGGCGTTAAATAAGCCGGATAAGTGGATGTTGCGGCATCTGTATTTTCACTATCCCGATCACGTGGAAGTCGCGCCCGCGTTGAATCGCTTGGCGGGGATGACGGAGGAACGTCTGGATCGGCAGGGGCAGCACGGGCTGGTGTTGCTCAGTGCGGTCAACTACACATCCAGCGCCATTGCCCGGCTTGAAGTCAATGGGCAGACGCTGGACATCGGCGACCGCGCGCTGGCGTCCGTCGCGCCGCTGCCGGCCGCCTGCCATGACTTTGCGCGGCCGATCGGTGCCGCGTTTATTATTCTGAGCCGGCCGGTGGTGCTGCGCTGGCAAACGGCTAGCGCAGTGGGCGCGGTTGGCACGCCTAACGCGGCCGACACAGCCAACACCTCCCACCCCTGGCACACCGCGACCCTACACGTTCCGGCGTTTCGCAACCCCGAGCCCGTGGACGGAGAATCCATGCTGATGCGGCTTCAGTTGTATTTCCTGCCTGACGGCACGGTCGAGGTCGAACGCTTTGTGCAGGTGCATTTACCCAAAGACAAACTAGGCATACGCGCAACAGGCATACCCGAACGGGCGGTCCCTTATGCAAGCTGCGGCAGCGCAACCCGCACATACAACCCACAAACGGTCACGCTGCTGGCAAACTAGTCAACCGGCATCCCGTTGATAAAAATCATCATGACCCATGCATTGCTTCGGATAGGCTTATGCGCAATATGAAAGGCAAGTCCTCGTCCAACACGGAAGGCTATTTGTTTTCTGATCAGATAGGTCACCTGCTGCGGCGTGTCTATCAGCGGCACACCGCGCTGTTTCAGCATTACATTCCCGACTCCCAGCTCACCGCAGCGCAGTTTGTCGTGCTGTGTTCGGTGCGGGACCATGGCGCGAGTTCGCTGGCTGATCTGGTCAAGGCAACTGTCATAGACCAGGCTACCGTGCGCGGCGTGGTGGATCGCTTGAAGCAGCGTGAGTTGGTGCAGGTGGACCACGACCCCGTCGACCGGCGCAAGGTGGTGGTGAGCCTGACGCCCGTGGGGCAGGGGCTGGTGCAAGAAATGGAACCGTTTGCCAAGCAAATCACCGAAAGCACCTACGGCAATCTGAACCCGGCCGAGCGCCTGGCGCTGGATTTTCTGCTGACCAAAATGCTGAACGGCGACGAACAGGTCTGAGCTGTTCGTCACCGTTCTTGGCAACTGCGACGCCGGCATACACGCCAGCGCCGCCACGATTCACCCCATCATCAATCCAGCGCGCGGTTACGCGATTCCACGTCCACTGACGCAATCGCTACCGCACCCGCCAGCAGCATGCTGGACAGCACCACCAGCGACAGCGTGAAGTGGCTGGTCATGATGGGCGCGATGATGGCCGGTGCGAACAGCCCACCAAAACGCGCCACGGCCCCCGCCATGCCCATGCCGCTGGCGCGCAGGTCTGTCGGGTAGACCTCGGGCGTGAAGGCATACAGCGCGCCCCACGTGCCCAGCAGCGAGAAGCTCATCAGCAAGGTGGAACCGATCACCACGGCGGGTGCGGTGCCCAGGCTGTAGAGCATGCAGCCGACGGCGCTCAAGATCAAAAAGCCGATCAGCGTGGGCTTGCGGCCCCAGCGTTCCACGCCATAGGCCGACAGCGCAAAGCCCGGCAACTGCACCAGCGCCAACAGCACCAGGAATTCCTGGCCGCGCATGAAGGCGAAGCCGGCGGTGCTGAGCTTGATGGGCAGATAGACGAACACGCCGTAGTACGCAATGGAGATCAGCGCCCACGCCAGCAACAGCCCGATGCTGCGGCGGCGGTAGCTGGACGAGAACAAGGCGAAGATGGATTTATGGACAGGCGTTTCCGGTTGCAGCGCGGGCACTTCGACGTCGCGGCGGTTCACGCGCGCCACCCGTTCCAGCACCTTGCGCGCCTGGTCTGATTTGCCGTTGCGGTTCAAGTACATCGGCGATTCAGGGATGTAGAAGCGCAAGACCACACCAATCAAGGCGGGCAGGCCGGTGACGAAGAAGATCACGCGCCAGGCGTCGTCGCCCCAGGACACGGCCGCCAAGGCCAGCAGCGCCAGAAAGATGGTGCCCACGGCCCAGAACGATTCCAGCAGCACCAGCCAGCGGCCACGGCGGGCGCTGGGCAGGAACTCGGCCATCATCGTGTAGTCCACCGGCAGCGTGCCGCCCACGCCGATGCCCGTCAGGAAGCGCAGGAACAGCAACCACGTGAACTCAGGCGCGAAGGCCGAGGCCACGCCCGCGCAGGCGTCGATGACCACCGCGATCATCAACACCGGGCGGCGCCCGATACGGTCGGCCATGCGGCCGAACATGAAGGCGCCGATCAGCATGCCGATGAAGAAGAGCGTGCCCGTTTGCAGCGCTTGCGGCACGGTGATGCCGAAGGTCTTTGCAATGGACGGCGCGGAAAAGCCGATGGACAGCACCTGCATGGCGTCGGCCATCCAGACCAGGCCGAATATCACGAATAGCCGATATTGAAACTTGCCGACGCCCGCCACCTGAATGGCTTTGTCCACGGAAACCAATGAAGCTGACATAGATGAAACCCCTTGATGTGATCATCACTAAAGCCGCACGCGTTATGGCCGCGTTTTCCTTAATTCAGCTCCGCATGGTTGCGTAGCCGTTTAATCGTCGTGGTGGGATCGGGCCAGGCGTCTTCGTCCGGCGCAAAACGTTCCCGCAAATAACCCAGCAGATCGGCGACCTGCCTGTCGTCCAGGCTGTCTTTGAAGCCCGGCATGTAGCCCAGCGCGTCATCGGCGGGCTCCTGGATGCCGTGCAGGATCACCTGGATCAGGTTGTCCGGCGTGGCGGCATGCAGGTTGGTGTTGGCGCTTAGCAATGGCTTGGCGCCAAACAGCGTGGGCCCGCTGCCCGCTTCGTGACAGACCGCGCAGGCGTTCTGATAGATGCGTTCGCCGTTGGCGCGTCGGCCTTGAAGGGATTGGATCGTCGCGGCGGCGGGTGCGGGCGCGGGCGCGGTCGTGGTCGCGGCGGCAGGCGATAGCGAAGACGGCGATGAGGGCGACGGCGACGGCGAAGGCGAAGGCGATGACGAGGGCGAAGCTGCTGGAGAAGAGGATCCCGGTGCCACAGGCGCCGCAGCGGGCTCGCCCTTCGGCTTCGGCAAATCCAGCAAGTATGTCGTGATGGCCTTCACGTCGCTGTCGGGCAATTCAGCCAATCCATGGATCACGGGCGCCATCGGCCCGGCCGCCACGCCGTGGCTCGGTGAATAGCCGGTGCGCAGATACTGGAAGAGCTCATCGCCCGTCCAGGCACGCGGGCCGCTAGCCAGTTGATTCAGGGCGGGCGCGGTCCAGCCCTCGGCTTCGCCGCCGGCCAGGTAATGCACGCCCTTCTTCTCCGCGCCCAGGCGGTTGCGTGGCGAGTGGCAGGCGGCGCAGTGGCCGACGCCTTCCACCAGATAGGCACCGCGCAACCACTGCGCGCTGCGCGACGGGTCCGGCGTGAAGGGCGTGGCGTCGTGAAACAGCGCATTCCAGCCCGCCAAGAGGGGACGCATATTGAACGGGAAGGCCAACTGCGTTTTCGGCGGCTCGGACTTCACGGCGGGCTGCGACATCAGGTAGCCATACAGCGCCTGCATGTCCGCGTCGCTCAGCTTGGCATAGGCCGTGTAGGGAAACGCGGGATAGAGCTGGCGGCCGTCCTGGTGCACGCCCTGACGCATGGCGCGTTCGAATGCGGGATAAGACCAGCGGCCGATGCCGGTGTCGTTGTCGGGCGTGATGTTGGTGGAATAGATCGTGCCGAAGGGGGTGTCCAGCGCCAGCCCGCCCGCGTTGGCCTTGCCTCCTGGCGCGGTGTGGCAGGCGATGCAATCGCCCGCGGCGGCGACAAGGCGGCCGCGTTCGATGGCGCGCATGGAATACAGGGAAACGTCTGGGCCTGCCGTAAGCGGCATCGCGGGCTTCAGCGGCCAGAGCGCGGCGGCGACGCCGGCAAGCCCTGCCATCCCGGCCGCCAACCATACCCATCCGCGCCCCAACAGGCCGCGAGCACGCGCCGGGCGCTGGTCCGCCAAGGCCAGGCGCAAGGATTCTATGTCGAACGGTGCTTGCCGCAGGCGCACGCCGGTTGCGTTGTGGATGGCGTTGGCAATGGCGGCGGCAGCGGGCAAGGTGACCACGCCGTCCACGGCCAACTGCCCTTGCTTCACTACGCCGTCCAGCGCGTTAGCCGTCGCGTCGTGCTGTACCAAGCCATCACCGCTTTCATAGCGGCGCAATGCGACTGCGGCGTCGGAGCCAGCCTGTTGCGATGGACTCGTCCAATCGTCAAAGGCCGGCGGCCCCGCCAGCAGACGGCGTGCGTTGGCCAGCAGCCACGGGGTCTGTTGTTCGATCTCGGCCTGCATGGACGCCGCCTGCGCCGCTTGTAGATGCTGGCTGTCGTGCCCCGCGACCACGCGCGTGACGTCGACATGGCCGGTCTGGGGTTGCACCGATACCTCGGCCACCCAGGCGCTCCACACCATGCGGGCGGCGCCGTCGTCATCCACGCATTGCACCTGTGCGGTGGCAAAGCCGGTGCCATGCAGCAGGCCTACGCGCGGCGCAGGGGCGTCGTCGGCGCGTGACGTTGCACGGTCAATGACTTGGCGCGCCAGGTCTCGGCCTTTCCCTTCCGGCAAATGTTCCAAGCGCCACGCGATGGGATCTTTATCTTGGGCCAGCGCGGCTTCGTGCCACTGGCTTTCTTGCGCGAAGACTTGCGCGGCGTTCAACTCATCGACACTTGCGCGCAACGGCGGTAGCGCGCGTCGGGACGACGTTACCGACGCGCCGCATACCGTCGCATGCGCCGACGCACTTGCCTGCCCGGGTTGGCTCAACAGCCGCGCCAGGCTGGGGCGCACTGCCCAGGGTGCGTCGGACAGCAACGACGCAACGCGACCATCGGCAACCGATGCAGGTTGCGGCGTCAAGGTAGAGGCGCTGGAGAGAGCAGCGTTCGAGGCAGCGGCGTTCGAAGCAAAGGCATTAGATGCAACGGCGTCAAAAGCAACGGACGCGGACTCACCATCAGTCACCGGCACACGCAACACCAACTCATCGGCAACACCCGACTGGCAAGCCACGCATACCGGCCGGCCCACGGCTTGCGACAGCAGCGCGGCGTCGGCGGCGGCGTCCATCAAGTCCAGCGGATGCACCGCGTCCCGGCCCTCGAAGGCCGCGCCGTCGACCGCGCCATCCGCCGAGATACTGATCGTGTCTTCCGCTTGTTGCAGCAGCGCCGCCAGTTCGCGGCGCACCTGTGCTTGCGTGGCGGGCGTACATGCCGGCAGCCACACGCTGGCGTGTCCGTTCAACACCCATGCCGTCGCCCGTGCGCCGGCACGCGCCTCGGACGATGGCAGGCGCATGCCATAACGAATCTGGTCGGGGTCGGCCGCATCCGCGCGCGGGGTTTGAACGGAATCCGAGGCTTGCCACACGGGCGCCAAGGCCACGGCCGCTTCCCGCGCGTGAACCGGCGACACCGCCACCACACCGGCAAAGTGCGTGCGCTGCACCGCCATCACCACGCCGGCCAGCGATCGTGCCTGCTCCAACTGCGCGTGCTGCAAGACACTGCCGCGATACCGCGCGCCATCCCACAGCACGCTGGGCGGGCGCAACACCACGCCGTGCAGCAAGTCGGCGGGCAAGGCGGCGGGCAAACCCGCGTGATGGTGCGGCGACGCCAAGGTGTCCGAACTCATCGCGTGGATCCACCGTCGGCAACACCCGCAACGCCTGGAACATCCGGAACACCTGCAACACCCGCAACACCCGCAGCACCGCCCCCACCCGCAGCTTGCGAGCCGCGCACATCAGCCGCCTCCGCCCGCAAGCGCACCGCTCGCAACGCCGCCTGCATGATCTCCACGTGCGTGCCGCAGCGGCACAGATTGTGGTGCAGTTCGCTGCGCAGCGCGTCTTCACTAGGATCGGGGTTACGTCGCAACAAGGCTTCCACCGTCATGATCATGCCGTTCAGGCAATAGCCGCACTGCGCGGCCTGGCAATCGATGAAAGCCTGCTGTGTCGTACCCGGCTGCTCGCGCGTGCCCAGTCCTTCCAGCGTGACCACGGCGCGCCCTTGCGCTGCTCGCACCGGAATGACGCAAGACCGCGCGGCCACGCCGTCGATCAACACCGTGCATGCACCACATTCGCCCAACCCACAGCCGTACTTCGGGCCGTTCAACGCCAGGTCATTGCGCAGCACGTGCAGCAGCGCCGTGTCGGGGGCCGCGGGCACGTCGCACTCGCGTCCGTTCACGCTCAGACGGATCGGAGGCGGGGTGCTGCTTGAATTGACGGTGGATCCCATGGCGTGTGGCGCGTGTCCGGGTTTTGAGAAGTACGAAGGTTGCCGCGACACGGGACCAGGGGCAAGCCCCCACGCCCGCGCGGCGGACAGATCGTCAGGCCGCGGCCCGCGTCTTCGGGTCCACCAGCGGTTCGTTGAACACGTCATAGCCAAAGCACCAGGACGGGTCCTCATTCGTGCGCAGCCAGGTGTTGTCGTGCGAAATGCGTTGCACCTTGCTGGCGCGTTCCGCACGGTTGGCCTCGTACAGCGCAAACGCCAGTTCGTGATTGTTCACGCCCACTTCCTTGAAGCAGCGCGCCAGCATGGCGCCGTCTTCAATGGCCATGGCCGCGCCCTGCGCCATGTGCGGCTTCATGGGGTGGCAGGCGTCGCCCAGCAACACCAGTCGGCCACGGCTCCACAGCGGCAAGGGGTCACGTTCCAGCAGCGACCACTTGGTCACTTCAACCGTGGCGTCGATCAGCGCCTGCACGGTGGGGTGCCAGCCGCTGAACGCTTCGCGCATTTCATCCTTGCTGCTGGGCAGCCAACGGTCGTTCAAGTCCCAGTGTTCCACCGGCACGCCCGTCACGTAATAGAGCTCGTCGGCCTTGCTGGTGACGAAGTAGACCATCATGTGGCGGTCATCGCTCCACCATTTGACGCAGGAATCGAAGGGCAGCATGCCGGGCTTGGTCTGCGGCGTCGGGAACACGGCGCGGTGCGCCAGGTAGCCCGCGTACTTGGGCAGCTCGGGCCCCAGCAGTTCTTCACGGATGCGGGAGTTCACACCATCGGCGCCGATGACAATGTCGGCTTCTTCAGAGGTGCCATCGGCAAAGTGCATCACGACCACATCACCGCGATCTTCCACGCGGGTCAGGCTCTTATCGTAGGCCAGCACGCCCTTGGGCAAGGCGTCGATCAGCAAGGCGTGAAAGTCGCCACGGTGCACGGTCAGGTACGACGCGCCGTATTCCTTGACGGCGTAATCGCCCAGCGGAATCTGCGCCAGGATGTCGCCGGTTTCCCAATGACGGCTGTACCAGAAGTCCGGATGCGAGCCCTGGGCATTGAGCGCGTCTTCGATGCCGATGCGGCGCAGGATCTTCATGACGTTCGGCCCCACGTGGATGCCGGCCCCCAGCCGCGAAAAGCCGGGCGCCTGCTCGTAGACGCGGACGTTCAGCCCTCCCTTGAGCAGCAGCGCAGCGGTGGCGGCGCCGCCAAGACCCGCGCCGACGATGGCGATACGAGGGGATGTAGACACGGAACTTCTCCTTGCTGGATGGTGAAAGACTGGGAAAGCGAATTCTTGAAAATTATGACGTACACGCTTAATTTATGGACACAGAAATTTTCGATCCAAGCGTAAACCCCAAGACGCGCCACCAAAACAGTGCATAGATTTCACAACATTAGGTGAAAACCACTACGGAAACCGGGCTGGTCATCTGCGTCGCTCTTTGCAAGAATAGAGCGTATACGCTTCTTTTGAATTTATCGAAAACCCTAGGCCCGCCCCTTTTCAAGGCTTCTCCATGACGAAGACATTCCGAATCGGCCAGATCGTTCCCAGTTCCAACACCACGATGGAAACCGAAGTGCCCGCCATGCTGACGGCGCACTCCTCGCTACGCCCCAGTGACCGCTTTACTTTCCATTCCAGCCGCATGCGCATGAAGAAGGTGCAAAAGGAAGAGCTGGCCGCCATGGACGCCGAAAGCGATCGCTGCGCGCTGGAACTCAGCGATGCGCGCGTCGACGTGCTGGGCTACGCCTGCCTGGTGGCCATCATGGCCATGGGGCGCGGCTACCACCGCGTGTCGCAAAAGCGCCTGACCGAGCGCACCGCTGAAAACGGCGCGTCGGCGCCCGTCATCACCAGCGCCGGCGCGCTGGTCGACGCGTTGCACGTCATGGGCGCCAAGAAGATTGCGCTGGTGGCGCCCTACATGATTCCGCTGACCGAACTCGTCATGGATTACATCGCCGCCGAAGGGTTTGAAATCGTGGACTGGCGCGCGCTGGAAATTCCCGACAACCTGGACGTGGGCCGCCACGACCCCGCCAAGCTGCCCGGCATCGTCGCCGGCATGAACGTGGCCGACGCCGATGTGATCGTGCTGTCCGCCTGCGTGCAAATGCCGTCGCTGCCCGCCGTCTCGCAAGTGGAAGCCGAAACCGGCAAGCCCGTGCTCACTGCCTCCATCGCCACCACCTACGCCATCCTGAAGGAACTGGGCATGGACCCGGTGGTACCCGGCGCCGGCGCCCTGCTCTCGGGCGCTTACCCCTATTCCAGGAACGCACAATGACCCAAGCCGCCAGCACCTACCTCTATGGCGGCCACGTGCACGCCAACGGCATCCGCCAGCACTACCTGCGCTACGGCGGCACGGCGGGCGAACGCGCCGGCCGCCCCGCCGTCATCTTGATTCCCGGCATCACCAGCCCCGCGGTTACCTGGGGCTTTGTGGCCGAACATCTGGGCCGCCAGTTCGACACCTATGTGCTGGACGTGCGCGGCCGGGGCTTGTCGGCTTCCGGCCCCGAGCTGGACTACGGGCTGGACGCGCAAGCCGCCGACGTCACGGCGTTTGCGCAGGCGCTAGGGTTGTCGAAATACGCGCTGGTGGGCCATTCCATGGGCGGGCGCATCGCCGTGCGCGCCGCGCGCAGCCAACCTGAAGGCCTGGCGCGTCTGGTCATCGTGGACCCGCCCGTCTCCGGCCCGGGCCGCCGCGCCTACCCGGCCAACCTGGCGTGGTACGTGGATTCCATCCGACAAGCCACGCACGGCATGACCGCCGAAGCCATGCTGGCCTTCTGCCCCACCTGGACCGAAGCCCAGCGCCAATTGCGCGCACAATGGCTGCACACCTGCTTTGAACCCGCCATCGTGCAGAGCTTTGAAGACTTTGGCCGCGACGACATCCATGCCGACCTGCCCGCCATCAAGATTCCGTTGCTGTTGATGACCGCCGAAAAAGGCGGCGTCGTGGGCGACGACGATGTGGCCGAATGGCAGGGCCTGGCGCCGCAGACGCAGCACGTGCGCGTGCCCGGCGCGGGCCACATGATTCCGTGGGACAACGAAGCCGGCTTCTACGCGGCCTTTGGCGACTTCCTTGGCAGCAAGGTCGACTGACACGCCTTTTCCTCAATCCGCTGATTCAAGGAGCCCGCCATGTCCGTCAGCGATATCGATTTGATCCACGCCTGGAAGCAGGTGCTGACGCTGTCCCGACTTGAAGCCGGGCAGATCGTCACCGTGTTGACCGGGGCCGACACGCATCCGCAAACACTGCGCTGCGCGATCGCCGCCGCCACTGACCTCGGCGCGCGCGTCAACCGGCTGGACCTGCCGCCCGTCAACGCCGAAAAATCCATCAGCCGCGACGCGCTGGCCTACCTGGGCGCCACCCCGCTGACGGGCAACCCCGCCGCCATCGCCGCGCTGAATGCCAGCGACCTGGTGCTGGACCTGATGACGCTGCTGTTCTCGCCCGAGCAGCACGAGATCTTGCAGACCGGCACCAAGATCCTGCTGGCCATCGAGCCGCCCGAAGTGCTGTGCCGCCTGGTGCCCACCGAGGCGGACCGTGCGCGCGTGCAGGCCGCCGCGCGTCGGATTGAAGCGTCCAAGCAAATGCACATCACGTCGGCGGCCGGCACCGATCTGCGCTGCGAACTGGGCGAATTCCCCGCCATATCCGAATACGGTTTCGTGGACGAACCCGGCCGCTGGGACCACTGGCCCAGCGGCTTCGTGCTGACCTGGCCCAACGAAGGCCACAGCAATGGCCGTGTGGTGCTGGACCGGGGAGACATCCTGCTGCCCATGAAAGACTACGTGACCGACCCCATCGAACTGGTCATTGAAAACGGCTACGTCACCCGCATCAACGGCGGCTTGCAGGCCGACATCCTGAAGGAATACATGGCGGCGTACGAAGACCCCGAAGCCTATGCGGTGTCGCACATCGGCTGGGGCCTGCAACCGCGCGCGCAGTGGTCGATGCTGGCGCACTACAACAAGGAAGCGCACATCGGCATGGACGCGCGCGCCTTCGAGGGCAATTTCCTGTGGTCCATGGGCCCCAACAATGAAGCGGGCGGCAGCCGCACCACCGCCTGCCACATCGACATCCCCATGCGCCATTGCAGCGTGGCGCTGGACGGCCAGGCGGTCGTGACGCGCGGCGTGGTGCAAGACGAATCCGGCCTGGCGCACGCCGCCCGCCGCAAGGACAGCAAATGAACGCCTCGACCCAAACCATACCCACCGACGCCGTCACGGGCGATATCTCCGCGTATTCGCGCCAGGGCTTCGGCACGCCGTTGCCGCTCAAAGCGCCCTTTGGCTTGTTGATCGTGGACTTCGTGAACGGCTTTGCCGACCCCGCCGTGCTGGGCGGCGGCAACATCCCGGAAGCCATCGCGCAAACGCGCCACTTGCTGGCCCACGCGCGCGCCCAGGGATGGCCGGTGGCGCACAGCCGCATCGTGTTCTCGGACGACGATGCCGACAGCAATATCTTCTGCCTGAAGGTGCCCGCCATGCTGGCCCTGAAAGAGCACAGCCACAACAGCGCCATCGTGCCCGAACTGGCCCCCGCGCCCGGCGAATACGTGGTGCGCAAGAGCACCCCGTCCGCCTTCTTCGGCACCATGCTGGCGCCCTGGTTGGCACAGCGCGGCGTGCAGACCTTGCTGGTGGCGGGCTGCGTCACCAGCGGCTGCGTGCGCGCCAGCGTGGTGGACGCCATGCAGGCAGGTTTTCGGCCCTTGGTGGTAGCCGACTGCTGCGGCGACCGCGCCCTGGGTCCGCACGACGCCAACCTGTTCGACATGGCGCAGAAGTACGCCGCCGTCATGCCCTTGGACCATGCGCTGGCCGAGACCCGCGCCTTGGTGGATGCCCCACTGCCGGCCGCCCGCTAACGGCGACATAATCACCCACCGGTCCGAACCCTGCTCCTGTCATGCCCCTGCCCCCGCCCCACCACCTGCCTGACGCGCTGCTCGCTCACCCCGACGCCCTGCTCGTGGTGCGCGAGCCCTCGGCGCCGCCCAAGCCGGCGCCGGGTCAGCCGGGCAGCGCGTCGGATTACGTGCAGGCCACGCCCGAGATCTTCATCGCCATCGTGCGCGACGCCGGCCTGGTGGCGGGCGACACGCCATCGCCCGGCTGGCGCGTGCTGGCCTTCAACGGCCACGTGGACCTGGGCACGGGCATCCGCACGTCGCTGGCGCAGATCGTTGCCGAAGAGCTGGACGTGCCGCTGTCGCGCCTGGACATGGTGCTGGGTCATACCAGCGCCGCGCCCAATCAGGGCCCGACCATCGCCAGCGCCAGCATCCAGATCTCCGCCGTGCCCTTGCGCCGCGCCGCCGCGCAGGCACGTGAGCATTTGCTGATGCTGGCGGCGCGGCAATGGAACCTGCCACGTGATGCGGTGCAAGTGCGCGATGGCGTGGTGCGGCCCATCACGCGTTCCGAGGTGCAGCCTGAAATGCGGCCTGGGCCCCAGCTTGCTGCGCAGCCCACCCCCGACGATGACGCACGCCAACTGCATTACGGCCAGTTGCTGGCCGGCCAGCACATCCGGCTAACCCTGGCGCCGCCAGACCAAGCCGTTCCGTTGAAACCCGCCAGCGCATACCGCATCGTCGGCCAAGGCGTGGCGCGCGTGGACATCCCCGCCAAAGCCACCGGCGAACTCAGCTTTGTGCATGACGTGCGCGTGCCCGGCATGCGCCACGGCCGCGTGGTGCGCCCGCCGCATCCGGGCCGCGACGCCGGCAGCTTCATCGGCCATTGCCTGATCGACGTGGACCGCCAATCCGTCGCGCATCTGCCCGGCAACGTGCAGGTAGTGGTGCAAGGCGACTTCGTTGGCGTGGTGGCCGACCGTGAAGAACAGGCCATTGCCGCCATGCGTGCGCTGAAGGTGCGCTGGAAGCCCGTACCGCCCGCCCCCCAACTCGACGATCTGGCCACCGCCATCCGCGCCAACCCCGCCCAAGCCCGGCCCCTGATCGAAGAAGGCGATGTGGACGCCGCCTGCGCGCAGGCCGCCACGCACTTGCGCCGCAGCTACGTCTGGCCCTACCAGATGCATGCGTCCATAGGCCCCTCTTGCGCCGTGGCCGACTTTTCTGACGGCCGGCTCACCGTGTGGACCGGCACGCAGAACCCGCACATGCTGCGCACCGATCTGGACCGGCTGCTGAACCTGGGCGAAGGCCAGATCGACCTGGTCCGTCTGGAAGCCGCCGGCTGCTATGGCCGCAATTGCGCGGACGACGTCTGCGCCGACGCCGCCCTGCTGTCCATGGCCGTGGGCGCGCCCGTGCGCGTGCAGCTCACGCGCGAACAAGAACACCAATGGGAACCCAAGGGCACCGGGCAGTTGATGGACGTGGCCGCCGCCATCGACCCGCAAGGCGAGCTGCTGGCGGTGGACTTCGCCGTGCGCTACCCGTCCAACGATGCGCCGCTTTTGGCGCTGTTATTGACGGGCACCGTCTCCGGCGAGCCGCGCACACTGGAAATGGGCGATCGCACCGCCGCGCCGCCCTACCGCTACAAAAGCCGCCGCGTGGTCTGCCACGACATGCCGCCGCTGGTGCGCTCGTCGTGGTTGCGCGGTGTGTCGGCCTTGCCCAATTCCTTCGCGCATGACTGCATGATCGACGAACTGGCCGAGGCCGCGGGCGCCGACCCGGTCGACTATCGCGTGCGCAACCTGGACGATGCACGCGCCATCGCATTGATAGAAGCCACGGCCGCGCGAGCGCAGTGGCGCGCAGGTACGCGCGGCAGCCGTGGCAAGCCGGATGCCGATGGCCGCTTGCACGGTCGCGGCCTCGCCTACGCACGCTATGTGCACAGCAAGTTTCCTGGCTTTGGGGCCGCCTGGGCCGCCTGGGTCATCGACCTGTGCGTGGACCCGGCCACGGGGCGTGTGCGCGTGGAACGGATAGTGGTTGGCCAGGACACCGGCATGATCGTCAACCCGGACGGCGTGCGCCACCAGATTCACGGCAACGTCATCCAGACGCTCAGCCGCTGCCTGCTGGAAAAGGTGGTCTTTGATGAAGCGGGTGTCGCCAGCCGCGAATGGGGTGGCTACCCCATCATCGGCTTCAAGGATGTGCCTGCCATTGACGTCTTGCTGATGCCGCGCCAAGACGAGCCGCCCATGGGCGCGGGGGAATCCGCATCCGTGCCCGGCCCCGCCGCCATCGCCAACGCCCTGTTCGACGCCACCGGCAAGCGCTTCTATGAAGCGCCCTTCACGCCGGAAGCCGTACGCGCCGTGCTCGCGACCTGACGAAGGACGCAGGCCACCGGAACATAGGCCGCCTGGACGCAGGCCGCCTGAGCGCAGGCCGCCTGAGCGCAGGCCGCCCGAACGCCTAGACGCTATCCAGCCCCGCCCGGTCCACCGCTGCCGCCGCCGCTTGCGCGGCCTGCATTTCCTCGATGAAGACCGGCGCGCACAATCCAGAGATCAGCGCAGCCAGATCCCGATCAGCATGGTCATACGCCTTGCGGCCGGCCAGCAGGTTCAGCGAACCGATCACCCGGCCCTGATAGCGCACCGGAATATTGAACGCGGAATGCAGGCCGCGCTCGATCAGCATGGACGCTTCGGAAAACACCGAGCGCACATCGTCCTCGTTGCTGGCCACGTACAACTGACCTTGTTCCAGCACATGGCGCGACCACGGCCCGTTGCCCGTGGCCTTGAAGCCGCCCAGCGGGCTGATGCTTTCATCGGAGGTGTACAGCCGTTTCATCAGCCGATGTTCTTCCAGATACAGCAAGGCGGTGAATAGCTGGTGCCCGAAGGCTTCTTCCAGCAAGGCCGATACCACCTGCCATTGCGCGGCGCGGTCACCGGCTTGCGCCAAGGCGCGCGCATGCGCCGCCCAGGGCGCCAACGTGGATGCTTGCGTCATCAGTGAATCGCCTCAAGTACCACGCCGCGCGTGTTCTTGCCGAAGAACAGAATTCCCAGCCCGCCCACCATCAAGATGGCCGTCATCATGGCGAACACGCCGGCAAAGCCCAGCACCGGATACGCCACGCCCACAATGGTGGGCGATGCAATCGACCCAATTCGCGCAAAGGCCGATGCCGCGCCCATGCCGGTTGCCCGGATCGAGGTCGGGTAGATCTCGGCGGTGTAGGTGTACTGGCCGGCAATCACGCCGTTCATGCCGAACGACAGCAGCATGCTCAGCATGATGATCTGCTGCTCGCCGCTGGCCAGCGCCAGGCCCAGCGCCGACAGGCACGACAACAGCATGTACGCCAGAATCGTGTACTTGCGGCCGATCTTGTCGTTGAAATACGCGGCGGAGAAATAGCCGGGAATCTGCGACAGGTAGATCAGGATGGTGTACGAAAAGCTCTTGGTAATGGTGAAGCCGCGCTCGACCAGCAGGCTGGGAATCCACACCAGGAAGGCGTAGTAGCAGAACAGCACGGTGATCCAGAACACCCACACCAGCACCGTGGTGCCCAGATAGGTTTTCGAGAACAGGGACGTCAGCTTTTCCATCGCGCTTTGCGGGTTTTCCGCGGCGGTGGCGGCACGGCGCGTGGCAACGGGCTTGGGCAAGGGACGGCCCAGCTTCTGCTCCACTTCGGCTTCAATGGCCGAGCAGATGCGGTCGGCTTCGGCGGTTTGACCAGTGTGCTCCAGCCAACGCGGCGATTCGAACAGCGACTTGCGCCACCACAGCAGGAACACCACCGGCACCGAGGCGATGATCATGATCCAGCGCCAGCCGTCGTCGCTCATGGGCACAATGAAGTACCCCAGCAACGCCGACATCACAAAGCCGAACGAGAAGAAGCCCGCCAGCGCGCCCGTAAAGCGGCCACGGTATTTGCTGCTGACGAATTCCGCCAGATACGGCGCAATGATGGCGCCTTCCGCGCCCATGCCGATGCCCGCGATCATGCGCAGGATGTAGAACTCGTGATAGTTGCGAGCGAAGGCGTTGAAGAACGTGGCCACGCAGAACAGCAGCAAGGCCCACATCATGATCTTCTTGCGGCCGTAGCGGTCGCCCAGAATGCCCGAGAACAGCGCGCCCACCAGGAAGCCCACGTAGGTGCTGCTGGCGATCCAGCCGATCTCGCCGGTGGACAGGCCCCATTGCGTGCGCAACGACGGGATGATGAACGCGATGATGCCGGCGTCCAGCGCTTCAAACGCCAGGCCCAGGCCGCCGATCATCAGCAAGCGGAAATGGAAGCTGGAAAACGGTAGCCGCTCCAGGCGGTCCGATACGGAATACATGATGAAGATTTCCGGAAGTAAGAGTGAAAGAACGTCAGCAGGCGTTCTTGTGCAACAAGCCGCGGTTCATGATCAGCTTGATGGAGTCGGGCTGGGTCAGCAGGGAAATGTCATCCAGCGGGTTGCCGTCGACCAGCAGCAGGTCGGCATGCGCGCCTACGCACACTTCGCCCAGCAAGCCTTGCTGGTTCAGGATTTCGGCGCCGATCAAGGTCGCCTGCTGAATCACCTTGGCGTTGCCCAGCACGCGGGCGCGCAGGGTCAGTTCGTCGGCTTGCATGTAGTGGGTTTCGCCCAGCAGGTCGCTGCCGTAACCCATCTTCACGCCGACGTCGTCCAGGATCTCAAGCGCCGTCAGGCCTTGCGTGCGCACGGTGGCAATCTTTTTCACCGAGTCCAGCGGCAGGCCATAGCGTTCGCCGTCGTTGGCCAGCCCTTCGTAGGTGATCAGCGTGGGCACCATGTACGCGCCGTGCTCTTTCATGACCTCGGCGGCCTCGCGGTCGACCAGGTTGCCGTGTTCGATGGTGCGAACACCACAACGCACCGCGCGCATGATGGCGCGCGGCGTGTAGGCATGCGCCATCACATACGTGTTGGCGTTGCTGGCCTCTTCCACAATGGCCAGCAGTTCGGCTTCGGAAAACCCCAGGTTCTGAATCGGATCATTCGGCGAGGCCACGCCGCCGGACGCCATGACCTTGATCTGCGTCGCGCCCTTCAGGATTTCTTCGCGCACCGCCAAACGGCAGTTGTCCACGCCATCCACCACGCGGCCGATATTGCCGATCTTGACCGAGCAAGGGCAGGGGTCCAGTTCATCGTTGCGCTGGCGGAAGTCGCCATGGCCGCCCGTCTGCGACAGGGCCTTGCCCGCGCAGAAGAGGCGCGGGCCGTCGATCACGCCGTCCAGCACGGCTTGCGCCAAGGCCCAATCGGCCCCGCCGGCATCACGCACGCTGGTAAAGCCCCGGTCCAGCATGCCCTGCATGATGGGCAGTGCGCGCAACAGCGCCAGGGCATTGGGCAAGGCCGCCACGCGGCCCAGGTTGAACGACGACGCCACCACGTGCACGTGGCAGTCGATCATGCCCGGCATCAGCGTCATGCCCTTGGCGTCCACCACCTCGGCGTCCGGCACGGTCAGCTCGTCGGCGCTGATGCGAGTGATCATTCCGTCTTCGATCAACACATTCGCCGCGGCTTCCAGGGCCAACGATCGGGTATTCAAGATCTTGCAATTCTTAACAACAACCGGCTTCATATATAAATCACGCTATTCGTTCAACATGCAGGAAATTCAGCATGGCGAACTCTACCGGTACAATCCAAACGTCCGATACCGGGTCTCCCCTTAGGCGTTCGACACAAATTTGAACAGCCTTATGAGCTTTACTCATACCCCCCTTTTCTTGTCAGTCGACTCAGCCCCATCGTCATGAGACGCCGCTGCCCCACTCTCTCTGAATTGAATGCGTTCACCGCGGCGGCGCGCCACTTGTCGTTTTCGAAGGCGGGCAAGGAACTGTTCGTGACGCAAAGCGCCATCAGCCGGCATATCGCCACGCTGGAAAGCTATCTGGGCCACGCGCTGTTCATCCGCGCCACCAACGGGCTGCAACTGACCCGCATGGGCGCCACCTACCTCAGCTTGATCCGGCCCGCGCTGCACACGCTGGAAAGCGCCACCTCGCAAGTCATGGCCACGCAGCAGTCGGCCAAATCGCTGAACGTATCGGCCGCGCCTACGTTCGCCGCGCAGTGGCTGTTTCCCCGCTTGAAGACGTTTCGCGAATTCAATCCCGATATCTCGATCAATTTCGTGCGCTACAGCGTGGCCGATTACAAAAGCACCGAACTGGATTTCGATGCGTCCATTCAATATGGCTACGGGGATTGGCACGATGGCGACGCCAAGTATCTGACCGGCCGCGAGACCCGCCTGGTGTGCTCACGCGAGTATCTGGAACAGCACCCCATCGGCAGCCTGGAAGACATCAAGCAGTGCACGCTGTTGCAGCACATCGAGATTCCGCTGTCTTGGGAATATTGGTTTTCCACGTATCTCGGTGATTATGACCGCGCGCGTTTCGGCCCCGGGTTCAATCTGTTTTCGATGATTATCCAGGCGGCCTCATCGGGCTTTGGCGTAGCGTTGATGCCGCATTGCCTGATCGAAAAGGAATTGGCCACGGGGCAGTTGGTGGATGTGTTCGACCGCACGTTCGAAAGCCCGCTGGGCTACTACCTCTGCGCGCCGAACTGGCGCAGCAATATGGAAAGCTATGACCGCCTGAGCCAATGGCTGTCGCATGAGTGTTTGCATGCGGCGGCGCTGGAAGGCATGCCGGCGCAAGCGGCCAAGCCCGCTTTGGATTGCCCTTATTGCGTGGCGGGCGGATCACCCGACTAGTTCACGGTCTTGGTTCATCCCTTTAGTTCACACGATTGGGCAGCACCGCACGCATCCACCGGCTTAATCGCGGCCGAATGCGCTGGTTATGCAATAGCACCGCACCCAGCACACCGATGAACGCGCCAATCACCGTATCCACAAAGCGCGCCTCGATCACCTCGGCGGGATAGCCCTGCCCCAGATGCGGCGCTTCCGCCAGAAATATCGTCAACGGGGTAATCAGCGCCACGGCGCTGGCATAGTGCCGGACCACCAGGGTTTCAATCCCGAACGACAGCGCCATCATCACGGCGGCCAACGTCCACACGTTCAGCGGCAAACTCAATAAAGCCCACGCCACGCACAAGCCCAACGCCGTACCCAGTATCCGGTGCAGTTGACGGTTCCACGCCGCCCAAAGGCTTGCCCCCTGGATAATCGCCAGGCAACTGACCGGCACCCAGTACGGGCGCGGCAGTTGCAGCAGTTCGGCCACTAATAAGGAGATACCCACGAACAGGCCGATGATGACCGAGTCGTACACCACAAAATCAAACGTGGGCTTGGGCAAGGGCGTATCGGGCGGTGGCGGCGCCACCCGCGTCATGTGCAGGCAATAGGCAAAGGCCACCAGGCAAGCCACCAAACAACCCAGCGCCACCATGCCTACCCGCATCGGCACATCCTCGATGCTGCCGGGCGTGTACGCCGCAATCGCGGTTGCCATGATGAAGAACAAGCTGCCCGGCGGCCCCAGCCGATAGCAGCGGCACACCATGTTCACCAGCATGGCAATCAGGGTCAGCGCCGCGATCGTGGCCGTGGGCCAGAGCTGCGTCAGCGCGCCCACCGCAAAGCAGGCCACCATGCCGAAGGACGCGGCCAGCAGCATCATCATCCGTTGCTGCAAGGACGCATTGGGCAGGCTAAGAAACACCATGCCGCCCAGGCTGGACATCAGGCCATAATCCATGCGGCCAAAATACGCGCCCACCATCAAGGGCAGGCCGGAAGACAGGGCCGCCGCCAGCGGCATCTCCCAACGCCGGTCGCTGGTATTGACGCGGATCAGTTCACGCCATGTGCCCTGCACCTGCTGCTTGACGAAGGCGCGGCCGGGTCGGCGTCGGTCATCGCCGTCTGCCTTTTTTTCTTGGTCTTTCTCGTTCATCCATCGCCCCTCTGTCGGCCTGGCAGCGATTATCCCTCCAAAATTCCGCCCAGTGGATTTAACGGGAATTCCCTGATATTCCCGCCCAGGCGCCATGGCTACCATTCCGCGCACCTCGGCTTACCGGCCGACAGAATACCTATGCGCCCATCGCGCGGAGACACCATGAAAGCACTCAAACACGTTGCGGCAGGCACCGCCTTACTTCTTTCGTCCTGGGCCGCCACGGCCGGCGTGACTTTCGACAGCGTCAAGAGCAAAGGCTTTGTCCAGTGCGGCGTCTCGACCGGCGTGGCCGGCTTCTCGGTCAATGACAGCAAGGGCGGCTGGGTCGGCCTGGACGTGGACCTGTGCCGCGCGCTGGCCATCACCATGTTCGGCGACCCCGCCAAATCCAAGATCATGGCCGTCAGCGCCGTGCAGCGCTTCACCGCCTTGCAGTCGGGTGAAGTCGACGTGCTGCCGCGCAACACCACGCTATCGCTCACCCGCGACACCACGCTGGGCTTGATCGGCGTGGGCGTCAACTTCTACGACAGCCAGGGCATCATGGTGAACAAGTCCCTGAACGTGAAAAGCGCCAAGGAACTGGACGGCGCCACCGTGTGCGTGCAGCCCGGCACCACCACGGAGTTGAATCTGGCCGACTGGTTCCGGTCGCAAAACATCGTCTTCAAGCCGGTGGTGGTGGAACGCCTGGACGAGATCATCCGCGCCTTCGCGGTTGGACGCTGCGACGCCTTCACCGGCGACAAGTCGCAACTGGCGGCCGCGCGCAGCAATCTGGACAACCCGGGCCAGTACGACATCCTGCCCGAGAACTTCTCGAAAGAGCCGCTGGGCCCCATGGTGCGCCAGGGCGACGAGCAATGGTTCAACGTGGTGCGCTGGACCATGTTCGCCATGCTGGAAGCCGAGGAATACGGCGTCACGTCCAAGAACGTGGACGAGATGCTGAAAAGCACCAACCCCAACGTGCAGCGCCTGCTGGGCGTGACGCCCGGCATGGGCAAGAACCTGGGCGTGGACGACAAGTGGGCCTACAACATCATCAAGCACATCGGCAACTACGGCGAGAGCTTTGAAAAGAACCTGGGACCCAGCAGCCCGCTGAAGCTGTCGCGCGGCCTGAATGCGTCGTACCGCGATGGCGGCTTGATGTACGGGTGGCCGGTGCGCTGATCGGGTTTCAGGCGGGGGTGGAGCCTCGGCTTGATATGGGCTTGATCGAGGCTCAATCTGGGCTGTAGTCTGGGCTCAACCTGGGCCTGATCCAGGCCGGACTTGGGCCGGTTTCCGGGTTCGACCCCACGCTTGGCTCCGGGCTTGCTCCCCTTTTTCGGCCTGAACGGCCGGCGGGCGCTTCATGCGCCGGCCGGCCGTTTTCATTGGACGGAGCCGGCTGATGGAATCGGTACACTGGCGTCTGCCCCTGCGACATTCCTGCTCGCGCCTTTTCCGCCTAGATGACGACAAACTCCCCTGCCCCCCAGTTCTTCCCCGCCGGCTTCGTGCCCACTGAAGAACAGAGCCGGATCCAGACCTCGCGGAGCCGGACCAGCCTAGTCATCGCCAACGCGGGCGCCGCCAAGACCACCACGCTGGCCCTGCGCATCGGCGAAGCGCTGACGCGCGGCCTGCCGCCCGAAGACATCCTGGCGCTGACCTTCACCGACGAAGCCCGCCAGGTGCTGCAAACGCGCTTGGTGGACGTGGGCATCGCCTACAACACGGCGCGGCGCGTCAACGTGCTGACGGTTGAAGAGTATGCGCAGCGGGTATTGGCCAAGGTCGAAGACGGCAAGCCCGAGCCCCTGCCGTCCACGCGCGAACAACAAAGCTACGCGCTGTTTGCGCTGGAAAACGTAGCGGCGAATAACCCGCAATACGCCGACCTGCTGGACATCCGCACGCACAACACCGCCGTCAGCCAGTTCCTGGACAACCTGCTGAAGCTCAAAGCCACGATGCGGATCGCGCCGGATGACGGGGCCGATGCGCTGTTCATTGCGGAAAGCGCGGGCGTGACCATTACCGACTATCTTTGGGCCGTTGAATACGAAAAGCAGCGCGTTGACGTCTTCGGCTACGTGGACGCCCGGGGCTTTTTCGACGCCACGTATGACTTGGCGCGCCTGCTGCGATCCGCGTCTGACCCGCGCGACGTGCTGGCCCCCTACAAGCTGGTTCTCGTCGACGAATTGCACGACATCAACGAAGCATCGTTCTGCATTATCGAAGCGCTGTTGAACGTGGACGTCACCTACTTCGTGGGCGTGGGCGACAAAGACCAGGTGATCTACTCCCACCTGGGCGCCGACGAATCTTTCCTGCAAACCCGCATCCGCACCAGCTTCCCCGATTGCGCGAACTTCCCGCTGACGATGACCTACCGCCACGGCCCGCATCTGGCCTACGCGATGGAAGCCTTCAAGCAAAAGCCGGTGGATTCCAACCTGCCGCTGCGCACCGAGATTCACGAAGCCACCTACGCCGACACCCCGGGCGACTGCGGTGCACAAGTCGTCAAGGCCATCTTGCAATGGAAGCAGGGCCGCAAACCGCTGGACCAGTGCTGCGTCTTGCTGCGCGACGCGCATCAATCCATCGAAATCGAAAACGCCCTGATGAACGCCGGCGTGCCCTACCGCACGCTGACGATGAAGAGCTACCTGCTGCGCGAAGAAATCCTGTTCCTGCGCGGCATGCTGGCCATTGCGCTGGACGACTTCCATCACGTGGCCGCACCCGCCACGCGCGAGGCCATCGTCGACGCCCTGACCACCTTCGCCGAAGTGCCGCTGACGCCCAAGGAACTGCAAGAGGCGCAGACGACGCTGGCAAAAGAACCGTCCGCGCTTAAGCACTTTTTTACCGGCCAGATCCAGCGCGTCGGCAGCCCCGCCGCCCGCGCCCGCATCTCGGAAGCCGTGGAGCATCTGCGCGCGCTATCCACCGACAGCCCCGCTTACCAAGCCCTGGAAACGGTGCGCGACCTGATGGACATGGACAAGGTCGCCAAGCGCCTGTACGTGCATCCCTATGAAGCGTCCGTCGTCACCCGCTCGGTCAACGGCTTCATCGCCTCGGCCAAGATGTCGGGCAAGACCCTGCGCGAATTCTCGGAATGGATCGGCGCGGCAGAAGCGTTTGTTGGCGCACGGCCCGGTAAGAACACGGTGCAGATGGACTGCATCGTCAATGTCAAAGGCAAGGAATTCGAACACGTCATCCTGCCGTTCATGGACGCCGACGCGTTTCCCGATCCGCTGCGCAAAGCGGGGGAAGAAGAGAACTTGTTCTATGTGGCGGCAACACGCACCAAGTCGCGCCTGACCTTGGTGTCTTCGGAAGACCCCGCGCGACGCAGTGCGTTCATCGCGCGGATGCAATTGGCGGCGACGCAGAAGCGCGCGGATACGGCGCTACGCCGAAACCTGGCCGCGCCCGTCAAGGCGGTGGGGCACCGCGACTTGAAGGTCGCGTATGCGAACCGGGCTGTGGTGAAGGCGCTAGGCGCGCAATGGGACAAGACGCGCAAGGTTTGGTATGTGCCTAGCGGGGTGGATCTGGAGCCGTTTCGGGAGTGGTTGGCGGAATGAAGAGATGGGCAAAGACATGGCGCAGGGGTGCCACAGGGATGACGCCGGTCAACGTAACTGAACGTTAATGACCGCAATATGGCCGTCTTGAAAGCCAGTTTATGATGGCACCGTAGTGAGCACGCCCAAATGCGTTACTCTCCCCTCCCCAATCTATTCCGCAAGGAGCCCTCATGGCACAAGCCTCCGCCCGTCACATCCTCGTTTCCACCGAAGCCAAGTGCAACGAACTCAAGACCGCCATTGAAAACGGCGCTGACTTTGCCCAAGTCGCCAAGGAAAACTCCAGCTGCCCGTCGAGCCGTGACGGTGGCAACCTGGGTACCTTTGGCCCGGGCCAGATGGTCAAGGAATTCGATACCGTCGTGTTCAGCGCGCCGGTTGGTGAAGTTCAAGGCCCGGTGAAGACCCAGTTCGGTTATCACCTGGTTGAAGTGACCAGCCGCCAGGACTAAGTCCCGCCGCTGCACGCAAAAAGGCCGCCGCCAGGGGAAACCCGGCGGCGGCTTTTTTGCGTCTGGGCGCGGGCCGGCGCTTAGCCTCATCCCAACCGGCGGCAGGCGCCAGGATCACGCTGCGCCGCAGCACCGGAAACCGTATCAGTTGATAATTTCTGTTCAGGTGACAAGGGCAATGCCCTGCGACAGAATGGGCCGCACCCGGAGGAGACAGCCGGGGCCACGATAAAACGTCATACGTAAACGTCAGACCTCAACGTCATACGTCCAAGGCCCATGAAAAAACCCAAGAGCAATGTGATCATCACGTGCGCCATTACCGGTTCGGTGCATACGCCGTCGATGTCGCCCTACCTGCCTATAACCCCAGACGAGATCGCGCAATCGGCATTGGATGCCGCTGAGGCAGGCGCGGCCATCGTGCATTTGCACGCGCGCGATCCCCAGACGGGCAGGCCCACGCAGGACCCGGCGCTGTACGCGCAGTTTCTGCCGCGCATCAAGGCGCAAAGCGATGTGGTCGTCAATATCACCACCGGCGGTTCGCCCGTGCTGCCGGTCAGCGAACGCATGTTGCCGGCCACGCAATTCAAGCCGGAGGTTGCCTCGCTGAACATGGGGTCGATGAACTTCGGCATGTATGAATTGCTGGAACGTTTCAAAGACTTCAAGCACGACTGGGAACGCCCCTATCTGGAAAGCAGCAACGATCTGGTGTTCAAGAATACGTTCAAGGATATCGAGCACATTCTGTCTTCGTGCAATGACAACGGCACGCGCTTCGAGATCGAGTGCTATGACATCGGGCACCTGTATACGGCGGCGCATTTTGTGGACAAGGGCTTGTTGAAGCCGCCGTTCTTGATTCAGTCCGTCTTCGGCATCCGGGGCGGCATCGGCACGCATCCCGAAGACGTGATGATGATGCGCCGCACGGCCGACCGGCTGTTTGGCGATGACTACCGCTGGTCGGTGCTGGCGGCGGGGCGCAAGCAGACGTCGCTTGCGACCATGGCGGCGACGATGGGCGGTTTTGTGCGGGTGGGGCTGGAAGATTCCTTGTGGGATGGTCCGGGCGAACTCGCGCAGTCGAATGCGGATCAGGTGCGCCGCATCCGCCGCATTCTTGAGGACTTGTCGCTGACCATCGCCACGCCCGACGAGGCGCGTCAGATTCTGCAACTGAAGGGCCGGGACAACGTCGCGTTCTGACGGCGGCACGGCAACAACAATCAAACCCCAGGCGGGAGACAAACATGAAAAAAATCTTGAACGCGGCAGTGGCGTCGGCCTTGCTGGCCATGGGCGGCGCAGCCATGGCCGACGACAACGTGATCCGTATCGGCTTCATTACCGACATGTCGGGCCTGTCGGCCGATGCCGACGGCCCGGGCGGGGCCGAAGCCATCAAGATGGCGGTGGCCGACATGGGCGGCGAGATCGCCGGCAAGAAGATTGAAGTGCTGGTGGCAGACCACCAGAACCGCGCCGACATCGCGTCGTCGCGCGCACGCGAATGGCTGGACCAGCGCGGCGTGGACATGCTGATCGCAGGCGCGAATTCAGCCGCCGCGCTGGCGATGGCGAAGGTGGCCGAAGAAAAGAAGACCCCCTTCTTCGTGGTGAGCGCGGGCGCGTCGGAACTGACCAACGCGCAGTGCACGCCGTACACGGTTCACTATGTGTACGACACGGTGTCGCTGTCGCGCGGCACGGCGCGCGCCATGCTGAAGGAAGGCAATAAGGACTGGTACTTCCTGACGGTGGACCACGCTTTCGGCCACGCGCTGGAGCGCGATGCATCGGCCGTGGTGCAGGCCAACGGCGGCCAGGTGAAGGGCCGCGTGCGCCATCCGCTGAACGCGGCGGACTTTTCGTCGTACATCTTGCAGGCGCAGGCTTCTGGCGCCACGGTGCTGGGGCTGGCCAACTCGGCCGCCGATACCAGCAACGCGGTCAAGGCCGCCGCCGAGTTCGGGCTGACGCCCAAGATGAAGATCGCGGGCCTGCTGGTGCTGATCACCGACATCCACGCGCTGGGCCTGGCGGCCGGGCAAGACATGTACCTGACCACCGCCTGGTACTGGGACCAGGACGATGCGTCGCGCAAGTGGGCGGCACGCTTTGAAGAGCGCATGAAGAAGAAGCCGTCGATGCTGCAAGCCGGCGACTACTCCGTCACCACCACCTACCTGAACGCGGTCAAGACCACCGGCACGACCGACGGCGAGACCATCATGAAGTGGGTGAAGTCCAACCCGGTAAACGACTTCTTCGTGAAGAACGCGACGGTGCGCGCCGACGGCCTGCTGGTGCACGACATGTATTTGATGCAGGTGAAAAAGCCTTCGGAATCCAAGGGCCCATGGGACTACTACAAGCTGATCGCGAAGATTCCGGGCGACGAGATCTATACGTCGCCGCAGGAATCCAAGTGCCGCCTGATGAAGCCATGACCCCTGCCCACGCCGAAGGAAACCGCATGAACCCGCAAGACTTGACCGCCCTGCCGGTGGACCTGAGCGGCCGCCGCGTCATCGTTACCGCCGGCGCGGCGGGCATCGGCGCGGCGCTGGCCGACGCCTTCGCCGAGCGCGGCGCGAATGTGCACGTTTGCGACGTGGACGAAGGCGCGCTGTTTGAATGCCGCCATGCCCACAGCCGCGCCGACGTGAGCCGCCGTGAAGACATCGACCGCTACATGGAGACAGCGCTGGCACATCTGGGCGGCCTGGACGTGCTGGTCAACAACGCCGGTATCGCCGGCCCCACCGCCCGCATCACCGACATCCAGCCGGAAGAGTTGGCCGCCACGCTGGACATCAACCTGGCGTCGCAATTCCACACGGTGCGGCACGCCGTGCCCGCGCTGCGCGAATCAGGCGGCGGCTCCATCATCAACATCAGTTCGGTGGCGGGCCGCATGGGGCTGCCCTTGCGCACACCCTACTCCGCCTCGAAATGGGGCGTGGTGGGGCTGACGCGGTCGCTGGCGGTGGAGCTGGGTGTTTACGGCATCCGCGCCAATGCCCTGCTACCCGGGCTGGTTGCCGGCCCGCGCATTGACCGCGTGATTGCCGCACGGGCGCGCGCGATGGGTCTGACGGTAGAAGAAGAAACCAAGCTGGAACTGGCGGGCGTCAGCCTGCGGCAGTTTGTACAGGGCGCCGACATCGCGAACATGGCGCTGTTCCTGGCCAGCCCGTTTGGGGCCATGATCAGCGGGCAGGCAATCAGCATCGACGGCGATCTGCAATCTTTGCCGTGGCAGCCGCCGGCTGATTGAGGCCCCGTGCGTTGGGGGGGAGGTGTGGCGGCGTGGTGGGTTACGCGATCAGTTGAATCGTGTCCTCGAACACGCCGGTGCGCCGCGCCTGGGCCGTGGCGTGCAAGGCGCCGAGCAGACGCTCGGCCAGATCCTGGCTCTGCGCTTCCTTGCGGGTGATCAGCACGAACTCAAACCACTGCCGCGACGCCAGTGGCACCGCGACGATGTCGGGGTAGACCGACACGATGTCCGACGCCGATATCGCGTTGACCAGGCTTACGCCCTTCACGGCGCGCACCGTGCCGGGCACCAAGGTCATATGCGCTTGCATGCCGGAGTCCAGCGCATCGGAATCGGCAATGTCGCCTTGCGCCACCACGTAGTCGGACCACAGCGGCTTGACGAAAGATTCGGGGGGAATGTCCGACACCGCCACCACGTCGCGCCGCGCCAAGGGGTGCTCACGGTGCGCGATCAGCATGACGTCGGTGCGCAGAAACGTCGTGAAATTCACGCGCGGGCTGTCGCGGCCCACCGCGCCCAGGCCGAAGTCGGCCCGCATGGTTTCCACCGCGCTGATGCACTGCACCGACGATTCCACGTCGATGGAAAACGGCCGCTTGCCGTGCTCGTCCAGGTGCCGCTTCACCGCTTCGGGCGCATACACCAGCGCCAACGCGGGCGACGAGGCCACGCGCAAGCCCCGCCCGCCAAACTTTTCAATGCTGTGCAGGGCTTCGTCGATGCGCACCAATTCGTCCAGCACGAACTTGGCTTCGGTGTACAGGTATTGCCCGGCTTCGGTGGGTCGCAGGGTCTTGTGCGACCGATCAAACAACTGCACGCCCGTGGCGGTTTCCAGCCGCGACACCGCATGGCTGATCGCGGGCTGCGTCAGGCTCATGACCTGCGCGGCCTGGCGGGTGGACCCGGTCATGACCACCGTATAAAAGATGCGCAGGTCGTGGATGTTGAAGTTGCGTTTCATGCCGCTATTGCGCCACCCGCTGTATTTCCGGCGTGACCCACTTGCCGTCCAACAGCGCCGGCTTAGGCCAGTAGTAGCGCAGGGTCACCATGAACGGCCCAGGCGGCGCGGGCAGCCAATTGGACTCTTTGCCCTTGCCGGGCGACTGCGACTGGATGTAGATCGTCAGCCCGCCATCGCGGTCTTTCTTCAGCGACGGCAGCATGGCGGAATTGATGAAATAGCGGTCGATCGGGTTGGGCGCCAGCAGTTGCTCGGGCAAGCGATACATCGTCATGGACCAGAACGCATTCACGGGCGGCAGGCTGCGTGGCGCAAAGCGCAGCGTGTACGCGTACCGGCCATCCAGCTCCTGGCCCCGGCTGTCTTTTTCCAGCACGGGGTACAGCGCCTCTTCGCGGCTGTTGGCGCCGATGCCGATCTGCGTACCGGTCGCGCGCGCCAGATAGTCGTTCTTGAGCTTGGCGCGGCTGCCGAACAGCCCATCGGTCTTGCCGGCCAGTGCGGTGCGGTTCTTGTCGATGTCGTTCTGCGCCGTATGCATGCCTTCCTGCAAGGCGCGGCGCAGGCGCGGGTCCAACTGATCAACGGGATACGCTTGGCCGGGCTTGATGCCGATGCTGCCAAGCCGTTCACGCAGCCATTTTTCCGTGGGATGGGTGGGCGCAAATTGCAGCAGAAAGGCCAGCTGGTTGTAGAACTCCAGCGACGTGCGCATCTCGCCGGGCGGCACAGGGGGAATCCATTCCACGGCGGCGGGCGCGGGCGGCGCGGGCCGCTTGGCAAAGGAAGACAGGGGTTGGATCTTGTAGCGCGCCTGGATGCGCTTGACGTTGTTCAGGTCGGCCGCATTGAACAACTGCGTGCGGCCCACCACGTTGACGAGTTCGGTTTCCGACTTGATCACTTTGGTGATGCCGCGCGGCACCTTGCCGTCCCAGCGCGGCCCCGCCACCAGGAAGTTGCCGCCGCCGTTGCCGGTTTCGCGGCTGCCGATGTAGGCGAAGTTGTAGGTGTACAAGTCCATCAGTTGCAGGACGAAGTACCGCCGCTTTTCGATCGGCGGCACGCTGATCACGACGGGTTCGGCACGCAGGTCCAGCATGGCGAAGGAATAAGGCGTGTCGGCATTCGGCGTGACGAACGCGGTGTCGTCTGGCGTGAAGACGCGCGCGATGTTGTTGAAGGTGTTGGGCGGGCCTTTGTACTGCGGGTTGTTCTTGTCCAGGTTGAAGGCGTACATGGTCTGGTAGCTGGCCACCATGGGGGTGCCGTAGAGATACGCTTCGCTGGCAATGCTGCGCGCTTGTTGCGCGGTGACGCCGTGGATGCCGACAGACTGCGACCCCGTGGCTTCGTCGGGCGACGTGAAGCTGCACCCGGCCAGGCTGGCCATCAGCAAGGGCGTGGCCAGCAGGGGTTTGGCCAGCAAGCCCGCAAGACGGCGGCGGGCCTTGAACGCAAAGCCGGTGCTACTCTGACGATCGCGCATAATTTGCTCCAACACCTGCATGTTGTTGGCAACGCCCTGTTGGCGGCAGCGTCGCGGTCAAGGACAGCAATTCCGCAGGGGATTCTGGCATATTTCCCGCCAATCAAGAAGGATCGGGATACCGCAGCCCAAAGAGAGAACATCCCCAGGCATGGACATCGACAGCAACTCTCCAGACCGCCCCTTGGGCGTTGACGCCAACGTGCGCGCCTCTGCGTACTACGTGCTGCAGGCCACGCACGCCTGCCGCCATTGCCGGCGTGCCACGCCCGTGTTCGCGCTGGCGCTGCCGCCCGAGCACGAGAGTACGGAAGCCGACATTGAGCTGGAAGAGGACGGCGACAGCTTGGGTCTTTCGCCGGACGCCTTCCACGACTGGCTCTTCAGCCCCGCGCAATGGCAGCGTATTGCCGGGCCGGCGCTGATCTCGCAGGTGGGGATGGTGGCGCAGTCAGTGGCCCACACGCTGAGCCAGACGGCGCCGGCGCTGCGGCCAGATCCCGAACGCCAAGGCCAATTGAGCAATTTTTGCGATCACTGCCAGCGCGCGGTATGGGAAGGCGACTTGTACCCGACCGTGGGCCAGGCCTTCTGCCCGACAGACGACGCCGCCGCCGCGCACATGACGGTGCACGCGGTGAACGCGCCCTTCGCGGCCTACGCCGCCATGATCTGGTCGGACAGCTATCGCAATAAATGGCCGCTGTTCAAGCGTCTTGGCGTGCAATGTTACGAGCCGTGATCGCCACGATGGCGCTTTCGGTGGCACGCGCATCGGTGTTCAGGTGCTGAATCAAGTCCAGCGTGGTGGAACGGCGGGTCAGCATCAGGCAGGTGACTTCGGCATCCACCACGCGCGTGGCGTGCCAGCACCCGGGCCGCATGCAAACGCCCTGCCCTTGCGGCACGCGAAAGGCGGCTAGCGTGGCCAGGTCAGGGCTGCCGTCGGCGTGGCTTTGCGCCACTACTTGAATGATGGTGCCGGTCAGCGGCACGATGGCCTGCTGCGTCAGCAGGTGCTTTTCCAGGTTGGCGATTTCCGGGGAAGCGCTACGGTAATTGACCCACAGCACTTCAGCATCGCCGCCCGCGCCGGTGTTGAACACGTGTTCCTGCCAGAAGTCCGTGGCGGGGTTGGAGAACAAGGGCACGCCGTTGCCATCCGGAATGGGCTTGCCCAACATCCAGCCATACGGCGTGAATGCCTGCGGCGTCAGATCATTGACTTCCAACTGCTGGTTGCTCGTCATGCAGAACCCTGTGATGGCTTGGGCGGCGTGCCGCGTTTGGGGAATTCGGCCGCGTAGTCGAAGTCGCCTCGGGCGATGGCTTCCAGGATGGCGGCGCGCCGATCGGCCGCGCGTTTCAAGTTGGCGGCCGTGGGCTTGACGCGGATGCGTTCAACGCAATGCCGGCCGTTATACATGAAGCCGATCTCGATGGACGATTCCGACGCGGGCCTGACCCCCTCGAACCCCTGGCTCATCGCCTTTCCCGTGGTGATTGCGAATGGGCGACATGATAATCGCCGGATATGCATCGTCCAAGCGCGGCTTGCCTGACCAATGCGGGCTAGCGTGGTTACGATGGCAGCAGGCCCTGCAAGGATGAACCCGCCAGGAACACCCCTATCAAGGATGCCCACCATGACGACTGATCTGTCATCGCATTATGTTCTGCTGGACGCCACCGGCGCCGCCGCCACGGTCAAGGGCGGCGACGAATTCTGGTCGCAGCCGCCCGAGGCGCTGGACCGGTTTGGCCGGGGCTGGCTGGTGTCTGAATACACCTTCGCCAATGACTGGCCACAATGGGAAATGCACCCCGAAGCGGACGAGATCGTGCGTTTGATGTCGGGCGCGGCCGAGCTGCATCTGGAATGGCCGACGGGCGTGCAAGTGGTGAAGATGCTGGCTGATGACGCCTACGTCATCCCCAAGGGCGCGTGGCATACCGTCAAGGTGGTCGAGCCCTGTCGCATGCTGCACATCACGATGGGCGCGGGCACGCAGCACCGGCCTGCGTAAGGTTTAACCGGGCGCGCCGACGGTACGGGCAACAGAAACAAGCCCTGCATGTGGCACGGGAAGGCGGAAAAGCGCCACCTGTTAACGCTTCGTTTTCTATCGTTACATTTACCCTTCTGTCCCCCGCTACGAGTGGTTACAGTGCTGCCTTCGCATATTCTGGCAAGGCATACGACCATGTGGCACGTCCGGCTTGGCTTTCCTCTTTTCGCGGCCCCTGTCCGCGCGTTCGCATGATGCGCGCCGCGATCAAGCCCTTGGCGCTGGCCGTGGCGCTGGCCTTGCCCGCCCTGCCCGATACGGCGCGTGCCGACTCCTGGTTGGACCAATGCACCACCAGCTACTACGGCCGAAACGAGGGCACGGTTTGCCATCAGTCCTTCAGCGAAGGCCTGGCGGCCGTGCTGACCGGATCGCGCAGCGACGAGGCCGGCGCCTGGGGCTATATCGACAAGCAAGGCCGCATGGCCATCGCACCCGCCTACGTGCACGCCTCGCCGTTTCAGAATGGCCTTGCCGCCGTCAGCCAGGGCCACTTGTGGGGCTATATCGACACCAAGGGCCAGTGGGTCATCAAGCCGCGCTACACCACGGCCACCGGCTTTAACGCCGAAGGCACCGCGCTGGTTGAAGACGACGAACACGATGTGCTGATCGACCGGCAGGGCAAGGTGGTGAAGACGTTCCCGCTGGGCACCCGCACCTGGGGCTTCATGCCCGGCCAGAAGGTGGCATCGATGGAGGTGCCCACGCCGCCCCGCCTGATCAATACCGCGACGGGCACGGCCACCGCGCTGCCCGAAGGCGTGATGATGCTGGCCGCGCCGTCGGCCGGCTACTTGCCCGCCCAGGCACGCGGGTCGCGCTATTCCGGCTGGTGGGGTTTGCTGGACGCGCAGGGCCGCTGGGCCGTGACGCCGCAGGTGCTGCGCTCGCGCGAAGCGCCGATGCGCGACGGTGACGTCGTGGCGGTGCGCCGTGAAAAAGATTGGACGTTCGTGGACCCACGCGGCGAAGCGATTTCGCAAGCAAGCTACGAGCGCGTGCAGTGGCTCGCGTCCGGCCTTTGGCTGGTGGCGGGCGAAGACGGCAAGTCCACTTTGCTGGACGCCAGGCTCAAGCCCGTGCATGCGTTCGCGACGTCGTACATGGGCGTTCAGCAACGCGACGGCTGGCGCTATCTGTCCGACGCATCGACGACGCTGTTGATCAGCCCCAACGGCACGGTGCAGAAACTGGCGATACGCGACGGCCGCGTCGACATCGTTCAGGGCCGGGCATGGGTTTATGGCATGCCGGTTGATACCGCCGCGAACGCCAGCGGCTCGGGCGAAGCCACGAGCAACGCGACAGACGATGAACCGCCCGTGGCGGTGGAAGCGTCGGACGGCAACGTGGATATCGCCGCCGACGCAATCGCCCCCGACGCGGTGGCCGACTCGGTTGGAACCTACGCGACCGACGCCTCCAAACCCGCCACGGATGTGGCGACGGCGGCGGTCGACACCGCGGCGGTCGACACCGCAGCGACCGCCGCCGCGACCGTCGTGACAGACGCCCCCGAGACGGCCGACGCCGGGCAAGCGGCGGCCGACGCGGAAGTGGCCGACACCCTTAGCGCGGATGACGCCGCGTCGCATACCGCCCTCGCGGTCAACGCCGAAGCTTCCCTCATGCAGGTGTACGCCGCTGACGGCAAGCCCTTGCTGGATGCAGATACCGGCATGCGCCTGCGCAGCTATGACGTCAGCGCGTTCTCTCCGGGCAAATCCGCCCAGCGAAGCCCCAGCAACCAGACCATGCCGCTGGCGCTCTTGCGCGATCTCAACGGCGCACGGCCCCTGGCCATCCTGACCGTCACGGGCAAGATCGTGTCGAACCCGCAATGGGAAAACATCAACACCTATGACGTGACGATGCCGCTGGTGGTGCGCGCCACGAACGATAAGGTGGGCGCCATCGACGGCCAGGGCGCATGGGCCGTGCCGCCTGACTATGACGACTTGCGCCCGTTCAAGGGCCCCTACACCTGGGCGCGCACCCGCGACATGCTGCGCAACGACGCTCTGCTGATCGATGCGCGCGGCAAACCGGTGCGCTTGCCGGATGACGTGAGCGCGGCGGCGTCCGAACTGGAAGGCGAGCTGCTGGTCTACCGCGCGGCGGACGACAACCGCCAACGCCGCTGGGGCCTGTGGAACGTGCGCCTGGGCGCGCCCGCGCTGAAGCCTGAATTTGACCGCATCGAGGAATTCGACGACGACTGGGTCCGCGTACAGGACAAGGGCCGCTGGGGCCTCGTCAACCGCCAGGGCCAGTGGGTCGTGCCGGCCACGCACGACAGCGCCTACAACATGGAATACCTGGGCAACGGCTTCATGCTGGTGAACGAGCCGGAAGGCAAGGGCCAGGCCGGCCGCTATGGCGACAGCCCGTACCGGATGGTCAACCTGCGCACCGGCAAGCGCAGCGACATCATCTTCGGCAAACCCGACAAGCTGCAAGGCGGCCGCTACATGGGCGAACTGGCCGACGGCAGCGCCGTGCTGTTCGACGCGCAAGGCCGCGCCACGAAAATCTCTGACGGCCGGCCGGAAAGCAAAGAGCAGCATGGCGACTGGCTGATCGTGCGCCAAGGCGAACGCGAAGGCGCCATCAACGCGCGCGGCCAACTGCAAGTGCCCGCGCTGTATGGCGAATTCAATCCCTTCTTCGTGCAACCCGAAGGTCTGGCGCGCGTCAATCTGGGTTCGGGTTACCGCGTCATCGATCAGCAGGGCAAGACCGTGCTGGAAAAGCACGGCGACGGCTTCCCGCTGGCGTCCATGCAGCGCGTGCTGTTCGAGGACGACCGCGCGTCCACCTCCGTGCTGACGGACCTGCAGGGCCGCGAGGTCGCGCGCCTGTCCAACCGCTTTCCGGTGGGCTACCAGCGCGCCAGCGAAGGCGTGGTGCCTTATAGCGAAAACTACGGCAAGCAAGGCTTCCTGAATGCAGCCGGCAAGCGCATCGTGGGCGCGCACTTCAGCGATCTGGGTGCGCTGAAGCACGGCCTGGCCCGGGCGCAACGCCTGGACCGTACGGGCAAGCTGTACGGCTACATCGACCTGAGCGGGCGCTACGTCATCCCGCCCGCATTCACGTGGGCGCAAGACTTCCAGGACGAACGCGCCATGGTGTTTCACGACTACCTGGTCGAATTCATCGACACACGCGGCAAAACCACCACCACCTTCGGCGTGCTGTGCGACCAGATCGTGATCTTCGACGAGGAAGAAAACCAGAGCTGGCCGCGCGAAGCTCTGAGCTGCCCTGATGCAGCGCGCATCGATCCCCCCGCCCTAGACACCGCCAAAGCAGAATGACCATGACGTCACGAGTGATCCGCACCACCCGTATCGCCTGCGCCCTGGCCGCGCTGGGCGCCTCCCTGTCCGCGCACGCGCAGACGGGCCATGTGTTTTGTGTTGACGAAGCGCGCGCGCGCAACGACGCCGCCGTCGACGACATCTCGTACCACACGCCCTACGCCAACGGCTGCATCCGCAACCTGGCGGACGGACGCGCCGCCGTGCTGCTGCCGTCCGCGCTGGAGCCGATGCGCCGCGTGCCATCGGACCAATCCCTGCGCCGCCATGCCTGGGGCTTTCTGGACCAGAACGGCAGGCTGGTGATCCGCCCCATCTTTGAAAGCGTGCGCGACTTTCGCCACGGACTGGCCGCCGTGCAATGGCAAGGCAAGTGGGGCTTCATCAACCCACAAGGCCGCATGGCCGTGCCGCCGCGTTATGACAGCGTGGGCGACTTTGCCGAAATCGGCCTGGCCGTGGCCACGGTGGACGGACGCCACGTGTTCATCAACCGCCAAGGCGAAACGGTAGGCGAGCCGCTGGACGCCGGCATCGAAAGCCTGGTGATCGAAGACGGCGTGCCCGCGCGCGCAGCAGTGGCATTCAAGCTGGAATACCGGTCGCCATCGGGCGAACGCCGCTTCGCCATGCCCGGCGTGAAGGTGACGCAAGCCTATGGCCAGGGCTTGTACATCGCCAACAACGGCGAGTACCGATACGGCTTGGTCGACCGCGACTGGAACTGGGTGCTTGAGCCCGTGTATGACGATATCTCGGTCAATCGCGACGGCATGCTGGCCGTGGCTTATGGGCCAGACGGCGTGGTGCTGCTGGGCACGGACGGCAAGGCGATCGGCGCGGACCAGCGCTACGAATCGCTGAACCCCGTGGGCCGCAAGTTCTGGAGCGCGCAGTTGGGCGATCGCAAAGGCTATGCGGTACTGGACACCGCCGGCCAGCTGGTCGTGACCATGACGTCGCCCGAAGCCGAGGCCTCGCAGCGCTTTGGCGACGTGATCGTGTACCCGTCGGGCGACACGATGATGGCGTTGGTGCCCAGCCAGCCCAAGCCGGTGCCGCTGGGCGCGGGCCTCGCGCCCAGCGTCGATGAAGCAGGCTTCGTGCTGTTCAGAGGCGAGGCAGGCGTCGGCCTGCTGACGCCCAAGGGCGCGTGGTTGCACGGCGCCACCGCGCCCGCCTGGTTGGCAGAGGCCGGCACGATGGAAGTGCAGCAAGGCCGGCTGTGGATCAAGAATCAGGAACGTGGGCTACTCAATATCGTCGACGCCGACGGCCAGGTATTGCTGAAGCCTGACGCCGTCGAGGCCGTGCAGAACATGCAACTGAAGGCCCTGCCCGTGGACTTGCCTGGCGCGCCCTTGGGGCTGCTGGGTCAGTCGCACTGCCAATGCGGCCCGGCGGGCGCCGGCCTGTTGCTGGCGGATGGAAGCCTGGTGACCGACCCGTCGTGGAAGGACCTGACGATGCTGGACGTTGACCCGGACCGCGACAGCGATGCGCCCATCTCCACCGACGCCCTCAAGCCGGAACAACTGCGCTACGCCGCGACCACCGCCGACGGCATACGCCTGCTGGACGCCCAGGGCCGCGTGATGGACCTGCCGGCGCAGCAACACATAGGCGCGTTTCACCAGGGCTATGCGCTGGTGTACGCCAACGGCGTGAACAAGATGATCGACCGCGACGGCAAGCTGTACAGCCTGCCCGCCGATGTCTTTGATTCGCAGGTGGTGGCGCCGGGTGTGATGCGCTACGTCAAGACCGCCAGCGCCGATGCGCCATGGGGTCTGTACGACTTCGTGGCGGGCAAGGAACTGGCCGCGCCCGCGTTTCAGGAGATCGGTGCGTTTGAAAACGGGCGCGCCGTCGCGTCGCTGGGCGCGGACCGCGTGGGCGTGATTGATCTGCAAGGGAAGTGGACCGTGCCGGCGCGCCATCATGCCGTCGCGCGGGTCAACGACACCTTGTGGAAGGTGATGCAGGCGGGCGCGCAGGACGAGGACTACTCCCGCCCCGTTGCGCTGTTCAACAGCCAGGGCCGCGCGCTGACGCCCTTCATCAGCCGGCTGCAAATTGGCCAGACGGAAGACGGCGCCGTCACGGCCGAGAGCGATCAGCGCCGCTGGATCTTTTCGGCAGACGGCGCCAATGCGCAAGACCTGGAAGACGCGCTCTACACGCGCTTGGGCGACTGGCTGGAGATTCGTCGCACGCCCCGTCACGGCTATCTGAACGAACTGGGCAAATGGCAGATTCCGCCCAGCGCCGCTACCGGCTCGATGTTCCAGGGCTCGCCCGCGCGTGCATTGGCATCGGATGAAAGCGGTGCGCGCCTGATCGACACGGCGGGCAAGACGGTGGCGACGCTGCCCGCGGGCGAATGGCAGTGGCCGCAAGGTTCACCGCAACTGCTCAGGCATTACGAGATGAACGGCCGGCTGCGCACGGACTATGTCGACACGAGCGGCAAGACGCGGCTGAGCGTTGAGGGCGTCACATCGGCGTTTTCGGAAGGCCAGGCGGTGTCGTTGCTGCCGACTCGCGCGATGCGCGCCGTGAATGCCAAAGGCGCGCTCACCGGCCCGGCGTTCAATGCGCTGGGCACGCTGCGCGACGGCTTGGCGCCGGCCCTGGGGGACATGAACATCGGCTTTGTCGACCGCCAGGGGCAGTACGTCATTCAGCCCGAGTACAGCACCGTCACGCCGTTCAAGAACCAGCGCGCGGTGGTGTCCACGATGGACTACTCGGAACTCATCGACCCGGCCGGCCGCGCACTGGCCCGCGTGGAAATGGTATGCGGCGTGCGCGCGCTGTACGGCAGCGGGGGGCAGCGTTTGTGGCCCAACACGATGCCGGCGCGTTGCGACCGCTAAGGCCGGCGCGGGCGTGAAACGTCAGCGCGTGCTTGAAGGGCGTGATTGACGCACGTGCTTGAAACGAGCGCTTGAAGGGGCGCGTGAAGCGCCGGCGCTGGACGGCTATTGCGTGTCCAACGCCAGGTAACGCTGGGTCTGCACGATGGCTTCGCGTTCCTTGAAGCTGGTCAGTTGTTCGGCCAGCGCGCTGCTGTCGCCCGTTTGCTTGATGGCGGCCAGCGTGGCCTGCATGGCGTGGACGGCGGCGCGCTGCAAGTCCGACGGAATGATGGCCAGTCGATAACCCATGGCCGCCAGCTCGGGCAGTGGCACCAGCGGCGTCTTGCCACCATAGAACATGTTGATGAGCTTCAAGCCCGGCAGGCGGTCGGCAATGGCGCGGATCTGCGCCAGCGTTTCGGGCGCTTCCACGAAGATCATGTCGGCGCCCGCCTTCAGGTAGCGCTCGGCGCGCGTGATGGCGGCGTCAAACCCTTCGACCGCGATAGCGTCCGTGCGCGCGATGACCAGCATGTCGGGGTCGCTCAATGTTTGCCGCGCGATGTGGACCTTGCGGCACATTTCCTCGACGTCGACCAGGCTCTTGTCGTCCAGGTGGCCGCAGCGCTTGGGAAACGATTGGTCTTCGATATGGAAACCCGCCACGCCGGCGCGCTCCATGATGCGTACCGTGCGTTCAACATTGGCGGACCCGCCGAAGCCCGTGTCCGCGTCCGCGACGACCGGCAGCCCGCTGGCGTCCACGATCTTTTCCACGCGGTCCATCACTTCAGTAAAGCTGAGCAGGCCGATGTCGGGATAGCCCGCCGCGCGCGCAATGGCGCCGCCGCTGGCGTAAACGGCGTTGAACCCGGCCAGGGCCACCAGCCGCGCGGACATGCCGTCATAGGCGCCGGGCGCCACCACGATGTCATCGGCCAGATGCTGGCGCAGCAAGGCGCCGGGTTTCAAAGGGGAGTTCATGCGGGTTCCTGGAAGCGGGATCGATGCGTGCATGATCGGCTTGCAGGGCTAGAATGTCCAATATATGGAATATTGATAATCAGTACTTTAAAGGTATCGATATGGAACTGCGGCATCTGCGGTATTTCGTGGTGACAGCCGAGGCCCAGCACTTCACGCGCGCGGCGGAAATCCTGGGCATGGCGCAGCCGCCGCTGAGCCAGCAGATTCGTCAGTTGGAACAGGAAGTAGGCACGCCACTGTTCGACCGAACGGGACGCGGTGTGGTGCTGAATGACGCGGGCCGGGCGTTCCTGTCCTGCGCGCAAGACATCCTGCAACGCGCGGAGGCCGCGGTGCGGACCGCCCAACGTGCTGCACGTGGCGAAGTGGGGGAACTGGCGCTGGGGTTTACGGAGTCGGCCTCGTTCAATGGCGTGGTGACGGAAGTGATCCGACGCTATCGCCAGCAGTATCCCAAGGTTGAGATGACGCTGTCGCAAGGCGATAGCGAGACGCTGGTGGCGCAATTGCGCGATGGCGCGATAGACGCCGCTTTCGTGCGGCCGCCGTTCGCGCTGGATGGCGGGCTGATGTTCACGCAGTTGACCGAAGAGCCTTTGGTGGTGGCGTTGCCGCTGGGCCACGCGCTGGCGCGCCGCAAGCGCTTGGCGCCGAAGGATCTGACGCAGGAACGCTTCATCCTGTATTCGCGCAAATCCGGCTACGGGCTTAGCGCGGACATCATGGCGGCGTGCCGCCAGCATGGCGTGAACCCGTTGATCGGCCAACGCGCGCCGCAGTTATCGTCGGCGGTGAACCTGGTGGCGGCAGGCATGGGCGTGGCCGTGGTGCCGGCGTCATTACGCCCCCTGCGCCCCGACGGCGTGGTCTACCGCCCCTTCACCCTGGACTGGCCCCGCGCGGTGCTAGGCCTGGCCGTCCGCGCAGAAAATCTCGGCGGCAGAATACAAAACCTGCTGCGCCTGGCCCGCGAAAAACCAACGCCAAACCCGTAGGATGGGTGCAGCGCGAGAGACACGAAAAAAGAACGCAGATTCGGTTCGCGCGAAACCCATCAAGCAACGCCCCAGTTCTTATGAAGCCCAACGCAAGAACCACCACCGCAAGATGGGTTCCGCGCGCTAACCGCTTCGGTTTTTATCACGCCCCTGCCGCGCTACACCCATCCTACGATGGCACGAACGTGCGATGGCACGAACGTGCGATGGCGCGAACGTGCGATGGCGCGAACGTGCGATGGCGCGAACGTGCGATGGCACGAACGTAGGATGGGTGCAGCGCGGCAATCCAACAAAAAGAACCCCCAGCGCAGCCCGCGCGAAACCCATCACCCCCGCCCCCCCACCTCACCCCTCATGCGACTCATGCACCGCCACCGCCCCCCTCTTCCAATAGCTCGCGGCGCGAATACGAGACTTGTCGATGGCATGCCGTGACACCATGATTTCGCGCACGGCCTTGGCCACGGCGGATTCCGCCGCGACCCAGACATAGCCTTCACCTTCAGGCAGCGTCAATTCCCGCGCCGCATCCAGCAACAAAGTGCTATACCCCGGCGCGGTCCCATTACGCGGCAACCAACGCACCGACACATTCGCCGCCGACGCCAACGGCATTTCATTCTCCGCAGACGGCACTTCAATCAACACCAGCGCTTGCGCCTTTGCAGGCAATTCCTCAAGCCGGCGGGCAATGGCGGGCAGCGCGGTTTCGTCGCCGATCAGCACATGCCAGTCAAACGCCTTGGACACCACGAACGAACCACGCGGGCCACCAATACCAAGCTGTTGACCCGGCTGCGCCTGTTCCGCCCACATGCATGCCGGACCGTCGCCATGCAGCACGAATTCAATCTCCAGCTCACGACGCTCCGCATCAAAACGGCGCGGCGTGTAATCACGCGCCGCAGGCTTCGGCATACCATCAGGAAACTTCACGCCGTCCGGGCCGACGCTGGGCAACGCCGGCGGCAGCAGAGGATCGGCGGGGAAGAACAGCTTCACGTGGTCATCGAACGAGGCGGACACGAAGTCCTGCAGGTCGTCTCCGGTGAAGGTAACGCGGGCCAACAGGCCCGCGACGCGCTCGACGCGCTGAACGGTCAGTACGCGCATCTTCAAGTTGTGGCGCACGCGCTCCACGGTCAGGTCACTACGATTCATCAAAGCTCCAAATTCTGGGAAAGTGCGGGATCAAGCACAGGGCTTGCCGGTGATCTCATCGGTGGCACGCGCCAGGATGGCGGCGATGCGGCGTTGTTCGGCGGGCGATGCATCGGTGCGTTCCATCAGCGCGCGGCGCATGGCATGCCTGGCTTCAACAAACTCGGGCAGCCAGCCCGTGCGCGCGTCCTCGCCTTCCGGCCCCAGGCTGCGCGGCTCGCCGCTCCATGCCTGCCGCATCCAATCCATCTTGCGAGCGATGTGCTTGAAGCGGTTGAACATCATCGACACGCGATCACGATTCGCGTCCAGATGGACCCGGCCGGGTTCCGCCAGGTGGTAGCGCTTCTTGGCGCCGTCCTGCTCGACGGTCGCGTAGCCCAGCTCTTCCAGATAGGTCAGCGCGGGGTACACCATGCCGGGGCTGGGCGTGTAGAAGCCGTTGCTAAGCGTGCCGAACGCCTTGATGAGTTCGTAGCCGTGGCTGGGGTTCTGTTCCAACAAGCCCAAGAGCATCAACTGCAAGTCATCGGCGGACACGCGGCGGCCGCGTGTAAAGCCACGGCCGTCGCCGCCAAAGCCGCCGGCGTCGCCGCCGCGCCCCCCGTCAGGCGTCCCGGAAAACCAATCACCCCCGGCACTGGCGTGGTGGGGGTGATGGTGGTGATGGTGATGATGATGGCCACGGTGCCCGTGGACATGGGCATGGGGTTGGGTGTGGTCGACGTCGTGCTGGCGCATGGAATGCCTCTTACGATGTATCTAAAGATATAGATCTTACGATACACCCGCAAAATTCCCGGCGTCAACCGCGAGCTTGTATCCCTAGGCGACGGCTCCCGGGTCGGAACGCGCCCCTAGCCAGTGCGCGAACTCCGCCGCCCGGGGTTCGTCGGGCGCCGCCGCATAGACGACCAGACGCAAATGGCGGCTTTCGTCGACGGTCAGCGTGGCGTGTTCGAACGCGATGTCGCCCAGGGTCTCCACGTGCAGCTTGCGCTGCCCCATGCATGCGCCGTGCACGTCGTGTTCGCGCCACCATGTCTTGAAATCCGGCGATACGGCTTCCAGCTCATCCACCAGCTCGGCAATGTCCGGCACCCCGTGTGCACTGGCGAAGTCGCGTCGGAAGGTGGACAGCATGGCGGGCGCCTGCGCGGACCAGTCCACGAATAGCTGCCGCATGCGGGGCTCCACAAACAGCATCCACAGCAGGTTGCGGCGGCCCGGCGCCTGCGCGGAAAAATCGAACACCCGGTCTGCCGCGGCGTTCCACATCACCACGTCCCAACGCAGATTCAGGATGTAGGCGGGCCGCGTGGGCAGGTCGTCCATCAGGCGGCGCACTTGCGGCGGCACCGTGCACCAGGTGCGGCCGGGTTCAGCAGGCGGGCGCTGATGCGCAAGCAGATAAAGATGGCGGCGTTCGGCGGCGTCCAGCTTCAAAACGCGCGCCAGGTTTTCCAGGAAGGTGGCCGACACGCTGATGTTGCGACCTTGCTCAAACCACGTGTACCAGGCCAGGCCCACGCCGGCCAACGCGGCGACTTCCTCGCGCCGCAGGCCAGGCGTGCGGCGGCGGCTGCCGGCGGGCAAGCCTAAGTCCGACGGGTTGAGGCGTGCACGCCGCAGGCGCAGGAATTCGGCCAGGTCGGGGCGCGTGCGGTCCAGGCGTTCGGGGGTGGGGATTGGGGTCATGACGGGGCGCGAATCGGGTTTGGTGGACGGGGCTACTGTGGGCTGGTTACTGCTGAAGCGCTACTGCTGACGGGTTGCTGCTAGAAGGCCACTGCTGCCAGCCTATTGCCCTTAGTAACAGCATAAACAGCTAAATTGTATAAGGCTGCGTGCCCGCCCAGAATAGCGCCGATTCCAATCCGATAGCGCTGACATGAGCTCGAACGCCCTGCCTTCCCCCCGCACCTGCCCCACCCCCGACACCCCGACCCTGGGCCCGCTGGGCCTGGCGGTGCTGTTGTCGGGCGGCTTCATCACCATCTTCGATTTGTTCGTGGTGAACGTCGCCATCCCCAGCATGCAAAGCACGCTGGCGGCCAGCTTTTCACAAATCAACTTCATCATTGCCGCCTACGAAATGGCGTATGGCGTGTTGCTGATCGCCGGTAGCCGCCTGGGCGACCGCCACGGCCGGCGCCGCTTGTTCATGCTGGGCATGGCCGGCTTCGCGTTGGCCTCGGCCCTGTGCGGACTGGCGCCCAGCGCCAACGCGCTGATCGGCGCGCGGGTGCTGCAAGGCGTGGCGGCGGCCATGCTGTTTCCGCAGGTCTATGCGTTGATCCGTGTCAGCTTCGATGGCCAGGCGCGGCGGCGCGCGTTCGGCCTGATGGGCATGACGTTGGGCTTGGCCGCCATTGCCGGCCAGGTGCTGGGCGGCTGGATCGTGCATGCCGACTTGTTCGGCTTGACGTGGCGCGCCATTTTTCTGATCAACGTGCCGATAGGCTTGCTGGCGTGGCGCCTGGCGCGCCATATCCCCGAATCCCGCGAGCCTTCCAGTGCGGCCATGGATTGGCCCGGCGCGGCGTGCGTGGCAGCGGGCCTGGCCTTGCTGCTGCTGGCGCTGATCGAGGGCCCGGCGCGGCACTGGCCCGTATGGTCGGTAGCGTGTGCCGCAGTGGCCGTGCTGCTGTTGCTGTCGTTCGTGCGCATGCAACGTGGCGTCAAGGCGCGCGGCGGCGCGCCGCTGCTCGACATGGGCTTGATGACGCAGCCGCGCTTTGCGGTGGGGTGCCTGTTGGTGATGCTGGTGTTTTCGACCGCCAGCGCCATGTTTCTTTGCTACGCAATGCTGGTGCAAACCGGCTTTGGGCTGGACGCGTTGACGGCCGGCTTGATATTCGCGCCGGCAAGTGTCGGCTTTGTGGCCGGGTCCATGGCCGCGCCGCGCCTCGTGGCCCGCTTCGGCACGCCCGCCATTACGCTGGCCGCCCTGCTGTACGGTGGCGCCACCGCGGCATTGATGGCTCAGGTGGGCATGGCCGGCGCGGACTTGTCGCCGTGGTCGCTGGTGCCCGCGCTGGTGTGGTTGGGCGCGGCGCAGGGCGCGGTCAATACGCCGCTGGTCAACGTGGCGCTGGGCTTGGTCGAAGACCGCCACGCCGGCATGGCGGCGGGCGTGGTGTCGACGCTGCAACAAGTGGGCGCCGCGCTAGGCGTCGCGGCGGCGGGCATGCTGTTCGGTGGCGCCTTGCAAGCCCATGCCGACGCCAGTGCGCCCGAACGCTACGCGCATGCCTTCAGCGCGGCCATGCAGTTCAACGTCGCGGCGATCGCGGCGGCGGTACTGCTGTTGTGGTGGTTGGGCCGCCGGAGTTTGTAGCCTTAGCCCGCCGACAACTCACGCGCGCGCGCTTCGGCCTTGCGCACCGCTTGCGTGATGGCATCCGCCACGCCGGCTTCGCGCATATGCGACAACGCCGCATACGTGGTGCCGCCCTTGGACGTAACGCGTTCCTGCAGTTCCGTCAGCGGCACCGCTTCGCTAGCCGCCAAGCCCGCCGCCCCTCGGAACGTGGACACGGCCAGGCGGCGCGCGTCGTCGGCCGAAAAGCCCAGTTGCAACGCGCCCTTTTCCAGGGCCGCCATGAAATGGAACACGTAGCCGGGGCCGCTGCCCGTCACGGCGGTCACGGCGTCGATCATGGCTTCCGTATCGGTCCAGATGCGCTCGCCCACGGCGGCGAACAGGGCGTCCACCCGCTTGCGGTCGGCTTCCGCGCAGGCCGGCGTGGCGTACAGGCCCGTCATGCCCAGACCCACCTTGGCGGGCGTGTTGGGCATGGCGCGTACGATGCGCGCGTGCCCGCCCAGCCATTGCGACAACGACGCCAAGTCCACCCCGGCCGCGATGCTGATCACGGTGGCGTCAGCCGGCAGGAATTCACGCACCTGCCCGCAGGCTTCTTGCAGCCCTTGCGGCTTGGTGGCCAGCACGCACAGTGCGGCGTCGCCAATATCTGCCCCCACGCTTTCCCGGCAGGCCAAACCGCGCGCGATGAGCGCGTCGCGCGTGGGTGCGTAAGGCTCAACCACCAGGAAATCGGCCAGCTCGCGGCCCTGTCCGAGCAAGCCGTCAATGATGGCGGAGGCCATGTTGCCGCCGCCGATGAAAACGATTTTTTCGCGCATAGGGATAGGGGTCCAGGAAAGATTGCGAGCCAGCGTGCAAACGAGCTCACAGTAGATTGCATATCGCACGATACGATTGTATTTCGATCGTTTCAGCAACTGCAATCCAGGCGTGCCATTAGACGACGAGGCGGGCTGTGCTGCACGCGCGGCCTGAGTTCTGTCGCCCGCTTCCCGCCTAGGACATACCCTAAAATCAATTGATATACGATTAATCAAATCGAAAAGCGATTTAATCGATCGTATGCTGTGCCTCAATGCACTCGGGTTCCCTTGAACCCCGAGCTTCATTCGGGACCACAGACATGACCAACGGCATCACCCTGCTAGACGCGTTGACCCAGGCCCTGGGCGCCGACGCCATCCTTCACACCGAGGCCGACACCGCGGGCTACACCGAAGACTGGCGCGGCCGGTACAAGGGTCCGGCGTTGTGCGTCGCCCTGCCGGGCAACACGCAGCAGGTGGCTGACATCGTCCGGCTCTGCAACGCCCACGCCACGCCGGTACTGCCCCAAGGCGGCAACACCAGCCTGTGCGGCGGCGCGGTGCCAAACGCGACCGGCACGCCGCCCGTCATTGTGAACCTGGCCCGCATGCGCCGCGTGCGCCGGGTCGACGCGGCGAACAATTCCATGGAAGTCGAAGCGGGCTGCGTGCTGGCCACGGTGCAGGACGCCGCCGCCGCCGAAGGCCGGCTGTACCCGATCAGCCTGGGCGCCGAAGGCTCCTGCCAGATTGGTGGCACCATCGCCACCAACGCGGGCGGCACCGGCGTGCTGCGCTACGGCAATACCCGCGACAACATCCTGGGCCTGGAAGTGGTGCTGCCCGACGGCGCCATCTGGAATGGGCTGACAGCGCTGCGCAAGAACAATACGGGCTTCGACCTTAAGCACCTGTTCATCGGGGCCGAGGGCACGATGGGCATCGTCACCGCCGCCGTGCTCAAGCTGCATCCCCTGCCCACGCGCCACGCCGTGGCCTGGGTGGCGCCGGACAGCCCGCAAGCAGCGCTGGACATACTGGGCATGTTCCAACGCAGCTGCGGTTCGCGCCTGTCGGCCTTTGAAATGATCGACAGCAACCAACTGGACATCGTGATGGCGCACGTGCCGGGCCGCAAGAATCCGTTGGACGGCACGCACCCATGGCATGTGCTGATTGAACTGTCCGACACCGGCAGCGGCGAAGAACTGCAAGACCTGTTGCAGCAGACACTTCTGCAAGCCGCTGAACGTGGCCTGCTGCACGACGCCGTGCTGGCCAGCAACGACACGCAGCGCGCCGCGCTGTGGGAAGTGCGCCACAGCGTGTCCGAAGGCAATAAGAAAGCGGGCGTGGGCCTGACCACCGACAGCGCCGTACCGGTCTCCAGCGTGCCGCGCTTTATCGACGAAGCCACCGCCGCCGTGCGCCGGCTGGTGCCGGACTTGCCCGTGCTGATCGTGGCGCACCTGGGCGACGGCAACGTGCACTTCATTCCCTTCTTCACGTTCGACGCCTGGAACGCCCTGCCCGACCACGACGCGATGGCCGCCGATATCCGCCGCGCCGTCAATGACGTGGCCGATGTGCTGGGCGGCACCTTCAGTGCCGAGCACGGCGTGGGCCGCACGTCGCTGGCCGAGATGGCGCACTACAAATCGCCGGTTGAACTGGCGATGATGCGCGCGCTGAAGTCCACCTTTGATCCCGCCAATTTGTTCAACCCCGGGCGCTTGCTGCCATGAGCGAGTGCTTTTGTTCCGTCGTCTTTGAGCCGCCGTCTTTGCTCCCTATTCCTTGATTAGCCGTCCTTGATCCGTAGTCCCTGACCCGACCCGCAGGAGTCTTCCATGAAATCCATCCCTCACAACGCTTCGCGCCGCAACGCGCTGAAATCCGTCGCCGCCGGCGCCGCCGCGCTGGCCATGCCCATGATCTGGACGCCGTCGCGCGCGGCCTCCAAGCGCATCGTGGTGCGCGATGACGGCGGCATCTACAGCAAGGCGTATGGCGCCGTGTTCTACAAGCCGTTCTCGGAGGCGACCGGCATCCAGGTGGTGGGCGTGCAGGCCAACGCCGAGCCCACCGCGCAGATCCGCAGCATGGTCGACACCGGCAACTACACCTGGGACATGGCCAAGATCAGCCAACCGGCCATCCTGATGCTGACCGAAGGCGGCAAGGTCTATCTGGAAAAGCACGGCCTGGAATCCGACCCGGTCGTGGCCACCATTCCGAAGCAATACATGTCGCCCTACGGCGTGGGCAACAACGTCTACACCACCGTGCTGGCGTACCGCACCGACGCGTTCAAGGGCCGCCGCGCGCCCGAGTCGTGGGCCGATTTCTGGAACGTGAAAGACATCCCCGGCCGCCGCGGCCTGCGCAAGCACCCGTTCGACACCATCGAAGAAGCCCTGATGGCCGACGGCGTGCCCACCGACAAGGTCTACCCCTGCGATATCGACCGCGCCTTGGCCAGCCTGGACAAGATCAAGCCGTCGGTGGACGTGTGGTGGAACACGGGCGCGCAAGTTGAACAAATGCTGGGATCGGGCGAAGTCGACATGATCGCCACCTGGGTGTCGCGCGCGCAATCGGCCATAGCCAACGGCGCGCCGGTGCAGATCGTGTGGGACCAGAACATCTGGGGCTGCGACAACTGGGCCATTCTGAAAGGCTCGCCCAACGCCGACGCGTGCCGCGAGTTCATCAAGTTTGCCTCCGACCCCAAGCGCCAGGCGTCGCTGGTGGAGTACTTTGCCGCCGGCGTCACGCAACCCGCCGCCTTCGACTACATCAAGGCCGATGTGGCGCGCAATTGCCCCACCCACCCCGACAACATCAAGACCGGCTTGCACATCAACGCGGCGTACTGGCTCGACAAGCAGCGCGACGTGCTTGAGCGCTTCAACGGCTGGGTCCTGAAGTAAGTCGTCAATCGCGCGCCACGACCGTGGCGCGCACCGGGCATCTTTAACGTGTTGAACACCATGTCTTCTTCCAATCTGCAAATCTCGGGCCTGGGCAAACGCTATGGCGATTTCGTTGCGCTGGCGCCCACGCACCTGGACGTCGCCCGCGGCGAATTCCTGACGCTGCTGGGCCCGTCCGGCTCCGGCAAGACCACCCTGTTGAGCCTGATCGCCGGCCTGGCGCAGCCCGACGAGGGCCGCGTGCTGATCGACGGCGCCGACGTCACCTATGGCGCGCCGTATGAACGGGATATCGGCATGGTGTTCCAGAACTACGCGCTGTTTCCGCACATGAGCATCGAGGAGAACATCGCGTTCCCCTTGAAGATGCGCAAGGTGCCGACGGCCGAAGCGCGCCGCCGCGCGCACGAGGCGCTGGAAATGGTGCGCCTGCCGCACGTGGCCACGCGCCTGCCGCGCGAACTGTCGGGCGGCCAGCAGCAGCGCATTGCGCTGGCGCGCTGCATGGTCTATCGCCCCGCCATCATCCTGATGGACGAGCCGCTGGGCGCGCTGGACAAGAAGCTGCGCGACCAGATGCAGTTGGAGATCAAGCGCATCCACCGCGAGCTGGGCACCACCATCGTGTACGTCACGCACGACCAGGAAGAGGCCATGACGATGTCCGACCGCATCTGCCTGATGAACGGCGGCGCGATCGAACAACTGGGCACGCCGGCCGACCTGTACTTCCGCCCCCGCACCTTGTTCGTGGCGGACTTCCTGGGCGAATCGAACCTGCTGCAAGGCGAGGTCGCCTCGGTAGACGGCGACACGCTGACCGTGAAGCTGGCGCATCAGGGCGTGACCGGGCAGGCGCTGTCCAACGGCGCCCCCATCAAGGCCGGCCAGAAGGTCACGGTGATGCTGCGTCCGCAGAACCTGCGCGTGGGCACGGCCGGCCCCGGTCTGACCGGCAAGCTGCTGGACGTGATGGTGACCGGCAGCCTGACCAAGCTGTACCTGGACTCGGGCGTGCCCGACGCCGCGCCTATCGTCGTGGCGTATCCGACGCAGCGGCAGGCCGAGCAATACGCCATCGGCCAGCCTTTGACCGTTAGCTGGCAAGCCGCCGACGCGGTGGCGATTGCGGAGTGAACGCATGACTACCCTTGCCACCCCTCGCAAGCGCATGAGCCCCGGCCGCCGCCATTTCCTGATGGCAGCGCCGCTGGTCGTGCTGCTGCTGGTGCTGCTGATTTATCCGGTCGGCCAGTTGCTGTTGCTGAGTTTCGTCGGCGACCAGGGCTTTACGCTGACGCAGTATCACCGGCTGTTTGAATCGTCGGTGTATATCAACGTGCTGCTGATCACGTTGAAGATCTCGTTATGGACCACCTTCTTCTCGGTGGTCGCAGGCTACCCGGTGGCCTACCTGATCTCCAGCCTGACGGCCAAGCGCAAGACCTCGCTGCTGTTCTGGGTACTGCTGTCGTTCTGGACCAGCTTTCTGGTGCGCACCTTTGCGTGGGTAGTGCTGTTGGGCCGCAATGGCGTGGTGAACCAGTTGCTGCAAGCGCTGGGCATCCTGGATGCGCCCGCCAACCTGCTCTACAACTTCGGCAGCGTGCTGGTGGGCATGGTACATGCGCTGATGCCGCTGGCGGTGCTGACGATGCTGTCCGTCATGGAGAACATCGACCGCAACCTGCCACGCGCCGCGTCCACGCTGGGCGCGCGCCCGGGCACCGCGTTCTGGAAGATCTATTTCCCGTTGTCGATGCCGGGTGTTGCCGCCGCGGCCATCATGGTGTTCGTGACCGCCATCGGCTTCTTCATCACGCCCGCACTGCTGGGCGGGCGCAAGGAAACGATGATCACGCAGATCATCATCGACCAGGTGCAGCAGACCATGAACTGGGAGTTCGCCGGCGCGGTGTCGGTGCTGCTTCTGGTAGTGGTGCTGGTGGTGTTTGCCATCTATGACAAGGTGCTGGGCCTGTCCACCATGACGGGCGGCGCGTCCACCCGCGTACGCGGGTCCGGCAAGGAAAGCGTGTCGCGCCGCGCGGGTGATGCGGTGCTGACGGTACTGGCCAATGTGTCGGATGCACTGTTCGCGCTGCTGCCCAAGCGCATGCGGCGGTCGGTGTCGGGCACCGGGCAGTCGCGCACGCTGTGGTGGATGGTGCTGGGCGTGCTGGCGTTCCTTAGCGCGCCGGCCTTCCTGATGATCCCGCTGTCGTTTGATTCGGGGTCCGGGCTGACGTGGCCGCCCAAGGGCTTTTCGCTGCAATGGTACGAGCAGATGTTCACGTCGCCCGTATGGATGCAGGCCATTACGCGATCGCTGATCGTGGGGGTGGGCACGGGCTTGCTGGCGATGCTGATCGGCACGCCTGCTGCGTTCCTGCTGGTGCGCGCCAACATGCGCGGCAAGTCGGCGATGCTGGCCTTCGTGCTGTCGCCCATCGTGGTGCCGCGCATGATCATCGCCGTGGGCATGTTCTATTTCTTCGCCCGCGTGGGCCTGGTGGGCTCGATGATCGGGCTGATCCTGGCGCATACCGTGGTGGCGGTGCCGTACGTGGTGATCACGATGATGGCGGTGCTGCGCAACTACGACACGCGGCTGGACCTGGCGGCGCAAAGCCTGGGCGCGGGTCCCTGGTCCACGCTGCGCTTCGTGACCTTCCCGATTCTTGGCGCGGGGCTGATGTCGTCGTTCCTGTTCGCGTTCGCCACGTCGTTCGATGAATTGACGATTGCGCTGTTCGCCTTGGGCGGCCTGAACGCCACGTTGCCCAAGCAGTTCTGGGACGAGGTGACGTTGCAGATTTCACCCGTGATTGCGGCGGTATCCACCTGCTTGTTCATTTTCATTGCCGCGCTGATCTGGCTGGCCGACAGGCTGCGCCGCCGCAGCCTGGCCAACTGAGCCCGGCGCGTTTGATTTATCTTTAGGAACCCCAACATGCTGAACGCAACCCATCTGCGCGGAGTCTTTCCCGCGATCCCGACGCCGGTCAACGCCGACGACACCATCAACGTTAAGGCGGCCCAGGCGCTGGTGGCCTACCTGCTCAAGCAAGGCATCGACGGCATCGTGCCCTTGGGCGGCACGGGCGAGTACGGCGCGCTGGCCCGCGCCGAGCGCATCCGCATGTGCAAGCTGACGGTGGAGGCCGTGGCCGGCCGCGTGCCGGTGATTCCCGGCGTGCTGGACCCCGGCTTTCATGATGCGCTGCAAGCGGGCAATGAATTCGCGGATGCTGGCGCGGATGCCTTGATGGTGCTGACGCCGTACTACACGACCCCGACGCAAGCGGGTATCCGCGATTACTTTTTGCGCTATGCGGACGCGTCGCCGCTGCCCGTGATGATCTACGAAATTCCGTACCGCACGCGGATTGCGATTGCGCCGGAGGTGCTGCATGAGCTGTCGCGCCATGAAAATATTATTGGCATGAAGGCCTGCAATACGGACATGTATCACTTCCTGCGTACGGTGGCGGGGGTGGATGAGTCGTTCGCGGTGTTCAGTGGGGAAGACACCTTGCTGCCGGTGCATTTGGCCGCCGGCGCGAAGGGTGGGATCGTGGTGACGGCAAGTCTGCTGCCGTCGGCGTGGAAGCAGGTGTATGCGTTGGCAATGGAAGGGCGCACGAGTGAATCGATGGCGCTGCATCGCCGCTTGATCCCGTTGATGAATCTGGCGTTCGCGGAAACAAATCCGGGGCCGATGAAGTCGGTGATGGATTTGATTGGAGTGAATGCGCCCGAGGTGCTGGACCCGTTAGTGGCCCCGGCGGAGGGGTTGCAGGCGAAGCTGCGTGAAAAGTTGGTGCCGCTGTTGGAGGAGTTTGAGGGGGTGAAGTAGGCGGAGGGGCTGTGTGATGGGTTACGCGCGATGGACGTTGTCGTTCTTGCGGCGACCGTGCCGCGCTTCACCCATCCTACGGTGGGTTCGGCTTGCGTTGCATGATGGGTTACGCGCGATGGACGTTGTCGTTCTTTCGGTGACCTTGCCGCGCTTCACCCATTCTACGGGGGCTTCGTCTCGCGTTGCACGATGGGTTACGCGCGATGGGCGTTGGCGTTCTTGCGGTGATTTTGCCGCGCTTCACCCATCCTACGGTGGCTTCGGCATGCGCCGGCCGATGGGTTACGCGCGATGGGCGTTGGCGTTCTTGCGGTGATTTTTCCGCGCTTCACCCATCCTACGGTGGCTTCGGTGTGCGCTGTGTGATGGGTTACGCGCGGTTGTATGTCCCCGGTCCATGCACGCGGTGGGTGTCGGCGTTCTTGCGGTGATTTTGCCGCGCTTCACCCATCCTACGATGGGGCGGTTGCACGTCACATCGTAGGATGGGTGAAGTGCGCGTGGGCGTGCAGAAGAACGCCGGCGCCGGACCTATCCGTGATTTTGTGTGCGAGGCATATCATGAGGACCAAAGACCATGGATATGCCGATGAAGAAGAGACGCACAGCAGCTGCTCAGGCAGCGGCCCGCGGGCCGCTGCCTGAAGTGCCGGCCGAGTTGCTGGATCATCTGGTCAAGGGACCGATGACGCCCAGCGAGGTTCAAGACCTGTTCCTGTCGTTCCAGAAGGCCGTGATCGAGCGGACGATGGCCGCAGAGATGAATTTGCATCTGGGATATCGGCCAGGCGAGGACAAGCCCGAAGGCCAGGCCAACGAGCGCAACGGCGCCAGTGGCAAGACGGTGCTGACCGAGCATGGCCCGGTGCGCGTGGAACTGCCGCGCGACCGGGACGGCTCCTTCGCGCCGATCCTGATCCCCAAGCACGAGCGGCGCTTCACCGGGTTCGATGACCGGATCATTGCCATGTACGCCCGGGGCATGAGCGTGCGCGAGATCCAGGCGTTCCTGGCCGAGAGCTACGGCACCGAGGTCTCGCCTGACTTCATCAGCTCGGTCACCGACGAGGTCATGACCGAAACCATCGCCTGGCAGAACCGGCCACTGGAGGCGATGTACCCGGTGGTGTTCTTCGATGCGTTGCGGGTCAAGATCCGTGACGACGGCGGGGTCAGCAACAAGGCGGTGTATCTGGCGCTGGGCGTGCAGGCCGACGGCCAGCGCGACGTGCTGGGCCTATGGGTTGAGCAGACCGAAGGGGCCAAGTTCTGGCTCAAGGTCTTCAATGACCTGAAGACCCGTGGCTGCCAGGACATCCTGATCGCGGTCGTCGACGGCCTGAAGGGCCTGGCCGATGCTATTGGCGCAGCCTTCCCGCGCACGACGGTACAGACCTGCATCGTGCATCTGATCCGCAACAGCCTGGATTACGCGGGATGGAAAGACCGCAAGGCAGTGGCCGCTGCCCTGCGTCCGATCTACGCTGCCGCCAGCGAACAAGCGGCCGAGCAGGCGCTGCAAACGTTCGCCGATGGACCCTGGGGGATCAAGTACCCAACGATCGTCCAGGCCTGGCAGCGGGCCTGGGAGAACGTCACGCCGTTCTTCGTCTTTCCGCCAGACATCAGACGCGTGATTTACACCACAAACGCCATTGAAAGTTTGAACATGCAGTTGCGCAAGATCATCAAGACGCGGGGGCACTTCCCCAACGATGAGGCCGCCATCAAGCTCCTATGGCTGGCGCTACGCAATGTGCTGGCCAAGTCCGTCAGGGCGACCTTCGACTGGAAAGCCGCCATGAACCAGTTTGCTATCCTGTTCGGTGAACGGTTTACTGCGGTGCGGGGATAACAACTTTTAAAACGCCTCGCCCACAAAAATACGGACAGGCCCCCGGCGCCTAGCGCACGGAACCCATCACAGCAGCATCCCCTACCTCGAATACCCCGCGAACTTCGACTTCGAAATCGACGTGGCCGCCACCTGCACGTGGGGGGCCAATTCGGCTTCGACCCGGGCCACCGTCCAACGTGTCGTCGGCACCGAAATATTGATGGCGGCCACCGCGAACCCGCGATGGTCCGTCACGGGCGCCGCCACTGAAATATCGCCCAACACCGTCTCGTTCACGATGATCGCGTAGCCCTTTTCGGCCACGCGCTGCACGCGGTCCAGCAACTTCTCGGGGTTCACTTCGGTGTACGGCGTAATCGCTTCCAGCCTTGTCTGCGCCAGAATCTCGCGGCGATGTTCATCCGACAGCCGTGACAGAATTGCCGTGCCCGACGCCGTGAAAAACGCCGGCAGGCGGCTGCCGACGGCGATGTCCACGTTCACCAGATGATGGCCGGGAAACCGCGCGACGAAGACGATCTCGTGGCCGTCCAGCTCTTGCAGGTTCGTCGTTTCACCCAAGGTGCGGCTGATGTCCAGCAGATAAGGCGATGCCTTGTCGATCAGCTCGTTCGCACGCACATAGTTGTACGAAAACTGCAGCACCTTCGGCGTCAGCCCATAGTTGCGCGTATCGGGAATGCGGCGCAGGTAGCCCAGCGTTTCCAGCGTGTAGACCAGGCGCTGCGTGGCGCTGCGGTCCAGGCCCGACTCACGCGCGATGTCGGCCAGGGTCATGTGCCGTTTGGAACCGTCGAAGGCGTGCAGGACCTGAAATGCTTTTTCAGTGGAGCCGACAAACAGCGACGACCGGGTTGCGGTGGGCGCCTGCGGTTCTTGCGTGTCGTCGATGTTTTTTTTGCGCACGGGGAACAGCCTATTGAGTTCTAGGGAGGCCACGCAAACATCAACGCGATGCGGGATTTGCCGGCCCGGCATCGCGTATTGCGCTTGATTTAATTGTAGTTCAATTACTAATAGCAGATATCAATCACTTTCGGCGGGCGCCACCAGCGGCACCCCGGGCTGCGACGCCGAACGGGTGCCCGCCACCGGGTGGCACGACGCGGGGTGATACGTATGCACCACCGACAACTTCACCTGATCGCTACGGTTGCCCTGCGCCGCGTGCAAGGTGCGGCAGTGGAAGAACACCACGTCGCCGGCCTGAAGCTCGGGGCACACGGCGCGCGCAATCCAGTCGGCGTTTTGCGGCGCGTCTTCGCGAAAGAACTTCTTCTCGTCGAACTGATCGGGCGCAAAGGCCGCCGCATGCGAACCCGGGATGAAAGACAAACCGCCGTTGTTGCGCGTTTCAGGCCCCAGGGCCAGCCAACAGGAAACCAGGTCGGTATCCGTAAAAGACCAATATCGGATGTCTTGATGCCACCCCGTCAGGCTGCCGTAGGCGGGGTGCTTGGTCATCACGCAGTTGTGGTGGACCGTGGACAGCACGGGCGGTTCGTCAAAGTAACGCGCCAGCCACTGTCCAATGCGCGGGTCCGTTGCCCATTGCGCGAACAAGGGGTCGCGCGCATAGGCGTTCAACAGCCGTCGCACCGTCAACCCGCCTTCGGCCCCGCGTGATGGCGGCGCGCCGGGGTATTGCAGGTCGGCTTCGTATTCGATGGGCGCTACATGCTCCGCCAAGTGGCGCTGGGCCAAGGCGCGCAGCGCGGCCACCTGGCTGGGGTCCGCGAACTGGCGGGCCACCACAAAGCCCTGCTTGCGCAGGACGGCTATCTGATCATCATGCAGAAACCCGGACATCTCGATCCTCACACCCCGCGGCGGTTGCGAAGCGTCTGCGTGCTGGGCAGGCGCGTACCGGTCAGGCGCCGGTATACGCGGGGATGGCTAGATTACCAAAGCGCCCGGGGCCGCGCGTCAGGCGGACGGGGTTTTTTCAACCTGGGGCGGCAAGGGCCGTTGGGATCGCCCGGCGTCCAGTTCCTGGACCTCGTGGTGGACCCATTCACGCCACACGGCCACCAGCAGCGCCATCAACACCGGGCCCACGAACAAGCCGACGATACCCATCGTCTTCACGCCGCCCACCAGCCCGAAGAAGGTCGGCAGGAACGGCAGTTTGACCGGGCCGCCCACCAGGCGCGGGCGCAGCGTTTTATCGACGATGAACAGTTCGACACTGCCCCACACCATCAGCGCGATGCCCGCAACCAGGTGCCCGGAGCCCACCAGATACAACGACACCAGCGTGAACGACAGCGGTGCGCCGCCCGGTATCAGGGCCATGAAGCCGGTGACCACGCCCAGCAGCACCGGCGACGGCACGCCCGCCACCCAGTACGCAATGCCCAGCACCAGGCCTTCGCCCAAGGCGATCAGGCCCATTCCGGTGACGGTGGAATTGATGGTGGCCGGCACCACGCGCGAAAAACGCTGCCAGCGGGCCGGCAGGATGCGTTCGCCCAGAACGTCCAACTGCGCCACCATGCGCACGCCGTCCTTGTAGACGAAGAACAGCGTAATCAGCATGAACAATACGGTCAGCAGAAGCTGGAACACGTTGCCCGTGGCCGCCAGCACCATGCGGTAGATGTTGCCCAGGTGCTCGCCGCTGACCGCCTCGACCAGTTCGCCCAGCGCATGCGGCTGACCAATATAGGATTCCCAGTACTGCCCCAGGCGTTCGCCAAAGACCGGCAAGGACGAGATCCAGTTGGGCACCGCCACCCCGTGGCGGTTGGCCGCGATGGCCCAGGCGAAGAAGGTGCTGGCTTCCTTGATGGCGTAGGACAGCGCGAATGACATCGGCACGATCAGCACCACGATGACCATCAGCAAGGCCAAGGTAGCCGCTATCGCCGTGCGGCCGCCACAGCGCACGACCAGGCGCCGGTACAAAGGCCAACTGGCCAGGCCGATAATCATTGCCGCCAGGGCGGGGACGAGGAAGCCGCTAAGGAAGTACACCCCAGCCAACAGCACAAGCAGCAGCAGCCAACGGGCGATCAGGTAAGCGGGAAGTACAGGCTGCATAGAGCGGATCGACAGTAAGGGCGTTGTAGGCTTTGACTGTCGGACTATACAGACGTTTCAAAAAATACGAGGGACACGATCCCTGTATTTACTACGGGGTTTCCCGTGGTCTGGCTGCGTGGCGCGCCATCGGACGCACCACGCCAGGGAGCTTACAGCGCGTACTCGGCCGCCTCTTCACGCGGGCTGCGACGGCGCGGCGGGGTTTGGGCCAAAACAGGTTCGGCCCGGGGCTGAGCCGCGGGCGCACCCATCGTCATGGCGCTGGGCATGCCCAGTTGACGCTGGTAAACGCCGCAACTGGCTGCCGCCGGGTCGGTTTCATCCCGGCCGCTAAGCAGCGGGCATCCGGCGAACAATTCCGCCACCCAATCGGTAAAGGCGCGCACCTTGGGCGACAACTGCCGGCTTTGCGGATACAGCACCGAAATGGGGGTGGAGCTAGGCTTCCACTGCGGCAGGATCTCGATCAGTTCGCCCGATTGCAAGTGAGGCAAGGCCATATAGCGGGCCACTTGGATCAGGCCGAATCCCTTCAAGCCGCAATCCAGATAGGCGCCGGCTTCATTCACCGCCACCGTGCCCTTCATGTCCACTTCCTGGTGCTTGCCGTCCACCTTGAAATCCCAGGCGCAGTTGCGACCCGTGCGGCTCATGAAGTAGTGCACGGCGTGATGATCGCGCAGCGATTCGATGGTTTGCGGCATGCCATGGCGCGCCACATAGGTGGGCGACGCGCAGGTAACCGTCTGCAGGGTGCCGATACGGCGCGCCACCAGGCTTGAATCTTCCAGGTCGCCCGCGCGGATCACGCAGTCCACGGCCTCTTGCACCATATCCACGGGGCGGTCGCCCAGGCCTAGCACCAGCTCGACGTCGGGGTATTTGTCGTGGAAATCACACAATGAGGGAATCAGGATCAGCCGCCCGATGCAGGTCGGCACGTCGATGCGCAGCCGCCCTTTCAGGCGCAGCGCCGCTTCCTGGAAGCAGGCCTCGGTTTCTTCGACGTCGGCCAGGATGCGCACGCAATGCTGGTAATAGCCCGCGCCGTCCGGCGTCAGGCCGATACGGCGCGTGGTGCGGTTGAGCAGGCGCACGCCCAGCAGGCGTTCGAGGTTCTGGATGATGGTGGTGACGGTGGTGCGCGGTAGCGAGAGGCTGTCGGCCGCCCGCGTGAAGCTATTGGCGTCCACGACGCGCACAAACACCTGCATAGCCTGAAAACGGTCCATGGCAACGGTGTCCTTTTGGGCTGATAAGTCGGGGTGAACGGAGCATAACCCGATTTCGGCGCTGATTAGTCATCCTTGTCGAACAGTGTTGCCGAAATAACTGAGTTTATCCGGCCCCACAAAACACTCAGAATGCAAACCATCTTGAAGTGCCCTTGCCTCCCGGCGACCCCACAGGGCATGTCAATCCTCAGCTTTCCACCCCTGTAGATGCCAGCCGCCAACTGGTTTTCTGCCTCGGGACCCTGACCTTGTTGAATGCTGCGTTGCAGCATAAGCAAATTCCCCGGGGATGCTCAGGACTGCCATGCCCGACCGCCGCGGCCGCCTCCGCCCCAGGCCCAAACAAGCGCGCTTTCGCACCTATACCACTCAAGGAAACATCATGGTTTCGCGTAATCGTATTGCTTTGCTCGTTGTTTTTGCTGCCGTGCTGGCGGCCGGAGGCGGCTACGCCCTGACCCGCGGCCCCGCCGGCGGCAATGTCGCCATGGCCCAGGGCGCCCCGGCGGCCCCGCCCGTGGAAGTGGCTGAAGTGATCAACAAGACCATCGTGGACTGGCAGCGCTATTCCGGCCGCCTGGAAGCCATCGACCGCGTCGACATCCGCCCGCTGGTGTCCGGCACCCTGACCAAAGTGCATTTCCAGGACGGCAGCATCGTCAAGAAGGGTGACGTGCTCTTCACCATCGACCCGCGTCCGTACAAGGCCGAGGTGGACCGCGCCGCCGCCGCCCTGACTGCCGCCCGCGCCCGCGCGTCCTACACCGCCGCCGATCTTGCGCGCGGCCAGCGCCTCTTGAAAGACAACGCCATCGCCCGCCGCGATTTCGAGGAAAAGCAGAACGCCTCGCGCGAAGCCGCCGCCAACCTGCAAGGCGCGCAGGCCGCGCTGGACTACGCCAAGCTGAACCTGGGCTACACCAGCATCGAAGCGCCGGTTGACGGCCGCGTGTCGCGCGCCGAAGTCACCGAGGGCAACGTGGTGGCCGCCGGCGCCGGTTCGGTGCCGCTGACCACCTTGGTGTCGGTGTCGAAGATGTACGCATCGTTCGACGTGGACGAACAAACCTTCCTGAAGTACGTCAACCCCGCCCGCAATGGCAAGGCCGGCTCGGTGCCGGTTGAGCTGGGCCTGGCGAACGAAGAAGGCTATTCGCGCACGGGCGTGGTGCAGTCGGTGGACAACCGCCTGGATGCCACCTCGGGCACGATCCGCGTGCGCGCCGAGTTCGACAACGCCGACGGCTCGCTCTTGCCTGGTTTGTATGCCCGCGTGCGCCTGGGCGGCAGCGAGCCCCGTTCCGCCGTGCTGATCGATGAAAAAGCCATCGGCACCGACCAGGATAAGCGCTACGTGCTGGTGCTGGACGACAAGAACCACGCCGTCTACCGCCAGGTGAAGCTGGGCGCCAACCAGGAAGGCCTGCGCGTGGTGGATTCCGGCCTTGCCGTCGGTGACCGCATTGTCGTCAACGGCCTGCAACGCATCCGTCCCGGCGACGCCGTGACCCCCACTGTCGTGCCCATGGTCGCCGCCAAGCGCGCGCCGGTGCAGACCGCCGCGGCCCAAGTCCAGTAAGGCCCGCGCGTCTTCAGAGAACGTTCATGAATATCTCAAAGTTCTTCATCGACCGGCCGATCTTCGCCGGTGTGCTGTCCATCCTGGTGCTGTTGGCGGGCCTCTTGGCCATGTTCCAACTGCCCATTTCCGAATACCCGGAAGTCGTGCCGCCGTCGGTGGTGGTGCGCGCGCAGTACCCGGGCGCCAACCCCAAGGTCATCGCCGAGACCGTTGCGTCGCCGCTGGAAGAATCCATCAACGGCGTCGAAGACATGCTGTACATGCAGTCGCAGGCCAACAGCGACGGCAACCTGACGCTGACGGTCAACTTCAAGCTGGGTGTGGACCCGGACAAGGCGCAGCAACTGGTGCAGAACCGCGTGTCGCAAGCGCTGCCACGCCTGCCGCCGGACGTGCAGCGCCTGGGCGTGACCACGGCCAAGAGTTCGCCCACGCTGACGCTGGTGGTGCACCTGATCTCGCCGAACGACCGCTACGACATCACCTACCTGCGCAACTACGCGATCCTGAACATCAAGGACCGCCTGGCCCGCATCACGGGCGTGGGTGAAGTCACGGTGTGGGGTTCGGGCAATTACTCGATGCGCATCTGGCTGGACCCGCAAAAGGTGGCGCAGCGCGGCATGACCGCGTCGGAAGTCGTGGCCGCCATCCGCGAACAGAACGTGCAGGTGGCCGCCGGCGTGATCGGCGCATCGCCCACGCAAGGCGATGTGCCGCTGCAACTGAACGTGAATGCGCGCGGCCGCCTGCAAACCGAGGAAGAATTCCGCGGCATCATCCTGAAGACCTCGCCCGATGGCGCCGTGACCTATCTGTCCGACGTCGCCCGCGTGGAACTGGACGCCCAGGAATACGGCCTGCGTTCGCTGCTGGACAACAAGCAGGCGGTGGGCATGGGCATCATGCAGTCGCCGGGCGCCAACGCCTTGGACGTGTCGTCCCAGGTGCGCGCCGCCATGGCCGAGCTGGCGCAAGACTTCCCGCCCGGCGTGGAATACCGCATCGAATACGACCCCACGCAGTTCGTGCGGTCCAGTATCGAAGCCGTGGTGCACACGTTGCTGGAAGCCATTGCACTGGTGGTGCTGGTGGTGATCCTGTTCCTGCAAACCTGGCGCGCGTCGATCATTCCGCTGCTGGCCGTGCCCGTTTCCATCGTGGGTACGTTCGCGCTGCTGCTGGTGTTCGGCTATTCCATCAACGCGCTCTCGCTCTTCGGGATGGTGCTTGCCATCGGGATCGTGGTGGACGATGCGATCGTGGTGGTGGAAAACGTGGAACGCAATATCGCGGCGGGCTTGAGTCCACGCGACGCGACGTATCGGGCCATGCGTGAAGTCAGCGGCCCCATCATCGCCATCGCGCTGACGCTGTGCGCCGTGTTCGTGCCGCTGGCCTTCATGACGGGTCTGACCGGCCAGTTCTACAAACAGTTCGCCATGACCATCGCCATTTCGACGGTGATCTCGGCCTTCAACTCGCTGACCCTGTCGCCCGCGCTGTCGGCCCTGCTGCTGAAAAGCCATCACGACAAGCCGGACTGGCTGACCCGTGGCATGAACCGCGTCTTCGGCCGCTTCTTCAACTGGTTCAACAACATGTTCGGCCGCGCGTCCGAGTCCTACGGCACGGGCGTGTCCAACGTGATCCGCCGCAAGGCGGGCGCCATGGGCGTGTACGCGGTGCTGGTGGCCGCGACGATTGGCGTGTCGTACCTGGTGCCCGGCGGCTTCGTGCCCGCGCAGGACAAGCAGTACCTGATCGGCTTCACGCAGTTGCCCAACGGCGCGTCGCTGGACCGCACGGAAGCGGTGATCCGCCGCATGAGCGACATCGCTTTGAAGGAACCCGGCGTGCAATCGGCCATCGCGTTCCCCGGCCTGTCGATCAACGGCTTCACCAACAGTTCCAGCGCCGGCATCGTGTTCGTCACGCTCAAGCCCTTTGGTGAACGCAAGAGCGCCGAGCTTTCCGGCGACGCCATTGCCGCATCGCTGAACCAGAAGTTTGCCGCCATCCAGGACTCGTTCATTGCCGTGTTCCCGCCTCCGCCCGTGATGGGCCTGGGCACGCTGGGCGGCTTCAAGCTGCAACTGGAAGACCGCGCGGCACTGGGCTATGCCGAACTGGACAAGGCCAAGCAGGCCTTCCTGGCAAAGGCGCGTGAAACGCCTGAACTGGGCCCGGCGTTCTCCAGCTATGAAATCAACGTGCCGCAATTGGATGTGGACCTGGACCGCGTGAAGGCCAAGCAGTTGGGTGTGCCGGTGACGGAAGTGTTCGACACCATGCAGATCTACCTGGGCTCGATGTACGTGAACGACTTCAACCGTTTCGGCCGCGTGTTCCAGGTGCGGGCGCAAGCCGACGCCCAGTTCCGCGCGCATGCCGACGACATCCTGCAACTGAAGACCCGCAACGCGGCGGGCGACATGGTGCCGCTGTCGTCCTTGGTGACGGTCAACCAAACGTTCGGCCCGGAAATGGTGGTGCGCTACAACGGCTACACCGCCGCCGACATCAACGGCGGCCCGGCGCCCGGCTACTCGTCTGACCAGGCGCAAGCCGCGGCGGAACGCGTCGCCGCCGAAACGCTGCCGCGTGGCGTGAAGTTCGAATGGACCGACCTGACGTATCAGCAAATCCTGGCGGGCAATGCCGGCTTGTGGGTCTTCCCCATCAGCGTGCTGTTGGTGTTCCTGGTGCTGGCCGCGCTGTACGAAAGCCTGACCTTGCCGCTGGCCGTGATCCTGATCGTGCCGATGAGCATCCTGGCTGCGCTGACGGGTGTGTACCTGACGGGCAACGACAACAACATCTTCACGCAGATCGGCTTGATGGTGCTGGTGGGCTTGTCAGCGAAGAACGCGATTCTGATCGTGGAGTTCGCCCGAGAGCTTGAGATGAGTGGCCGCACGCCGCTGGAAGCCGCGATTGAAGCCAGCCGCCTGCGTCTGCGCCCGATCTTGATGACCTCCATCGCCTTCATCATGGGTGTGGTGCCGCTGGTGCTGTCGTCGGGCGCCGGTTCGGAAATGCGCCATGCCATGGGGGTGGCCGTGTTCTTCGGGATGTTGGGCGTGACCTTGTTCGGCCTGTTCCTGACGCCGGTGTTCTACGTGTTGCTGCGTTCGCTGGGCGGCAAGCCGCTGCATTCGGCGGCTCCGCATGAAGCGCCGGAGTGCGCGCCGCACATCGACACGAACGCGCCGCCCGCCACGCAGCCCCACGCTTAACGCAGGCAGAAGAGAAGCCAGCGCGTCCTGCTCACAAGGCAGGGCGCGCGCCAAAGAGAATTCATCATGATCCAAAGACTGACCCGCGGTTCCGCCCTGCTTGCCGTCCTGCTCGTGCTGGCCGGCTGCGCGGTGGGCCCCACCTACGAAAAGCCATCCGCCGCTTCCCCGGCGGCGTTCAAGGAAGCGGCCTTGCCCGCGTCTGAAGCCGGCACCTGGAAGCCCGCCGAACCGTCGGAAGACGCGCTGCGCGGCGCCTGGTGGAAGGTGTTCGGCGACGAAGGCCTGAACCAGTTGGAAGAAGAAGCGCAGCAGGCCAACCAGAACCTGCAAGCCGCCGCCGCCCGCCTGGCGCAGTCGCGCGCGCTGCAACGCGAAGCCCGCGCCGGCTTTTTCCCAACGCTGGACGCGGCCTTTGGCCCGAACCGCCAGCGCCCGTCGGCCGTGTCGCAAGGCCTGCCCGACGGCACGTCCACCAGCCCGGTGACGACGTGGCGCGCGCAAGGCGCCGTGTCGTATGAAGCCGACCTGTTCGGCCGTGTGGCCTCCACCGCGGACGCCGCCACCGCCGACGCCCAACAAAGCGAGGCGCTGTACCGGTCGGTGCTGCTGGCCTTGCAGGCCGACGTGGCCTCGACCTACTTCCTGGTCCGCGAGCAGGACGCCGAATCGCAGCTTTACCATCAGACGGTCAAGCTGCGCACCGACACGCTGCAATTGATCCAGCGCCGTTTCGACGCCGGCGACATCAGCGAACTGGACCTGGCCCGCGCCAAGTCCGAGCTGGCCTCGGCGCAGTCGGAAGCGCTGGGCATCGACCGCCGCCGCGCCGCCGCCGAACACGCGCTGGCCGTGCTGCTGGGCCGCGCGCCGTCTGACTTCACGATGCCGCCGCAGCCGATTGAAAAGGTGGCGCTGTCGATTCCCGCAGGCTTGCCGTCCACCTTGCTGGAACGCCGCCCCGACATCGCCGCCGCCGAACGCGCCATGGCCGCCGCCAATGCCCGCGTCGGCGCGGCCAAGTCCGCGTTCTTCCCGCGCCTGGACATCACCGGCGCCTTTGGCTACGAGTCGTCCGACCTGGGCAACCTGTTCCAGTGGTCCAGCCGCACGTTCCTGCTGGGCCCGCTGGTGGGCGCCGCGCTGTCGATGCCGATCTTCGACGGCGGCCGCCGCCAGGCCGGCCTGGACCGCGCCCGCGCCGTGTATGAAGAGGACGTTGCCGTGTATCGCCAGACGGTGCTGAATGCCTTCCGCGAGGTCGAAGACAATTTGGCCAACCTGCGCATCCTGGCCGACCAGACCAAGGCGCAAGACGCCGCTGTCGAAGCCTCGGCCCGCGCCGCGATGCTGTCGCACACGCAATATCGCGAAGGCAGCATCAGCTACCTGGACGTGATCGAAGCCGACCGCAGCGTACTGTTGCAGCAACGCGTTGCCGTGCAGTTAAGCGGCGAACAGGCACGCTCGGCGGTAGCCCTGATCCGCGCCATCGGCGGCGGCTGGGACAACCCCGTCCCGCCAGATACGGTAGCGGCCCGGTAGGATGGGTGAAGCGCGGCAAGACCGCGCCTAGCACCCAAACGCCGATCGCGCGTAACCCATCATGCAACGGTTGCTGTGTGGCTAAGCTTCAAAAGAACTGGACCCTTGCTTGATGGGTTTCGCGCGATTGGCAATTTCGTTCTAATGAATTCCCTGCCGCGCTACACCCATCCTACGATGACACGCCGCCGTAGGATGGGTGCAGCGCGGCACAGCCGTGCCTAGAACGAAAATGCCAATCGCGCGGAACCCATCACACGGTCCGTAGGATGGGTGCAGCGCGGCATCACCACCGCCAGAACCCAAACGCCGATCGCGCGGAACCCATCATGCAACGGTTGCTATGTGGCTACGCTTCAGAAGAATTGTGGCGCTGCTTGATGGGTTTCGCGCGATCAGCAATTTCGTTCTATTGAAATCCCTGCCGCGCTGCACCCATCCTACGTTGGGAGTCTCCCGCGCTGCGCCACGCGCTGCGCCACCCGATATCCCGCGAACACATAGAACGCCGCGCTGTTCACGACCAGCCACGCCCCCAAGCCGCCCAGCAGCGCTAACACCGGGCCTACCGCCGTTATCCCGCCTTGGGTCCATACCGCCACGCCTAGCGCGCCGACTGTCACCAAACCCAGCACCAGCCACTTCACCACCACCAAGCCGGCTGACCTGCCCGCCATCACCCACACCACGCCTATCGCCAAGGCCAGCGCCGTGCCCGCGCATACCGCCACCAACGCGAACGCCGCCCATGCGGCGCCGGCGGATCGCAGCAGCAGGCTCAGCACCTCAATCCCCACGCCCAGGCCGCCCGTCATGACCAGCACCGCCAACACCAACGGCGACCACATGCCGGGCGGCGCGCGGCGGGCATCCATGTCGGCCACGAAGCGGTGCATCGCTGATGACGCCGCCGGGTCGTCGGGGTCGTGCATCCGCATCGCCGATGACCCCACCGGGCCGCCACGCTCATCCATCGCGGACAACACCGCCTCTACCTTGCGGCACTGCGCGATCAACGTGTTCAGTCCGGCCTGGGGCCTGTTGCCCGACGACGGCATCACAGCCTCGTCACGCCCGGCGCGTGTTCCGCCACCGTGTTGCGCAGCGCCGCCATGGCCTCTTGCACCGCCAGCGGCCGGAACGCATCTTCGCGCCAGTACATCGCCACCGATCCAAAGCCCGACAGCCGCACCGGAATGATCCGCATCGCCCGCATCTGCGAAAAGCGCAGCGCGGCGCGATGCGAGGCAACGCCGATCATGTCGCTGTTATTGATCAGCGTGAGGTTGATCGTGACCGAATTTGATTCCACGTGATCAGCCGGCGGCGCTTGCCCCGCCGCCGCCAGCGCGGCATCCACCGCGTTGCGGATCGGCGTGCCCTTGGGCCACAAAATCCATCGATACGACAACAGATCCGGCCACGTCGGCTGTTCAATCGTGAACAGCGGATGACGCGGCCGCGCCACCAAGTGGATCGGTTCCAGGTACAGCGCTTCAAAGCGAATGGCGGGGTCGTGGTGTTCAGGCGCCGAGCGGCCCACCACGATATCCAGATCGCCTTGCGCCAGTTGCGCCAGCAGCCGGTCGGTGGTGCCTTCCACCAGCTTGACGCGCGCTTGCGGCATGCGTTCCAACAGCTTCATCACCGCCAGCGGCACCGTATCGGAGGCCGACGCGCCGGATGCGCCGATCACCACGCGGCCGCCACCCCCTTCGCGCAGCGCGGCCATGTCGGCGCCCGCACGGTCCAGTTGCGCCTCCAGCCGCTGCGCGTGCGCGATCAGCACATCGCCATGCGGCGTGGGACGCAAGCCGCGCGCATGTCGTTCAAACAGCGGCAGCCCGATATCGTCTTCCAGGTCTTTCAGCCACTTCGACAGGCCGGGCTGCGTGGTGTTCAGCATTGCCGCCGAATGGCTGATGTTGCGGGTCTGCGCCAAGCTCAACAGCATCTTCAGATTGCGCAGCCGCAGGCGGTGGGTCCAGTCCATGCAGGCCCTCATCCGTTGGGGGGTTGTCTCGTATGTATATGTTTATTGGTATGGATAATAAGATAATTTCATTTCAAAACACATAGCTGTTCTACGCATAATTGTCTTCGAACCTGGACCAGCCGCGAACCACGCGGCGGCCCCCCGTAGAAGCCGGCATCAGCCGGACAACCCGGAGACAAACATGCCCGACGGCCACACCACCGGCGCGGAGCGCAGCACTGACCGCAGCGCCGACCGCAGCAACTACTACGCCCGCATCGCCAAGAAACACATGGCTCCGCTCTGGGAGTCATTGCATAACCTGGTGCCCCGCCAGCCCGCCCCACGCTGCGTGCCCGCCATCTGGAAGTACGACGACGTGCGCGACGACGTCATGGCGTCCGGCTCGCTGATTACCGCCGAGGAAGCCGTGCGGCGCGTGCTGATCCTGGAAAACCCCGGCCTGCCCGGCCAGGCCAGCATCACCCAAAGCCTGTACGCGGGCCTGCAACTGATCCTGCCCGGCGAAGTGGCGCCCAGCCACCGCCACACGCAATCGGCGCTGCGCTTCATCGTCGAAGGCCGGGGCGCGTACACCGCCGTCAACGGCGAGCGCACCACCATGCATCCGGGCGACTTCATCATCACGCCGTCGTGGACCTGGCATGACCACGGCAATGCCGAAACCGTCGAAGGCGGCGAGCCCGTCGTCTGGCTGGACGGCCTGGACATTCCCTTGCTGCGCTTTCTGGATGCCGGCTTTGCCGAGAACTATCCGCAAGCCGCCCAACCGGTGACCCGCCCGGAAGGCGACAGCATGGCGCGCTTTGGCCACAACATGGCGCCCGTGCGCCATCAGGTATCCAGCGGCACCTCGCCCATCTTCAACTACCCCTATGAGCGCAGCCGCGAGGCACTGGACGCGCTCTACCGGCACGGCGAACTGGACGCGTGGGACGGCGTGAAGCTGCGCTACCTGAACCCGGCCACGGGCGGTTACCCGATGCCCACCATGGCCACCTTCATGCAGTTTCTGCCTGCCGGATTTCAGGGCAGGCCCTATCGCAGCACCGACTCTACGGTCTACAGCGTGGTGGAAGGCCGGGGCATCGCGCGCATTGGCGAAGAGGAATTCCACTTCGGCCCGCGCGACGTCTTCGTGGCGCCGTCGTGGCTGCCCGTGCAACTGGCCGCGCTGGACGACGCCACCCTGTTCAGCTATTCCGACCGCCCCGTGCAGGACGCGCTGGGCGTATGGCGCGAAGAGCGCGCGGGCTGATACGCGTCGCGTGGTTCGCCGCGCTGCGTTTGCGGCCCGCTTCCTGCCGGGTTCCCGTTTTGCTTTCCGCTTTGCTTTCCGCTTCGCTTTCCGCGTTGTTTCCCGCTTTGTTTCCCGCCTCTTCGATCAAAGGTTGATCCATGCCTTTCGTGTTTGCTCCCGCCGCTCCCGTCGCCGTGCCCATTGCCGGCGGCCAGGATGCCTTTCCCGTGCGCCGCGTCTACTGCGTGGGCCGCAACTACGCCGCCCACGCGCGCGAGATGGGCTTCGACCCCGACCGCGAACCGCCCTTCTTTTTCTGCAAGCCCGCCGACGCCGTCGTGCCGGTGGCCGACGGCCAGACGCTGGAACTGCCCTACCCTCCCGAAACCGCCAACCTGCATTACGAGATTGAACTGGTTGCCGCCATTGGCCAGGGCGGCGCGAACATTGCGGTGGACAACGCGCTGCAACACGTCTGGGGCTACGCCGTGGGCCTGGACATGACGCGCCGCGACTTGCAGATGAAGATGCGCGAAGCCGGCCGCCCCTGGGAATTGGGCAAGGCCTTCGACCAGAGCGCGCCCATCGGCCCCCTGCACCCGGCCGCGTCCGTCGCGGGCATCGAGCAGGCGGGCATCTGGCTACAGGTCAACGGCGCCGATAAGCAGCGCAGCGACATCGGCAAGCTGATCTGGTCCGTGGCGGAAACCATCGCCTACCTGTCGCGCTACTTCCGCCTGGAACCCGGCGACCTGATCTACACCGGCACGCCGGAAGGCGTGGGCCCCGTGGTGCGCGGCGACAAGATGCTGGGCGGCGTCGACGGGCTGGGCACGCTGAGCGTGCAGATGGTCTGACAGGAGCCCCCATGCAACTGCACAGCTTTTTCAATAGCTCCACGTCGTATCGCGTGCGCATCGCGCTGGCGCTCAAGGGCCTGCCCTACGAGATCCTTCCTGTGAACCTGCGCAAGCAGGAACAACGCGCGCCCGAGTACGTGGCCAAGAATCCGTCGGCCGGTGTGCCGCTGCTGATTGACCGCGACGTCCAGTTGTCGCAATCGCTGGCCATCATTGACTACCTGGACGCCACGCATCCCGAGCCGCGCCTGATACCCGCCGACACCTTGGCGCGCGCGCGGGTGCTGGAACTGTCCAACGCCATCGCCTGCGACATCCACCCCGTCAACAACATGCGCATCCTGCGCTATCTGCAAGACGTGCTGGGCGCGAGCGACGCGCAGAAAAACACCTGGTATCAGCATTGGGTAAACGAAGGCCTGGGCGCGGTCGAAGAACTGTTGGCCCGCCATGGCCACGGTGCCTACTGCTTTGGTGATGCACCCACGCTGGCCGATTGCTGCCTGGTGCCGCAAGTGGCCAACGCGCAGCGCATGGGCTGCGACTTGTCGGCCTTTCCGCGCATTCTGCGCATCCATGAGCACTGCAACGCCCAGCCGGCATTCCAGCACGCCGCGCCCGCCCGCCAACCCGACGCCACCCCATAACGATGAGCACGCCCATGCAAGAACCCGACACCCACGGCGCACCGCTGCGCGAATACACCGACCCCGCCTACCAGCCCCTGTGCGCCAATCTGGCCGAGGTGCGCGCCAACATCGACCGGCTGGACGACGAGATCGTGCGCCTGATCGCCGACCGCGCGCTGTATGTGAAAGACGCGGCGCGCTTCAAGCGCGATGCCTACCAGGTCAGCGCGCCCGCGCGCCAGGCTCAGGTCTTTGACAAGGCGCGCGCGCTGGCCACCCGCCACAACCGCGGCTTCGCCAACCTCGAATCGGTGGTGGACGCGACCTATCGCGCGATGGTGGCGGCTTTCATCGCAAACGAGCAAACCTATTTCGACAACATGAAAAATGTGGGAGACACGGATGACTGAGTTTTCGCCCCTGAAGCGGCACCTGGGACGGCCCCTGAGCTTGGCGGCGCGCGTCTTGACGCTGGCCGTGGCCGTGATTGGTCCGCTTGCCGCCCCGCTGTCCGCCGCACACGCCGCCGACGCCTGGCCGTCACAGCCCTTGAAAGCCGTCGTACCGTTCGGCCCCGGGTCCAGCCCGGATCAGGTGGCGCGTGTGGTCGGTGAAAAGGCCAGCGCCATCTTGGGACAATCCATCGTCATCGAGAACAAGCCCGGCGCCAGCGGCAACATCGGCACCTACGCCATCGCCAACGCCAAGCCAGACGGCTACACCTTCGGCGTGTCCATCACCGGCCCGCTGGTGAACAACACGCTGCTGTTCGACAAGCTGCCCTACGCGCCCGCCACTGATCTATCGCCGCTGACGCTGGCCGTGCATCAGCCCAACGTGCTGGTTGTGCCCGCGTCGGCCGGCATCACCAACGTGGGCCAGTTGCTGGACGCGCTGAAGAAGAATCCGGACAAGTACAACTTCCCGTCGACGGGCGCGGGCACGGTGTCGCATCTGGCGGTTGAGCTGATGCTGCAACAGATCGGTGGTCGTGCCACGCACGTGCCCTATCCGTCGTCGCCCGCCGCGCTGACGTCCCTGCTGTCGGGCGATACGCAGTTTGCGGCGCTGCCGCCCATTGCCGTCATGCCGATGGTGAAGGACGGGCGCTTGAAGGCGCTGGCCGTGACTTCATCCAAGCGGTCCGCGCTGCTGCCCGACATTCCGACGCTGGCGGAAGCCGGCGTATCGGGTATTGAGGGCTCGGCGTGGATCGGTTTTGTCGTGTCGTCCAAGGTGCCGGCCGACATACAGAAAAAATTGTCCGATGCACTGATCCAGGCCATCCGCGACCCCGAGGTGGCCAAGCGCCTGCAAGCGCAGTACATGGACCCCGTGGGCAGCACGCCCGCCGAGTTCCGCGCCTACATGGACGACGAGCTCAAGCGCTGGGAGCCCTTGATCAAGAAGCTGGGCATCAAGGGGCAATAAGGCACACGCAAGACAAGCAAGGAGGACATCAATGCTCATTACCGAACCCGCCCGCCAAGTGCCGCTCTACGGCGAATTCGACGTCGTGGTGCTGGGCGGCGGCCCCGCTGGCGTGCTGGCCGCCGCCAGCGCCGCCCGCAACGGCGCGCGCGTGCTGCTCGTGGAACGCTACGGCTTTCTGGGCGGCATGGGCACCGCGGCCGGCGTGTCCAATTTCTGCGGGCTGCACGCCAACATCCACGGCAACATCCGCCAGGTGGTGCACGGCATGACCGACGAGCTGCTCGACCGCATGCGCGCCATGGACGGCTTGAACGACCCGCACCTGATCCTGGGCAAGATCCACGCCCAGGCCTATGACATCTCCGCCTTCAAATGCGCGGCCGACGGCATGGTGCAGGACAGCGGCGCGCAGGTGCTGTTCCATGCCTTGGCCACGGGCCTGGCGCGCGATCCGCAAGGCCGCGTCGACGTCTTGTTCCTGGAGACCAAGTCTGGCCGTTGCGCGGTGCGTGCCCGGGTCTTCATCGACTGCTCGGGCGATGGCGACATCGCGCAATGGGGCGGCCTGCCCTTCGAGAAAGGCGACGAACACGGCCACATGCTCTACCCCACGTTGATGTTCAAGGTCGGCAACGTAGACGGCGCGCGCGCGCAGGAAGCCTGGAAAACCATTCCCCTCTTGATGGACGAAGCCGCCGCCAGCGGCGAGTTCACGTTCCCGCGTCGCGGCGCCATCGTGCGCCCGCAAAAGCACGACTACGAATGGCGAGTGAACGTCACCCAACTGGCCAATGCCGACGGCAGCGCGGCCGACGGCACCGACGTCGGATCTCTGTCCGCCGGTGAACTGGAAGGCCGCCGCCAGATCGTGCAGTACCTGGCCTTCTTGCGCGCCAAGGTGCCGGGCTTTGAACAGGCCTATGTGCTGGACATCGCGCCGCAGCTTGGCATACGTGAAACCCGCCGCATCGTGGGTGAAGCCATGCTGACCAAAGAGCACGTGCTGGGCTGCGCCGACTTTGAAGACAGCATCGGCGTGAACGGCTGGCCCTTGGAAATGCACACGGCCGGCGACGTGAAATGGGCCTGGCCGCCTATTCCGGAATCTCGCGGCTACAACCAGCTTCCGTTTCGGATGATGGTGCCCAAGCGCGGGCCTGGCGTGGCCGACAACGTGCTGGTGGCGGGCCGCTGCGCCTCCATGACGCATGAAGGCCAGTCCGCCGCGCGCGTCAGCGGCAGTTGCTTTGTGATGGGCGAAGCGGCGGGCACGGCGGCAGCCATGGCGCTGCGCGCGGGCGTCATGCCGGCCGAACTTCCCATCGCGGCCTTGCAGGCGCAATTGACTCGCCAGGGCGCCTTCCTGGGCGGCCAGGAATGAACCGGCACGGAATGTTGATATGAATGCATCCTCGACAACAACGGGAACGACAACCCCCGCCACACGCTCCATCATCGTGGTTGGCGGCGGCATCGGCGGACTGGCGGCCGCGCTGGCGCTGACCCGACAAGGCATCGCCGTGCAATTGCTGGAGCAGGCCGCGCACATCGGTGAAATCGGCGCGGGCATCCAGCTTGGCCCCAACGCCTTCGCGGCGCTGGACGCGCTGGGCGTGGGTAAGACGGCACGTACGCGCGCGGTGTTCACCGACCACATCATCATGATGGACGCAGTGGATGCGCAGGAGGTGGTGCGCATCGACACGGGCGAAGCGTTTCGCGCGCGCTTTGGCGGCCCGTATGCGGTGATCCATCGCGCCGACATTCATTTGTCGATCCTTGAAGCCGTGCAGCAGAACCCGTTGATCCGCTTTCGAACGTCGACGCAGATCGCCGCCATGTCGCAAGACGGGCAAGGCGTGGAAGTGGTGGACACGAAAGGTGAACGATACCGCGCGGATGCTGTGGTGGGCGCGGACGGCGTGAAGTCGGTGATCCGCGAACGCATCGTGGGCGACCCCGCGCGCGTGACCGGTCACGTGGTCTACCGCGCCGTGGTCGAACGCGAGAACATGCCCGAAGAACTGCGCATCAACGCGCCTGTTCTGTGGGCGGGGCCGCGCTGCCATCTGGTGCACTACCCGCTGCGCGGCGGCCAGCAATACAACCTGGTCGTCACCTTCCACAGCCGCGAAGAAGAGCAATGGGGCGTGCGCGAAGGCAGCAAGGCCGAGGTGCTGTCGTACTTCGATGGCATCCATCCGCGCCCGCACCAGATGCTGGACCGCCCCACCTCATGGAAGCGCTGGGCCACCGCTGACCGCGACCCCGTCGAACACTGGGGTCAGGGCCGCGTCACCTTGTTGGGCGACGCGGCGCATCCGATGACGCAGTACATGGCGCAGGGCGCGTGCATGGCGCTGGAAGATGCGGTCACGCTGGGTGAAGCCGTGCGCCAATGCGGGCACGACCTGGAAGCGGCGTTCCGACTGTATGAATCGGTGCGCATTCCGCGCAGCGCGCGCGTGGTCTGGTCCACCCGGGAAATGGGCAGGCTGTATCACGCGCGTGGCGTGGAGCGCACCGTACGCAACATGCTGTGGACGGGCCGCAGCCAGTCACAGTTCTACGACGCGTTGCAGTGGCTGTACGGCTGGAAGGTGGAACGCTGCCTGGCGCCGATGTAGGGACTCAATACAAAGACATCAATACCGAAGCGCAGGTTCAAGAAGCGGGATTCAAGCACAGGGTGCAGGCAAACAACAGCAGCACAAGACCGAAGCACAACAGGAGACAACCATGACATGCCATATCCTACGGGGCGCCGCCGCCCTGGCGTTGGCGCTGACGGCATGCGCCGCCGGCGCGCAGGGCAAGCCGCTGGACATCGGCTTCATCGGCACGCTGTCCACGCCCGCCGGCTACATCGGCGAAGACGAGCGCGACGCCTTCATGCTGGCCGTCAAGGAAGGCGGCGGCAAACTGGGCGGCGTGCCGGTCAATGTGCGCGTGGAAGACGACGCGCTCAAACCCGCCAACGCCAAGCAGACCGCCGACAGGATGGTGCAGGACGGCGTGCGTCTCTTCACGGGCGTGAACTTTTCAAACGTCATGGCGGCGGTTGGCCCCACGGTGCTGAACGCGGGCGGTTTCTACGTCAGCCTGAACGCCGGCCCCTCCAACTACGCGGGCAAGGCTTGCAACCCGAACTACTTCGCGGTCGCCTTCCAGAACGACTCGTACGCCGACACCGCCGGCATCGCCGCGAATGAATTGGGTGTGAAGCGCGTGGCGGTGATGGCGCCCAACTACCAGGCCGGCCGCGACGCCGTGGCGGGTTTCAAGCGTGCGTACAAGGGTGACATCGTTGAAGAGATCTACACGAAGTTGGATCAGTCGGATTTCTCGGTTGAACTGGCCCGCATCCGCGCATTGAATCCCGATGCGATTTTCCAGTTTCATCCGGGCGGCGCTGGCATCAACCTGACCAAGCAGTTCGCCAATTCGGGGCTGTCGGACAAGATCAAGATGATCACACCTCTCTATTCCATGGACGAACGCATGCTGGCTGCGACAGGCACGGCGGGCAAGGGGTTCTATCTGAGTTCGCTATGGAGCGCGGACCTGGACAACGCGCAGAACAAGCATTTCGTCGAGGCCTTCACCAAGGCGTATCAGCGCGCGCCCACGGCGTATGCGGCACAGGCCTACGACACCGCGAATCTGATCGCGTCGGCATTAAAAGCCGTCAACGGCGACATTACCGGCCGCGCAGACGACTTCCGCGCCGCGCTACGCAAAGCAGACTTTGCGAGCGTGCGCGGAAAGTTCAAATTCGGACCGAACCAGCACCCGATCCAGGATTGGTACCTGCTGCACATCGAAGCGGACGCAAGCGGCAAGCTGATCTACAAAAACGTAAAGGTGCTGGCACGCGATCACACAGACGTGCACGCGGCAAACTGCAAAATGTAGGTGCATGCGGCAGATAGCAAAATGTAGGTGCGTGCGGAAGACAGCAAAATGTAGGATGGGTGGAGCGCGCCAGATCCGTAAAAAGAACACAGGCGTGAATCGCGCGTAACCCATCAGGCGATGCCTGCCCCAGCGCGGACCGCAAGAAAAAACAGCCGCCCGATAAATACCTCGGGCGGCTGTTTGTTCTATTGTGGGGCCTATGCTGCTTCTACCGCTGCTTGATGGGTCCCGCGCGTTCGGCGTTGGCATTCTTGCCTGGACCGTGCCGCGCTACACCCATCCTACAAGAGACGTCCGGCACGTAGGATAGGTGTGGCGCGCCAGAAGAGACGGCCGGCACGTAGGATGGGTGTGGCGCGCCAGACTCGCCAAAAGAACCCCACCGCCAAGCGCGCGAACCCATCAGGCAACCCGCCAAATGTTCACGGAGCCGCCAAATGTTCACGCAGCCGCCACATACTCCCGCATGCCGCGCGCCCCCACCCCTCAATTCAAGCTAGCCCCCGAGATCTTCACAATCTCCTGGTACTTCGCTTTTTCACCCTTCACGAACTCGGCAAACGCTTCCGGGGTCATCGGCGTGGCTTCCGAACCCATCGTCAACAGGCGCTGCTTCACGTCCGGTTGCTGCATCGCATCCGCGTAGGCCTTGTTCAGCTTTGCCACCACCGGCGCGGGCGTGCCCCCGGTCGTGAACACGCCGAACCAGGTGCCCAGGTCAAAGCCCTTGATGCCCGATTCTTCAACCGTCGGCACATCCGCCAGCAGCGACGAACGCTTGGCCGTAGTCACGGCAAGCGCCTTGACCTTGCCCTCCTTGATCAAGGGCGCCGATGCGGCCAGGTTGTCGAACATGAAATCCGACTGGCCCGACAACAACGCCAACTGCGCGGGCGCCGCGCCTTGATAAGGAATGTGTTCAACCTTGATGTCGGCGCGCGCCTTCAGCAATTCGCCCGACAAATGGCCCGCGCTGCCGTTGCCGCCCGAACCGTAGTTCAGCTTGCCCGGATTCTTCTTCGCGTAGGCGATCAGGTCCGCCAGCGTCTTGATGCTGTTCTTCTCGGCGAATTCATTGTTCATCACCAGCACGTTCGGCACCGCCGCCACGATCGTCACGGGCGCGAAGTCCTTGACCGGGTCGTAAGGCAGGTTGGCGAACAGCCAGGGGTTGATGGCGTGCGTGGCCACCGCGCCCATGACCAGCGTGTAGCCGTCGGCCGGCGCCTTGGCCACCAGATCGGCGCCGATGTTGCCGCCCGCGCCCGACCGGTTTTCCACGATCACGGGTTGGCCGAGCGAACCGCGCACCTTTTCGGCCAGCATGCGGGCCATGGTGTCCAGCGGGCCGCCGGGCGGGTAAGGCACGACAAAGCGGATCGGCTTGGTCGGGAAGTCAGTGGCTTGGGCCAGCGCGGGTGCGCCGAAAGGCAAGGTGGCGGCAAGCGCCACGGCGCCTTGCAACAGGGCACGGCGGACCGCGCGGCGGGGGGTATTCGTCATGATGTTGTTCTCCTCAATCCTGATCAATGGCGGTCAGTAGCATACCGCAGCCCAGGCGCTGGCGTAACAAAGGGATACGCGCCAGATTGGCCCGATATTCGCTCGGGTAAGGGGGCTTTCAGCGCCACACGTGCGCCGATCAGCCTTGCGGCGTGGGCTCGGATTTGCATGTCTGTCTCCACGACAGCCCCATTCCCCCCGGATGCACCTTCCTCCCGCTAAAAACAACACACCCCAACACCCGGATCGCAATCCAAGCCTTGGGGTGTTTGCCGAAACGGCGGTTCTTGACGGATCAGTGCAGGATCTGGCTCAGGAAAAGCTGAGTCCGTTCGTTCTGCGGATTGTCGAAGAACTGGTCGGGCGTGTTCTGTTCGATGATTTCGCCGCGGTCCATGAAGATGACGCGGTTGGCGACTTTGCGTGCGAAGCCCATTTCGTGGGTGACGCAGATCATCGTCATGCCGCTTTCCTGGGCCAGCGTCACCATCACGTCCAGCACTTCCTTGACCATTTCGGGGTCGAGCGCCGACGTCGGCTCATCAAACAGCATGATCTTCGGGCTCATGCACAACGACCGCGCAATGGCCACGCGCTGCTGCTGGCCGCCCGACAACTGGCCGGGGAATTTCTTGGCCTGCTCCGGAATGCGTACGCGCTCCAGGTATTTCATGGCCGTGGCCTCGGCCTCCGCGCGCGGCTTCTTCAGCACCCACATGGGTCCCAGCGTCAGGTTTTCCAGCACCGTCAGGTGCGGGAACAAGTTGAAGTGCTGGAACACCATGCCGACGTCCTTGCGGATCGTCTCGATGTGCTTCAAGTCATTGGTGAGCTCGGTGCCATCGACAATGATGTGGCCCTTCTGGTGCTCTTCCAGACGATTGATGCAGCGGATCATCGTGGATTTGCCCGAGCCCGACGGGCCGCACACCACAATGCGCTCACCCTGCGCCACGTCCAGATTGATATTGCGCAACACGTGGAACTGGCCGTACCACTTGTTCACGTCCTGCAAACGAATAATGGCATCCGACATGCCTGTACTCCCGTAAATATCGCTGTGCGCGCCCGCCGGCAGGCGGACGCGCACCATTGACTAGCGTTGGTGATCCGTCGCAAGACGTTTTTCAAGCGCCTGGCTGTACTTGGACATGGAAAAGCAGAACACGAAGTAGATCAGCGAGATGAACAGATACGCCTCTACGCCGAATCCGCGCCATGCCGCATCCGACAGGGCCGCCTTGGCTGCCAGCGTCAGGTCGAAAATACCGATGATGACCACCAGCGAGGTGTCCTTGAACAGCGCGATGAAAATGCTGACCAGCGGCGGGATCACGATCTTCAGCGCCTGCGGCAAGATGATCTTGCGCATCTGCTGCCAGTACTTCAGGCCCAGCGAATCCGCGCCTTCGTACTGCCCCTTCGGGATCGCCTGCAAGCCACCGCGCACCGTTTCCGCGATGTAGGCCGCGGCGAACATGATGATGGCGATCTGCGCGCGCAGAAGCTTGTCGATGGACACGCCTTCCGGCAGGAACAGCGGCAACATCACCGACGACATGAACAGCAGGCTGATCAGCGGCACGCCACGGATCAGCTCGATGTACACGACGCACAGCGCCTTGATAGCCGGCATCTTCGAGCGCCGGCCCAGGGCCAGCAGCACGCCGATGGGGAACGCGAAGGCAATACCGAACGTGGACAGGATCAGCGTCAGCGGCAGGCCGCCCCAGCGTGCGTTTTCCACGTAGGTCAGGCCGAACACGCCGCCCCACATCAACAGCGCAACCGCCGTCAGGCCCACGACCCAGATGACGGCCAGCTTCCAGTTCCAGAAACGGCGGATGCCGCTGCACACAATCACGGCCACCAGCAGGAAAGTGGCGATCAGCGGCCGCCATTGCTCGTCGAACGGATAGGTGCCGAACAGGATCAGCCGGTGCTTTTCGATGATGAACGCCCAGCAGGCGCCACCCGAGGCCCGGCATTCCTGGGCGTTGGCCGCGTTGAAGTCGGCTTTGAAGAACGCCCATTCAAGCAGCGCCGGCACCGACATCAACAGGAACCACGCAAGCAGTACCGTGATGAGGATGTTCAGCGGCGACGAGAACAGGCGGGATTTCAGCCACGCCCAGGCGCCCACATGCGTGCTGGGCGGCGGCATGGCTTCGGTGGGGGTATGCGTAGTGCTGCTCATCTCAACGCTCCACCAGCGCGATGCGCTTGTTGTACCAGTTCATGAATATCGAGATCGACAGGCTGACCGTGAGGTACGCGCCCATGATGATAAGAATGCCCTCGATGGCCTGGCCCGTCTGGTTCAGCGTGGTGTTGACCACCGACACGATGTCCGGATAGCCGATAGCCACGGCCAGCGAGCTGTTCTTCGTCAGGTTCAGGTACTGGCTGGTCATCGGGGGGATGATCACACGCAGCGCCTGCGGCAGGATCACCAGGCGCAGCACCTTCCCGCGCGGCAAGCCCAGCGAACCGGCGGCTTCCCATTGGCCGTTGTTGACAGCCTGGATACCGGAGCGCACCACTTCGGCAATGAAGGCCGAGGTGTAGATCACCAGACCCGCCAGCAGTGCGGCGAATTCCGGCGACAGCGTCAGTCCGCCCGCGAAGTTGAAGCCCTTGAGTTCCGGCATTTGCAGAGTCAGCGACGCGCCGCTGACCAGCCATCCGATGAACGGCAGCCCGATCAGCAGGCCGATGGCCCAGCGACCCAGCGGGAACATGTGGCCCGTGGCTTCGTGGCGCTTCTTGCCGTAGTGGCCCAGGAAGATGATCGCGACGATGGCCAGGCCCAGGCCCGCCAGCATCCAGTCCAGCGAATTGCCTTCCAGCGACGGCACCTTCAGGCCGCGATTGGAAATGAACACCCCGGGCAGCGGATTGTGCGCCTGACGCGGACCCGGCATGTTTTCCGTGATCAGCGCGTACCAGAAGAACAATTGCAGCAAGAGCGGCACGTTGCGCATCACTTCGACGTAAACCGAGGTGATCTTGGCGACGAGCCAGTTCTTGGACAGACGGCCAATGCCGATCAGCGTACCGAGGATGGTGGCAAGCACGATGCCGATGACGGCCACGCGCAAGGTGTTGAGCAAGCCGACCATGATGGCGCGGCCGTAGTCATTCGAGGGAGAGTATGCGATGGGCGTTTCGCCGATCGCGAACCCGGCTTCACGGCTCAGGAACCCGAAGCCCGTGGCGATATTGCGCACGGACAGGTTGTGTAGCGTATTGGAAACCAGGAACCACACTGCCCAGGCCACCGCCGCCAGCGCGAACACCTGGTACACCACCGACCGTACGCCGGGGTCGTTCCAGTTGAGCCGCCGGCGAGGAGCCGCAATTGGGGCACTATTTTTAGAAGTCGTCATGATGAATCTACAGAAGTCGTAAACCGGGCGGCAACGCCGGCAAGGCCACCCCTACTCCTGCCGCCCGCTCGGGTGGCGGGCTAGGCAAAACGGAGCGCCAAGGCTCCGTTTTGCCAGGCAGCCGTGTTAGCGCACCGGCCAGCCGTACATCAAACCGCCTTGCTTGTACGACGCGTTCAAACCACGCTCCAGCTTCATCGCGCTGTTCTTGCCCAGCGTGTTTTCGAAGCTTTCGCCGTAGTTACCCACGCTCTTGATGATGTTGTAGGCCCACTTGTCGTCCACGCCCAGGTTCTTGCCCATGCCCGGGGTCACGCCCAGGATGCGCTGGATGTTGGGGTTGGGGCTCTTGGTCATTTCATCGACGTTCGCCTTGGTGATGCCGTATTCCTCGGCTTCCAGCATGGCGTTCAGCGACCAACGAACGATGTTGAACCACTGCTCGTCGCCCTGGCGGACCATGGGGCCCAGCGGCTCCTTGGAGAAGTCTTCCGGCAGGATGACGAACTTGTCCGGGTTCTCGAGCGTGGTGCGGGTCGACGCCAGTTGCGACTTGTCGGTGGTGAAGGCGTCGCAGCGGCCGGCCGAGAAGGCGCGGATGATTTCGTCGTACTTGTCGATCACGACCGGCTTGAATTCGATCTTCTGGCTGCGGAACCAGTCGGCCAGGTTCAGTTCGGTGGTGGTGCCCGGCTGCACGCAGATGGTGGCGCCGTTCAGTTCCTTGGCGCTCTTGATGTTCAGGTCCTTGGAGACCATCACGCCTTGCGAGTCGTAGTAGTTCACGCCCGCGCCGATCAGGCCCAGCGTCGTGTCGCGCGTCAGCGTCACGGTGGTGTTGCGGGTCAGCACGTCGATTTCGCCGGATTGCAGGGCGGTGAAGCGCTGTTGCGTGTTCAGGGGCGTGAACTTGACCTTGGTGGGGTCGTTGAACATGGTCGCGGCGATGGCGCGGCACATGTCCACGTCGATGCCCTTGTATTCGCCCTTGCTGTCAGCAATCGAGAATCCCGGAATGCCCGTTGAAACCCCGCATTGGACAAACCCTTTCTTCTTAACGTTATCGAAGGTCGCGCCCGCATTGGCAGCCGCGGATGCAGCGAACAGTGCCGCGCCAATAGCAGCGAGTTTCAGTACTTTCATCGTGATCTCCGTGTGGGACAAATCGAGCTTGCAACGGCCGGGTTGGGCCGAAGCATGGGGCGGATGGTAGCGTCCGGACACGGGCGGGCACATCCGGGAATTCCCTTGAAATATAGGGACACTGGCGAAATCAATTGATGTTTTCGCTCGAAAACGGGGACACCTTTTTTCGGTTGAACGGCGTTCGAAGATGCGTTCATTTCGTTCTGATCAAAAGGTGTCCAACTGGTCACGCGGAAACGCTTTTTCACAGGACCACCGTGAATCGGCTTATGCCTGCCTCCTGTCCCCGAGTTACTATGGCGGCTTCATCCGACAGCCGCCATGATCGAATTCCAGCACGTATTCAAATCATATGGTCGCGGCCGAAATATCCTGGCCGACATCAACTTCCGCGTAAGCGCGGGAGAATTCGTTTTTGTATCCGGGCCGTCAGGCGCCGGTAAATCCACGCTGCTCAAGTTGATCGGCGGGTTGGAGCCCGCCAGCCGCGGGTCCATCCAGGTCAACGGGCAACGCCTGGACAAGCTGCCCGCCCGCGCGCGCCCTTATCTGCGCCGCGCCGTGGGCGTCATCTTGCAAGACACCCACCTGTTGTTCGATCGAAGCGCGTTCGAAAACGTCATGCTGCCGCTGGCGGTCCAGGGCCATCCCTGGGATTCCGCCGCGTCGCGCGCCCGCGCCGCCTTGGACAAGGTGGGCCTGTCGGGCAAGGAAGACCTGAATCCCATCGAATTGTCCGGCGGCGAGCAGCAGCGCCTGGCCATCGCGCGGGCCATCGTGAACCGGCCCGCCATCCTGATTGCCGACGAACCCACCGCCAACCTTGACGACGACAACGCGCAGCGCATCATGAACGTGTTCCGCGATTTCAACCGCGTGGGCGTGACCACGCTGATTGCCTCGCACGACCAGGGGCTGATGGCGCGCTACGCCTCGCGCACCCTGCGCATCGACCCGGGCAAGTTCGCCGATTCGCACGGCCCTGCCACGCCACCCGTTGCGGGGCAGTCCGCTTCGGGGCCGTCGCGCGCCAGCGGCCGCACTGAACCCGGCATGGGTAACCCGGGAGCCTCGTCATGAACGCCTGGCTGCGGCAACACCGCTATGCGTTGATGGTCACCGTGCGCCGGCTGGCCAAGCAACCGTTCTCATCGTTGGCCAACCTGCTGGTCATGGCGCTGGCACTGGCCCTGCCCTTGTTGGGTAGCGCCATCCTGGTGTCCGTGCAGCCCGTTGCACGCCAAATGTCCGTCACGCCGGAAGTCACCGTGTTCATGCGCGTGGATGCCCCGGCGGGCGCCGCCGCGGACGTGGCCAAGCGCATCAAGGACGATTACCAAAGCGACGTGCGCGCCGTGCGCGTGGTCGGGCGCGACGCGGCGCTTGCCGACCTGCGCGCCAACCCCGCCTGGCAACAGGCGCTGGCCGTGCTGCCCGGCAACCCGCTGCCCGATGCCGTGGTCGTGACGCTGGCCGATGGCGACAACCTGGCCGGCCGCGCCGACAAACTGGCGGGCGACTGGAAGCAATGGAACCACGTCGACCTGGTGCAGTTGGACAGCGCCTGGGTGCAGCGCCTGGAAGCCATTCTGCGCTTTGCCCGCATCGGCCTGGGCTTCTTGGCCGCTTGTGTGGCCGTCGTGGTGTTGGCCACGGTGTTCAACACCGTGCGCATGCAAGCGCTGTCGCAACGCGAAGAGATAGGCGTAGCCCGTCTGGTGGGCGCCACGGAATCCTTCGTGCGCCGGCCCTTCCTGTATCTGGGCGCGTTGTCGGGCGCGGTGGCCTCGTTGCTGGCCATCGGCGTGTCGGCCATTGCGCTGTCGCCCTTGAACGACGCCCTGCTGGGGCTGGCCCGCAGCTACGGCGCCGAATTCGCCCTGCATTTGCCCGGCGCGTCTGTCCTGGTCACCGCCGTGGTGGCTTCGGCTGCGCTGGGCGCGCTGTCGGCCCGTTGGTCGGTCACGCGCAGCACCCGCTTCTAGGCGTCCTCACGCACCCGGGGCGCCTCACTCCACGCGCCCCGGTTCCGCATTAAAGCCACGTATAAAGCCCGAACCTCCCCGTGATCCGGGGAAAGACTCTGCACGCGCCTGTGTACGATGGGTCCCAGTTGCTGCGGCCGGCTCGGTCGTTGCCAGCGGGGTAGCGTTCGGCGTTACGTTTGACGTTAAACAGGGCCGCATCACTCCCCGCCGTTACAAGCATTTCTCCCGTTGTCATTCGGGATATGTAAGAATAAAGCGAAATTTTTCTACACTTTTTGAAACATGCCGTTCTGCAGGGCTTCGTCCTTCATGTCCCAATCGCCGTTCTTGCCTGATAAGTCCCATGGTCTCCCGACTTGAAGCCCGCGCGACGCGCCACTACTTCGACAGCGCATTCCAATGCCAAGCGGTGAAAGTGCTCCCCAACGAGTACTACGTCACCAACGAAGACCTGATGATCTCGACCGTTCTTGGGTCCTGTGTCGCCGCCTGCATTCACGATCCGGTGACCGGCGTGGGGGGTATGAACCACTTCATGTTGCCGGAAGGCGACATGCAGTCGCCCGCGTCGGCGACGATGCGCTACGGCGCTTTCGCCATGGAAGTGCTGATCAACGAATTGCTGAAGGCCGGCGCCTCGCGCGACCGCCTGGAAGCCAAGGTGTTTGGCGGCGGCGCGGTGCTCAGCGCCATGCAGCAGATGAACATCGGCGAACGCAACGGCGTTTTTGTCCTGAACTACCTGAAGCTCGAAGGCATTCCGGTCAAGGCCCAGGACCTGGGCGACGTGCATGCGCGCCGCATCAATTATTTCCCGCGTGACGGCCGGGTAATGGTGCGCAAGATGGCGCCGCACCATCAGCGCGCCGAAGAGATCATCGCCAAGCGCGAACAGGCCGCGGCCCAAAGCGTGCAGGCAAAAACGCAAAGCCCGCCGCGCGTGGAACGCTTCAACCAACCTGGCGTCGAGCGCTTCGACAAACCGGCGCGCCCGGGCGTGGAGCGGTTCGACAAGCCGGCGCGCCCCGGTGTCGAACGCTTCGACACCCCCGCCCGCCCCGCACGGCCGGGCGTCGAACGCTTCGACACCGCGCTGTCCCGCCTGCGCAAGTCGGAAAACACGGGGACTTGAACGGCGCTTCGGCGACGTAAACAACGCCTGGCAAAGATCCCGCGCCTACAATCGGCGCATGTCCGCCATCCGTCTTTTCTTCGCCTTGTGGCCGTCGCCGCCCTTGGCCGCGTCCTTGGCCGAATGGGCGCAAGCCGCCCGCCTGCATTCCGGTGGCCGCGTGATGCGCACCGAGACACTGCATTTGACGCTGGCTTTCCTGGGGCCGGTGGAGGCGCAGTTGGCGGACGCGCTGGCCGCCGCCACGCCCGACCGCTGTGTGCCGCCGGGAGAACTGGCGCTGGACCGCTACGGGGTATTCAAGCGCCAGCGCATTCTGTGGGCCGGGCCGCGTGAGGCGGGGCCGCGTGAGGCCCCCGCGCCACTGCAAGCCATGCACGACGGCCTGTGGCACTGGTTGGCCGACTATCGCCTGGCCGCGCCGCCGCAGCCGTTTCGCCCGCACGTCACCTTGCTGCGCAACATCGAACGCGACGACCCGCCGCCGCCCCCGCCCGACCCGTTGATCTGGCGCTATGACCGCCTGGTGCTGGTGGCGTCCGAATCGCAGACGGGCGGCAGCCGCTACCGGATCGTGGCGCAATCGCGGCCGCTTTCGCCGTAGCCGCTCTGGCACAATCAGGCGGTTGCCACTCCTGGGATTGCCATGATCATCCTGCTGGACCAAGACGGCGTGCTGGCCGACTTCGAACACGCTTTCATCGACGCCTGGCGCCTGCGCCATCCCGACATCCCGCCCGTGGAATTCGAAGACCGCAAGTCTTTCCACATCCGCGAGGACTACGCCCCCGAACTACGCAAGATGGCCGAGGCCATCTACACGGCGCCAGGCTTCATCCGCGAGCTGCCCCCGGTGCCGGGCGCGCTGGACGCCGTGCGCGAGCTGTTGGCATTAGGCATGGACGTGCGCATCTGCTCGTCGCCACTTTCGCAGTTTGAAAACTGCGTGGCGGAGAAGTACCTGTGGGTGGAAAAGAACCTGGGCCGCGACGCCACCAACCGGCTGATCCTGACCAAGGACAAGACGCTGGTGCAGGGCAACCTGCTGATCGACGACAAGCCCAAGATAGAAGGCGCCGTGAAGCCGCGCTGGAAGCACATTTTGTTTGATGCGCCCTACAACCGGCAGGTGACCGACCGCCCCCGCATCACCTGGGCGAACTGGCGCAACGTGCTGGCGGGCGAGCTCTATACCGCGGACGCATGAGGCCTGCCGGACGCTGTTCAGTCGTCATGATTTAGGACTATTCTGTGCTGGCTGTACCCCCACCCCGGAGGAGTCCGCACTATGAATCTGCACCGTCTGCTCAAGCAGCGAGAAGCCGACCACAAGCCCTTGCGTGTTGCATTGCTGGGTGCCGGAAAGTTCGGCGCCATGTTCATGAGCCAGGCCCCCCGCACGCCGGGCATGCGGCTGGTGGCGGTGGCCGATCTGGCGCCCGACCGCGCCCGCGCCGCCTTGACCCGGGTGGGTTGGCCGGCCAGCGCGCTCAATGCCAGCAGCACCAATGACGCGCTGAAGAACGGCAAGGTCTTCTTCAGCGACGACCCGCTTGCCATCATCGCCAGCCCCGAGGTCGACATCGTCATCGACGCCACCGGGCAAGCCGCCGCCGGCATCACCCACGTGCTGGCCTGCTGCGAATACGGCAAGCACATCATCATGGTCAATGTTGAAGCCGACGCCCTGGCCGGGCCGCTGCTGGCGCGCCGCGCGCGCGAAGCGGGCATCGTGTATTCGCTGGCCTATGGCGACCAACCCGCCCTGATCTGCGAAATGGTCGATTGGGCGCGCGCCAGCGGCTTCGAGGTCATGGCGGCCGGCAAGGGCACCAAGTACCTGCCGGAATTCCACACGTCCACGCCCGACACCGTCTGGCCCTACTACGGCTTCACCGCTGAAATGGTGGCCGCGGGCGACTTCAACGCGCAGATGTTCAACAGCTTTCTGGACGGCACCAAAAGCGCCATCGAAATGGCGGCGGTATCGAACGCCACGGGGCTCTTGCCCTCGCCGTCGGGCCTGCACTTTCCGCCGTGCGGCGTGGACGACCTGGCCCGCGTGCTGCGGCCGCGCGAAGACGGCGGCATCCTGCACCATCGCGGCCAGGTGGAAGTGATTTCATCGCTGGAGCGCGACGGCCGCCCCGTGTTTCGCGACCTGCGCTGGGGCGTCTACGTGACGCTGGCCGCCGACAGCGACTATGTGCGCCGCTGCTTCCAGGAATACGGCCTGGTCACCGACCCCAGCGGCAACTACACCGCCATGTACAAGCCCTATCACCTGATCGGCCTGGAACTGGGCATCAGCGTGGCCAGCGTGGGCTTGCGGCGCGAACCCACGGGCGCGCCGGCCGGTTGGCACGGCGATGTGGTCGCCACCGCCAAGCGCGATCTGCAAGCTGGCCAGATCCTGGACGGCGAAGGCGGCTACACGGTGTTTGGCCGCTTGATGCCGGCGCCCGACTCGGTGGAAGAAGGCTATCTGCCCCTGGGGCTGTCGCACGGGGTCAAGCTCAAGAATCCGGTGCGGCAATCGCAGGCGATACGCTGGCGCGACGTGGAGTACGACGAGACGTCAACGGCGGTGCAGTTCCGGCGGGAAATGGAACAGACTTTCGCCTAGGCGCACAAACCCGTCCCCCGCCCCGCAGCCAGAACCACATCCACGCACAGCACTCCACACCCACGCCCCGCCCGCTACACCGGCGCGGGGCGTTCCGCCTGGAACAGCCGCAAGCGGTCGGCCGCGTTACGCAGATGCTGTTCGGCCGCGCGGCCGGCGGCGTCCGGGTCTGCCCCTTCAATGGCGACGAAGATGGCTTGATGCTCGCTTTGCACCGCCGCCATGCGCTCGGCATACCGGCGCGCCGTGTTGTGGCGCGCGCTGCGGATGACGCGGCGCACATTCGCTTCCAGATAATCGTTCAACGACACCAGGTGCGGGTTATGCGTGGCCTGCACGATGGCCTGATGGAATTGATAGTCTTCTTCGTCGCCCAGCTTGTCGTTGATCAGCGCGTATTCCATGCCGACCAGCGCCTGCCGCATCTTCTTCAAGTCCTGATCCGTGCGGCGCTGCGCGGCATAACGCGCGGCGGTCACTTCAATGGACAGCATCAATTCCAGGATGTGTTCCAGGTCCTGCGTGTCGCCGGGCGTGGGCGCGGCGATGCGAAAGGCGTTGCGTTGAAAGTTGGGATCCACGAACACGCCGCTGCCCTGCTGCGACGTGATCAGCCCTTCGGACTTCAGGCGCGCCAGCGCCTCGCGCACCACCGCGCGGCTGACCGAATAGGTTTCGGTCAACTGCTTTTCGGTGGGCAGGCGGTCGCCGGGGGCCAGCGCCCCTTGGCGTATCTGCTCGGCCAGCGCATCGCCCAACGCGGCGGAAAGTGAGCTCTTGGGCGCGGTGCGCGGCGGATCCTGATCTTGATTCGGCGGCATGGAAGGTCGGGGAAACGTGATGGTTGCGTCCTGCACTTTAAGCGATATAGATGCCGCCGTTGACCTGCATGACCTCACCCGTCACGAAGCCCGCCAGCGGTGAACACAGGAAGGCGATCGCCCCCGCGATTTCATCGGCCGTGCCAAAGCGGCGCAGCGGCGTGCTTTCCAGCAGATGCGCGCCTTTCTGGCCGATGAGGTCATGCGTCATGGACGTGGCGATGATGCCGGGCGCCACCGCATTCACCCGGATCTGCGGCGCCAGTTCCAGCGCCAGGCTGCGCGTGAAGCTTTGCACCGCGCCCTTGGACGCGGAATACGCCGCATGCGCGTAGCTGCCGCGCTGCGCGGCCAAGGACGTCAGCAGCACGATAGACCCGTTGTGGCGCAGATGGCGCTGGGCCGCGCGGCACGCATAGAAGGTGCCGTCCAGGTTCACGCGCATCAGCGTGCGCCAGGCCTCGTCGCTGGTGTCCTTGACCAGTTGTTCCGGGTAGATGCCGGCGCAATGCACCAGGTGGTCCAGCCCACCGAAATGCTTGGCCGCCGCCTCGAACACCCGTTCGCAATCATGCGACACCGACACATCCAGCGCATGCGTATAGATGCGTTGGCCGGTCGGGTCGAGTTCGGCGGCGATGTCGTCCAGGCGCGCGCCGTCGATGTCCGTCAGCACCAGGCGGGCGCCGTGGGCCGCCATCAGGCGCGCCGTTGCCAAGCCAATGCCATTGCCGGCGCCCGTGATCGCGGCCACCTGTCCTTCAAATGAAATCATCCTGTCTCCAGTCGTCTGTCTTTTGTCTTCTGAGTGCGGGCCGGCGGTCGCTCTGATCGCCGTGTCATCTGCGATTGAACTCCTGAATGCGCCGCTTGACACGAGAAAAACGCTTGCCCTATTATTTATCAGACAACTTATAAAAGTTAACTGACAACTTATCCGGAAAGCGTAAAGCAACTCAGGTTTCCAGGCAAGCCAGTCAGAGAAAAACAAGGCCGAAGCGCCGCAAAACAGGACGGGGACAACAGGGTGAATACCACCGGCAGCACGACGGTATTCGCCCCCATCTTGCGATACCCCCCATCCCGATTTGCCCGACTCCGGCCTGCAAAAGCCGCCACCAAGCGCGCTTGCATGGCGGTCGTACGCATCCTGTACGCACGTAACTACGCAAACAACACCACTCCCGTCCCACGGAGGAGACACGCATGAAATTGGCTTTCACCACCGGCCTGCTGTGCCTGGCCGGCATCGCCGCATCGGCGCACGCCGCACCCGTCAAGATCGGCCTGATCGAAACGCTGTCCGGCCCGCAGGCCTCGACCGGCCTGATGTTCCGCGCCGCGGTCAAATATGAACTGGACCGCATCAACGCGGCGGGCGGCTGGAACGGCCAGCCGCTGGAACTGGTTGAGTTCGACAACCAGGGCGGCCCCGTGGGCGCCTCCGACCGCTTCCGCGCCGCCGCCGCCGAAGGCGTGCAAGTGCTGATCCAGGGTTCGTCGTCGGCCATCTCGGGCCAACTGACCGAAGACGTGCGCAAGCACAACCTGCGCAACCCCGGCAAGGAAGTCGTCTTCCTGAACGTCGGCGGCGAAGCGCTGGAACTGACCGGCCAGAAGTGCCACTTCTACCACTTCCGCTTCACCACCAACGCCGACCTGCGGGTGAAGTCGCTGGCCTCGGTCATGTCGGCCGACGGCACGCTGGGCAAGCGCGTGTACGCCATCAACCAGAACTATTCCTGGGGCCAGGACATGGAGGACGCCACCGAGCGTTTCGCCAAGCAATACGGCTATGAAGTGGTGGGCAAGACGCTGCACGAAGTCAACAAGATCCAGGACTTCGCGCCCTACGTCGCGCGCATCCGCGCGGCCTCGCCCGACACCGTCATCACGGGCAACTGGTCCAACGACCTGCTGTTGCTGATGAAGGCCACCCAGGCCGGCGGACTGAAGGTGCGCTTCGCCACCGTGTTCCTGGACCAGGTGGGCAACCTGGCCAACGCGGGCGAGGTGGCGATGGGGCATTACATCGCCCACCCGTACAACATCGAAGCAGCGGACGACGAAGGCGCCAAGTTCGCCGAAGACTACAAGGCCAAGACCGGCCACTACCCCAGCTATACGGAACCGCAGACCGTGATCGGCGTGCGCTTCCTGGGTGAAGCGCTGAAACAGGTTCCGCCGCAGGACGGCAAGCTGTCCGTGCCGGCGCTGGCCAACGCGCTGGAAAAGGTCACCTATACGTCGGCGCTGGGCACCTACACGATGCGCGCAGAAGACCACCAGGTGCAGTTGCCGATGGTGGTGTCCAAGGTCAGCAAGAACGCCAAGTACAAGGCCGACGGCACGGACATGGGCTTTGAGCCGGTGAAGGTGTTGGCGGCGGCGGACGTGTCGGCGCCGGTGCAGGCGACGTGCAAGATGAAGCGGCCGGAATAGGCTGCTTGATGGGTTGCGCGCGTTCGATAGTTGCGTGCGCGGCGTGGCCTTCGCGCGCTTCACCCATCCTACGTAGGATGGGTGAAGCGCGCACCGATCACGCCGCGAACCCATATGTCGAACGCGCGCAACCCATCACCACACCACCAAAAAAACATGCTCCCCCGGCGCGGGCCGGCTCGCAACACGCCCCCGCCGTCTTGACGCAAGAATGATGGATCAGACATGGAATACTTTACCGTCTCGCTGTTGAACGGCGTGATCTACGGCCTGCTGCTATTCATGGTGTCGGCGGGCCTGACGCTGATTTTCGGGATGATGGGCGTGCTGAACTTCGCGCACGCCTCGTTCTACATGATCGGCGCCTACGCCGCGTATACGCTTTCGCCCGTCACCGGCTTCTGGACGGCGCTGGTGCTGGCCACCCTGATCGCGGGCGTGCTGGGCATGGGCGTGGAACGCTTTTTCCTGCGCCGCGTCCACAAGTTCGGCCATGCGCAGGAACTACTCGTCACCTTCGGGCTGGCCTTCATCGTGGCCGAGCTCATCAAGCTGTTCTACGGTGACTTCCCCGTTGACTACCGCGTTCCCCAATTCCTGAACTTCGCGGCCTTTCGCGTGTTCGATGCGGACTACCCCTTCTACCGCCTCTTGATGGGCGGCGTGTCGCTGGCGATGTTCGCCGTCATCTACCTGCTGCTGTCGCGCACCCGCGTGGGCATCGTCGTGCGCTCGGCCATCTACCGGCCGCGCATGGCCGAAGCGCTGGGCCACAACGTGCCGCTCGTCTTCATGAGCGTGTTCGGCGTGGGCGCGGCCATGGCCGGCCTTGCCGGCGCGGTGGCGGGCGCGTTCTACACCACCAACCCCAACATGGCGCTTGAACTGGGCGTGCTGGTGTTCGTGGTGGTCGTCGTGGGCGGGCTCGGCTCGCTGGAAGGCGCCATGATCGCCTCGTTGCTGATCGGCCTGATCAGTTCGTTCTCGGTCGGTATCGACGCCAGCCTGGCCTCGCTCTTCGGCCTGTTCGGCGCGGGCGAATGGGCCGAAAGCGTGGGCGGCCTGATGACCGTGAAGGTGTCCAGCCTGGCGGCCACCCTGCCCTTCCTGCTGATGCTGGTGGTGCTGCTGGTCAAGCCGTCGGGCCTGAAGGGAGAGCAAGCATGAGCCACACCCGTCTTGCCTCCGGCGCCTTGCTGCTGGCCCTGTGCGTGGCCGCGCTGTGCGCCTTGCCCTGGCTGCTGCCCCCGGGCCAGTTGGTGGCCGCCGTGCAGATGCTGATTGCCGCGCTTTTCGCCTGCGCCTTCAATCTGCTGGCCGGCCAGGGCGGCATGCTGTCCTTCGGCCATGCCGCGTACTTCGGCGTGGGCACCTTCGCCACCATCCACGCCATGAACGCCCTGGGCGGCGCGGGCCTGTTGCCCACGCCCTTGATGCCGCTGGTGGGCGGCGTGGCCGGGCTGTTGTTCGGGCTGGTCGCCGGCTGGTTCGCCACCATGCGTTCGGGCGTGTACTTTTCGATGATCACGCTGGCGCTGGCTGAACTGCTGCACGCGCTGGCGCCGCACCTGAAAGGCGTGTTCGGCGGCGAAGCCGGCGTATCCGCCATGCGCATGCCGGCCTGGGGCTTTACCTTTGGTTCCGACATCGAGGTGTACTTCCTGGTGCTGGCCTGGGTGCTGATTTCGCTTGCCGCGCTATACGGCCTGACCCGCACGCCGCTGGGCCGCTTGACGCTGGGCCTGCGCGAAAACGCCAACCGCCTGCGCTACCTGGGCTACCGCCCGCACACGCTCAAGACCATGGTGTTTGCCTTGTCGGCCATGTTCGCCGGCATCGCGGGCGGCTTGCAGGCCTTGAATATCGAAGCCGGCAACTACGTGCTGTTTGAGGTCAAGCTGTCCACCGACGCCGTGCTGTTCGCTTACATCGGCGGCGTAAATGCGTTTCTAGGTCCCGTACTGGGCGCCGCCGTGCTGACGTTCCTGTCGCAGACGCTGGCCGACATCACGCGCTCGTGGCTGCTGTACCAAGGCGTTCTGTTTGTGCTGGTGATGTTGTTCGTGCCCGACGGCCTGGTGGGCCTGGTGCAGCGCGCCGCCAAGTCGCTGCGTGAACGCGGCCTGGCCAACTGGCTGCCGCGCGCGCTGGTGTCGGTGGCGGGCGGCCTGCTGTTGACTGCCGCCACCGTGTTCTCGGTGGAACTGCTGCAACGCATGTTCGCGCGCGACTACCGTTCGCTGCTGGCCATGAACCCCGACGCCGGCTGGCCCGCCATTACGCTGTTCGGCCAGGATTGGGCGCCGCTGGCCTGGTCGACCTGGCTGGTCCCTGTAGCGCTGTTTGCCTTGGGGCTTGCAGCCTGCCGCTGGGCGCTGGCCCTGTGGCGCAACGACGGCAACGCCGCCCCTGTGCTGGAGCCCGCAAAATGAGCCACGAGATCCTGACCCTGACCGATGTGCGCAAGTCCTTTGGCCAAGCGGAGATCATCCGGGGCGTAAACCTGACGATCGAAGCCGGTGAACGCCATGCGGTCATCGGCCCCAACGGCGCGGGCAAGTCCACGCTGTTCCACCTGATGTCAGGCTCGTTCGCGCCCACCTCGGGCAACATCAGCCTGCGCTCGCGATCCATCGGCGGCCTGGCGCCCGAAGCCATCAACCGGCTGGGGCTGGCGCGTTCGTTCCAGATCACCAATGTGTTCCCGCGCCTGTCCGTGCGTGAAAACCTGCGCCTGGCCGTGCAGCGCATGCACGGGCTGGTCTACAACTTCTGGCGCCCCATCGCGCGCAACCGCGCGGTGAACGAAGACGTGGACCGTCTGCTGGAAAAGGTGCGGCTGACGCCCAAGCAACACACCGCCGCGGGCGACCTGAACTACTCCGAACAGCGCTCGCTGGAAATCGGCATGACGCTAGCCTCGCGCCCCAAGGTCATCCTGCTGGATGAACCCATGGCCGGCATGTCGCAGCACGAAGTCGATTACACGGTGGAACTCATCAAGGACGTTACGCGCGACTGCACCTTGCTGATCGTCGAGCACGACATGCAAGTGGTGTTTTCCTTGGCCGATCGCATCAGCGTGCTGGTGTACGGCGAGATCCTGGCCACCGGCACGCCCGCCGCCATCCGTGGCGACGCTCGCGTGCGCGAAGCCTACCTGGGAGAGGAAACGGTATGACCATTTACCCAACTGCGCACCCCGCCACGCACCAAAGCCCGCACCCAACCCCTTCATCGCCCCTGCTCAGCCTGCAAGGCGTGCATGCGCACTACGGCAAGAGCCATATCCTGCATGGCATCGACCTGTCCATCGGGCGCGGCGAAGTCGTCAGCCTGCTGGGCCGCAACGGCGCGGGCCGCTCCACCACCCTGAAGAGCATCATGGGTTTGGTGGACGTGACCGGCGGACGCATCGCCATTGAAGGGCGCGACATCACCAACAAGCGCCCCTTTGAAATCGCGCGCGCCGGGCTGGGCTTTGTGCCGGAAGAACGCGAGGTCTTCGCCAACCTGACCGTGGACGAAAACCTGCGCATGGGCGAACAAGCCAAGCGCGACGACGCGCCGCACTGGACCGCCGCGCAGATGTTCGACTACTTCCCGCGCCTGAAGGAACGCAGCAACACCCGCGCGGGCAACCTGTCGGGCGGCGAACAGCAGATGCTGACCATGTGCCGTTCGCTGCTGGGCAACCCCAAGGTCATGCTGATCGACGAACCCACCGAAGGGCTGGCGCCGAAGATCGTGGAAGTCATCGCCGACGTGATCCGCGATATCCACAAGCGCGGCGTGTCGGTCGTGCTGGTGGAACAGAAGCTGACGATTGCGCTGAAAGTGTCGACGCGCGTCAGCGTCATGGGCCATGGCCGCATCGTGTTTGAAGGACCGCCCGCGCAGTTGCATGAGCGCCAGGACGTCGTCCAGGAATGGCTGGCGGTCTGACCGCCGCCCGCACGCAAATCCTTTACAGGCAACTATCTTGGACCACACCACAGAAGTCATCCACAGCGAGCTGCGTGGCCAGCGCGTCGTCATTACCGGCGGCGCCAAGGGCATCGGCTTTTCCACCGCGCAGGCCTTTGTGCGCCAAGGCGCGCGCGTGGCCTTGCTGGACATGGACGCCACCGCGCTGGACGCCGCCGTGGCGGACTTGAAAACGGCGGGCGGCGACGCCATGGCCGTGCAGGCATCCGTGACCGACGCCGACGCGGTCGAGCGCGCGTTCGCCCAGGTCGAACAGGCCTGGGGCGGCATCGACGTATTGATCAACAACGCCGGCATCTCGGCCAACAAGCCCACGCTGGAAGTCACCGTGGATGAATGGCGCCGCGCCGTGGACATCAACCTGACGGGCGTATTTCTTTGCGCGCAGGCGGCGGGCCGCCGCATGGTGCCGGCCGGCTCGGGCAGCATCATCAACCTGGCCTCGATGTACGGCGTGGTGGCCGCGCCCGACCGCGCCGCCTACTGCGCCACCAAGGGCGCCGTCGTGCTCTTGACCGAAACACTGGCGGTGGAATGGGGCCCGATGGGGGTGCGCGTGAATGCGCTGGCGCCCGGCTACGTTGAAACCGACCTGGTGCGCGACCTGGCGGCGCGCGGCCGTCTTGACCCCGAACGCCTGAAACAGCGCACGCCCCTGCGGCGCATGGCGCAGCCGGCCGAAATGGCCGACCTGGCGGTTTTCCTGGCATCGCGCCAGGCCGCCTACATCACCGGACACACCCTGGTGGCCGATGGCGGCTGGAGCCGCTACAGCTACCTTTAATCGCACTGACGCTAAAAACATTCTGGAGACACACTCATGGCCACCTACCAACCGCTTGAGTCCCAAGCGCCCTGGCGGCAACTGACGGTTGACACCGGCGACTGGCAGCAGGCGGACCCCGCCCTGCTCGGCACCATGCTCACCCAGTTGCACTGGATACGCGCTTTTGAAGAAGCCGTGCTGGACCTGGCCGCCGAAGGCCTGGTGCACGGCCCCGCGCACTCGTCCGTGGGCCAGGAAGGCGGCGCGGTCGGTTCCGTGCTGGCCCTGAGCGCGGGCGACCAGATCAACGGCTCGCATCGCGGGCACCACCAGTTTCTGGCCAAGGCGTTGCAACACGTGGCCCCGCTGGGCCTGGACCCGCGCAACCCGCTCACGCCCGCCATTGATGAAGTCCTGCAAAAGACGCTGGCCGAGATCATGGGCCTGGCGCAAGGCTATTGCCGGGGCCGTGGGGGCAGCATGCACCTGCGCTGGCTGGAAGCGGGCGCGCTGGGCACCAACGCCATCGTGGGCGGCGGCGTGCCGCTGGCGGCGGGCGCGGGCTGGGCGCACAAGCACGCGGGCACCGACCGCGTGGCCGTCACCTACTTCGGCGACGGCGCGGTGAACATCGGGTCCGTGCTGGAAACGATGAACCTGACCGCCGCGTGGAAGACGCCGCTGTGCTTCTTCATCGAGAACAACCGCTACGCCGTGTCCACCACGGTGGAAGAGTCCACCGCCGAACCGCGCCTTTCCGCGCGTGGCCTGGCCTTCAACATTCCATCGTGGAAAGTCGACGGCATGGACCCGCTGGCCGTGCATCTGGCCATGTCGGAGGCCGTGGCGCACATGCGCGCGGGCAACGGCCCGACCATCGTGGAAGTGGACGTCTACCGCTTCTTCCACCAGAACGGCCCATTTCCCGGCAGCGCCTTTGGCTACCGCACCAAGGACGAAGAAGCGCAATGGCGCCGCCGCGATCCGCTGGACAAGATCGCCACCGAAATGATCGGCCGCCAACTGATCACGCAAGCGGAAGTGGACGCGCTGCGCCAACGCTGCAAGGACGTCATGAAAGACGTATGCAGCCGCCTGACCGAAGCGGCTGACGGCGGCAAGCGCCGCGTGCGCGCCGACCTCTGGCCACGCCCGGACTTCCGCGACGTGGGCCTGCGCAGTGATGGGGCCGAACTGGCCGGCCTGCGCTACCAGGACGCCGACGACTACACGGGCGCCAAGGTCGAACGCAAGTTCGTCGATGCCGTGGCCGACGTGCTGGACCGCCGCATGGAAACCGACCCCGGCGTCATCGTGCTGGGCGAAGACGTGCACCGCTTGAAGGGCGGCACCAACGGCGCCACGCGCGGCCTGAAGGACAAGTATCCCGACCGCGTGCTGGGCACCCCGATTTCCGAGAACGCCTTCGCCGGCTTGGGCGGCGGCCTGGCAATGGACGGGCGCTATAAGCCCATCGTTGAATTCATGTACCCCGACTTCATGTGGGTGGCGGCCGACCAGATCTTCAACCAGATCGGCAAGGCCCGCCACATGTTCGGCGGCGACATCGACGTGCCCTTCGTGCTGCGCACCAAGGTCGCGATGGGCACGGGCTATGGCTCGCAGCATTCGATGGACCCGGCCGGCATCTTCGCCACCGCGCCGGGCTGGCGCATCGTGGCGCCCTCCACGCCTTATGACTACGTGGGGCTGATGAACACCGCGCTGGCCTCCAAGGATCCGGTGCTGGTCATCGAACACGTGGACTTGTATGCGTCGTCGGGCGACGTGGCCGACGGCGACCTGGACTACGCCATTCCGTTTGGCCGCGCCCGCGTGCGCCGCGAAGGCGGCAAGGTCACCATCCTGACGTACCTGTCGATGGTCAGCCGCGCGCTCAAGGCGGCCGAGGAAGCAGGCGTGGACGCCGAAGTGATCGACCTGCGCACGCTGGACCGCGCCAGCCTCGATTGGGACACCATCGGCGCCAGCATCCAGAAGACCAACAACGTGCTGATCGTGGAGCAGGGCGCGCGCGGCACGTCCTACGGCGCGATGCTGTCCGACGAAATCCAGCGGCGCTACTTTGATTGGCTGGACCAGCCGATCAAGCGCGTCACCGGCGGCGAAGCCTCGCCCAGCATCTCGAAGGTGCTGGAACGCGCGGCGTTCGCCGACACCGAGGAAGTGCTGGCGGGCCTGGCCGACGTGCTGGCCGATCTGGGAGAACAGGCATGAGCGCACTGCACATGACCGTGCCGATGGAAGTCGGCATCTGCTGCCAGGACCTGGACGCGTTGCTGGCGTTCTACACGGACGTCGTCGGCCTGACGCTGGTGAACCGCGTGAGCGTGCCTGCCGACAAGGCGCGCGCCACCGGCCTGACCGCGCATGGCTACGACGTGGCGCGCTTGCAGACGCCTTACGGCGAACGCATCAAGCTGCTGCAACCCAGCGTGGCGCCTGACGCCGCCGTGCGCGGCGCGGCCATCCTGGACCGCCAGGGCGCCACCTATCTGACCTTCATCGTGCGTGACCTGGCCGGCGTGGTGCGCGGGCTGCAAGCGCGCGGCGTGGTGTTCGACAGCGCGCCCGCGCCGATGGAAGTGCGCCCCGGCACCTGGCTGGCGTTCTTCCGCGACCCCGAAGGCAACGTGCTGGAACTGGTCGAATACGACGATCCCGCCGCCTACCGGCCCGACCTGGCCGCCGCCGCAACCTAGGACGAACATCGTGGCTCACCTTATCAAGCTCCCTTCAATTGCCGCCGATACGTCGGACGGCAACCTGCATCAGTGGCTCAAGAAAGAAGGCGACCCGGTTGCCGTCGGCGACGCGCTGGCGGAAATCGAAACCGAAAAGGCCATTGTCGAAATCAACGCTGAACACGCGGGCGTGCTGGGCCGCATCGTGATCCCGGCCGGCGCGACGTCGGTGCCGATCAATACGGTGATTGGTGTGTTGTTGGCCGACGGCGATGATGAATCGGCGATCGATCGCTTGTTGGAGGAACATGGCGGGGCGGCGGCGGGATCGCCGGGCAGCACGGCACCCAGAGTTGCGGCGCCGGCTGCCGCAGCGCCGGCTGCCGCAGCGTCAGCTGCTGTCGGATCGCCAGGCGCAATGTCGCCCACTTCTGGATCGCCGGCCGCGCCCGCCCTGTCCGCGTCTGGCATTGCCCCTGCCTCCAACACTCCCGTCCCCGGCGGACGCCTGTTCGCCAGTCCCTTGGCACGCCGGCTGGCCGCGCAGTGGCATGTGAACTTGCTGGGCGTGACAGGCACCGGCCCGCATGGCCGCATCGTGCGCCGCGACGTCGAAGCCGCGCGCGACCGTGCGCCCGATGCATCCGGTTTGGCCACTACCACCGCCCTCGCCTCATCAAACCGCCCGGCCGCCCGCCGCGTGCCGCACACCGGCATGCGCCGCGCCATCGCCCGCCGCCTGACGGAAAGCAAGCAGAACGTGCCGCATTTCTACCTGTCGGTGGACTGCAAGATGGACGCGCTGCTGGCGCTGCGGTCGCAAGCCAATCACGGCGGCGCGGTGAAGCTGTCGGTCAACGACTTCATCGTGCGCGCCGCCGCGCTGGCGCTGCGCGAAGTGCCTGAAGTGAACGTCAGTTGGCATGACGACGCCATCGAATACCACGCGGGCGCCGACATCTCGGTCGCCGTCGCCACTGACGGCGGCCTGGTCACGCCCATCGTGCGTGATGCCGACGTGAAGCCGCTGTCCGCCATCGCCGCCGAAATCGTCGAGCTGGCCGGCCGCGCCAAGATCAACCGCTTGAAGCCCGAGGAATTCACGGGCGGCTCGCTGACTGTCAGCAACCTGGGCATGTACGGCATCACCCAGTTCGCCGCCATCATCAACCCGCCGCAGGCCGCCATCCTGGCCGTGGGCGCGGCCGAACGCCGCCCCGTGGTGGGCGAGAACGGTGAGCTGGTGGCGGCCACCGTCATGACGGTGACCCTGTCCGCCGACCACCGCGCGGTGGACGGCGCCGTCGGCGCACGCTGGCTGGCGGCCTTTCGCACGCTGATCGAAAACCCCGTACGGATTCTGCTGTGAGGCTTGTGATGACGAAGACCGATGCGGATGCTTCTGTGAGGCCCACGATGACGAAGAACGATGCGGATGCTGCTGTGAGGCCCACGATGACGAAGACTGACGCGGATTTTCTGCTGTGAGGCCCGCCGCAATGACGAAGACCGAGTTTGACCTGATCGTCGTGGGCGGCGGCCCCGGTGGCTACGTGGCCGCCATCCGCGCCGCGCAGTTGGGCATGTCGGTGGCGCTGGTGGAACGCGCGGAGCTCGGCGGCATCTGCCTGAACTGGGGCTGCATCCCCACCAAGGCGTTGCTGCACAGCGCGACGGTGCTGCGCGCCTGCCAGGAAGCCTCGCACTACGGCGTGACAGGCTCAAGCGAAGCGCGCGCCGACCTGGCCGCCATGGTGGCGCGGTCACGCAAGGTGGCGGGCCGGCTAGGCCAGGGCGTTGCGCACTTGGTGAAGAAGAACGGCGTGACGGTGTTTGCCGCCACGGCCACGTTGGCGGGCGCGGGCAAGCTGTCGCTCGATAACGGCGCCACGCCGGCGGGCAAACAATCGATCGACGACAGCACGACGCTGGCGAGCAAACGGTCTATCAACGACGGCACCACGCTGACGGCCAAGCACATCATTCTGGCGACCGGCGCACGCGCCCGCGAACTGCCCGCGTTACCGGTTGGCGAACGCATCTGGGCCTATCGCCAGGCCTTGATGCCGGACCGCATCCCAAAGTCCTTGCTGGTGGTGGGTGCAGGTGCCATCGGCGCCGAGTTCGCCAGCTTCTACCGTGCTATCGGGTCTGAAGTCACGCTGATCGACATGACGCCCGAAATCCTGCCGCAAGAAGACGCGGAGATCTCGCAGTTGGCACGCAAGGCGTTTGAAAAGCAAGGCATCCGCGTCATGACGCAATGCGCCGTCACGGCGTCTGCGTTGACCGACACGGGCGTCAAGGTCACGCTGGAACAGCAAGGCAAGAAGACAGACCTTGAGGTAGACCGCGTCATCGTCGCGGCCGGCATCGTCGGCAATGTCGAAAACCTGGGGCTGGAGAAAACACGCGTAAAGGTCGAGAAAACCCACATCGTCACCGATGGTTTTTGCCGCACCGCCGAGCCCGGCGTCTACGCCATCGGCGACGTGGCCGGCGCACCCTGGCTTGCCCACAAGGCCAGCCACGAAGGCGTGCTGTGCGTGGAAGCCATCGCCGGCAACATCGTGCACGCCATCGACCCCTTGCGCATTCCCGCCTGCACCTATTCGTACCCACAAGTGGCCAGCATCGGCATGACGGAAGCCCGCGCGCGCGATCACGCAAAGGCGCACGGCAGCGAGATCCGCGTCGGCAAATTCAGCTTCGCGGGCAACGGCAAGGCCATCGCCATGGGCGAAGACCAAGGCCTGGTGAAGACCGTGTTCGACGCAAAATCAGGAGAATTGCTGGGCGCGCACATCATTCACCCGGAAGCGTCCGAGTTGATCACGGGGTACGGCGTGGCAGCCTCATTGGAAGCGACCGAGGAAGATCTGATGCACACCGTCTTCGCGCATCCGACCTTGTCGGAAACGCTGCATGAATCGGTGTTAAGCGCCTTTGGGCGGGCGTTGCATGGGTAACGCTGCATGATGGGTTACGCGCGATTGTATGGCCCGGGGACATGGGTAACGGGTGTTCGGGGACATAGGTAACACTTCTAGCATCACGGTATGGTCGTTTTTAGGAGCGAGCGATGCCGTGGAAGGAGTCAAGCCTTATGTCCTGCCGAATGGAGTTCGTTCAGCTTGCCCTGCAACCGGGCAGCAATGTGCGGGAGCTTTGCCGGCGTTTCGATATCAGCGCCAAGACCGCATACAAGTGGTTGGGCCGCTACGAGCAGAACGGCCAGGCTGGGTTGCAAGATCTGTCTCGCAGGCCAGGCAATAGTCCTGGGCGCACGTGTGAGCAAATCGAAGCGCAGGTGATCGACCTGCACAAGCGTTACCCGTACTGGGGGCCTCGCAAGTTGCGGGCGCTGCTTGGGCCGACTACGGCGCCCGCGCCCAGTACCATCTCGGCAATTTTGCGACGACATGGCTATCGGGTCCAAGGCGAGGACTCGAACGCCGGGCTGGCGAACCAGCGCTTTGAGCATGAGGCGCCAAACCTGTTGTGGCAGATGGACTTCAAGGGGCACTTTGCCCTGACCGACGCGCGTCAGGGACGGTGCCATCCGCTGACGCTATTGGACGATCACTCACGCTACGCCCTGTGCATCCAGGCTTGTGGCGATGAGCGCAGCAAAACCGTGCAGCAGCACCTGAAGGCCGTATTTCGCCGTTACGGATTGCCCGAACGGATCACCGCGGACAACGGCCCATCCTGGGCATCGGTGCGCGGCCTGGGGCTGACAGGCCTGGAGGTTTGGCTCATGCGGCTGGGTGTGCGTATCAGCCACAGTCGCCCTCGCCACCCGCAAACCCAAGGCAAGCTAGAACGCCTGCATCGAACGCTCAAGCGCGAGTTGATCCAGGCCCGGGGGTTTAGCAGTCTGCTGGACTGCCAGCAAGCCATGGATCAGTGGCGTGAACAGTACAACCACGTCCGGCCCCACCAGGCGTTGGGGCAGATGCCGCCCCTGTCGAGATATAGACCTAGCCCTCGTCGCTATCCTGCCTCGTTGCCTCCGATCGAATACGAGCCGGGCGATCGAGTGCTCAAGGTCAGGACCAAAGGGCAGATCATTGTGAACGGACGCGTCGTCTTCGTCGGAGAGGGAATGGCGGGTCTGCCTGTCGCGGTCAGACCCTCCTCGCAAGACGGCGTGCTTGATGTCGTCTTCCTGTACAAAATTGTTCAACAGATCGACCTCAGAGCACGCCAATAGGATAAAAACCTATGTGTTACCCATGTCCCCGAACATGTGTCACCCATGTCCCCGGTCCATACACGCGATCACCATTAGCCCATTGGTGACGCGCCACGCGCGCTTCACCCATCCTACAAATGACCGGTCCACGTAGGATGGGTGAAGCGCGACATCACCGTCAAAAGCACGCGAACATCTATCGCGCGCAACCCATCACACCCGCCCCGCAAAAAAATCCAAAAAACACGCAATCCGCCGCGACAGCTGCGTGTTGCGGTGGTACACCGCGTGCATCGGCTGCAGCTGATCGCTGTACACCCCTTCCATCACCTTCACCAAGCGTCCCGCCGCAATATCCTCACGCACCACAAAGTCGGACAAACACGCGATGCCCACGCCGCGCAACGCCAACTGCCGCTGCGTCTCGCCGCTTGACGTCGCCAAGGTCGGCGTCGCCTGATAACTTGACCCGCCCGCGTGCTTCAGCGGCCACAGGTTCAGGCTTTCAGGCTGTGTGAAGCCCAGCACCTCATGCTTGGCCAGGTCCTCCACCGTTTCCGGCGCCCCATGCCGGGCGATGTAGTCAGGGCTGGCCATCATCCAACGCGGCGACGGCCGCAGAACGCGCGCGTGCAGCGTGGAATCCGTCAGCGGACCCATGCGGATCGCGATATCTGTACGGTGCTCTATCAAATCCACGATGCGGTCGTTGCTGGTCAGCTCCAGCGAAATCTCGGGATACTCGCGCCGGAATTCCCCCACGTGCGGCACCACGCAATGCAGCATCACCGGCACCGACGCGTCCACCCGCAAGCGTCCCGCCGGCCGCTGATGCACCATGCGCATGCACTCTTCGGCTTCTTCCAAGGACGCCACGATCTGCCGCGCCTTGGGCAGGAAATGCGCGCCCTCTTCCGTCAGCTCCATACGCCTTGTGGTGCGGTTCAGCAGCATCACGCCAAGATCCTCTTCCAGCCGCGACAGCGCGCGGCTGACACCTGATGCGGTCTGGCCCAGGAGTTCGGCGGCGGCGCTAAGCGACCCGGCATCCACCACCCCCAGGAACACGCGCAATGCGTCGGAATTCAAAGCCATATGAAGCGTCCTTGCGCTTGAAAAACAGCCTATCTGCTGTACAGGGAATTTACAGCTTTAATGCAGTACCCCGTAGCAGTACCCCGTAGCAATACCCCGCAGCGGCATCCCGCATCAACGCTGACGCCGCACCAGCCCAAAAAAAACGGCGCCCCAAAAGGGCGCCGCTTCCTGCATCAACCAAGCCCGATCAACGCTTGGCTTTCTGCTTCAACTGCGACAGATCACGCACCGCGCCGCGATCGGCAGACGTGGCCAACGCCGCATAAGCCTGCAAGGCTTGCGACACGACACGTTCGCGCCCGACGGGCTCCCAGCCATCGACGCGCGCATCCATCGCGGCGCGGCGGCGAGCCAGTTCTTCGTCGGACACGGCCAGGTGCATCTTGCGGTTCGGGATGTCGATCTCGATGACGTCACCCTCTTCCACCAGGCCGATCGTGCCGCCCTCGGCCGCTTCCGGCGAGGCGTGGCCGATCACCAGGCCCGACGAGCCGCCCGAAAAGCGGCCATCGGTGAAGAGCGCGCAGGTCTTGCCCAGGCCCTTGGACTTCAGGTACGACGTGGGATACAGCATTTCCTGCATGCCCGGGCCGCCCTTGGGGCCTTCGTAGCGGATCACGACCACGTCGCCCGCCACGATCTTGTCGCCCAGGATGCCTTCAACGGCGTCGTCCTGGCTTTCGAAGACGCGGGCGCGGCCCGTGAAGACCCATTGCGATTCGTCCACGCCGGCCGTCTTGACGATGCAGCCCTTCTCGGCCAGGTTGCCGTACAGCACGGCCAGGCCGCCGTCCTTGGAATAAGCGCTTTCCTTGCTGCGGATGCAGCCCGTCTTGCGGTCCGTGTCCAGCGTCAGGAACGTGGCGTCCTGGCTGAAGGCGACCGTGGTCGGGATGCCGCCGGGGGCCGCGCGATAGAACTTCTGCGCTTCTTCGCTTGCGTCGCCGGCCACGTCCCACTGCTGGATGGCGTTGCCCAGCGTGCCGCTGTGCACGTTGCCGCAAGACAGGTCCAGGAGATCGGCGCGCGCCAGTTCACCCAGGATGCCCAGGATGCCGCCCGCGCGGTGCACGTCTTCAATGTGGTACTTGTCGGTGGCGGGCGCCGCCTTGCACAGGCAGGGCACCTTGCGCGAAATGCGGTCGATGTCGGCCATGGTGAAGTCCACGCCGGCTTCCTGCGCCGCGGCCAGCAAGTGCAGCACGGTATTGGTGGAGCCGCCCATGGCCACGTCCAGCGCCATCGCGTTCTGGAACGCGCTCTTGGTGGCGATGTTGCGCGGCAGGACCGATTCGTCTTCTTCCACGTAGTAGCGGCGGCACAGGTCCACGACCAGGCGGCCGGCTTGCTCGAACAAGCCCTTGCGCCATGCGTGCGTGGCCACGATGGTGCCGTTGCCCGGCAGCGCCAGGCCGATGGCTTCGGTCAGGCAGTTCATCGAGTTGGCGGTGAACATGCCGGAACAGGAGCCGCACGTCGGGCAGGCGCTGCGTTCCACTTCGGCGACTTCGGCGTCCGACACCTTCGGGTCGGCGGCCTTGATCATGGCGTCGATCAGGTCGATCTTGGCGATGACTTTGCCATCAGTGGGCGACTTGACCTTGCCGGCTTCCATCGGGCCGCCGGACACGAACACGACCGGAATGTTCAGGCGCATGGCGGCCATCAGCATGCCCGGGGTGATCTTGTCGCAGTTCGAAATGCAGACCATGGCGTCGGCGCAATGCGCGTTGACCATGTATTCGACCGAGTCGGCGATGAGTTCGCGCGACGGCAGCGAATACAGCATGCCGCCGTGGCCCATGGCGATGCCGTCATCGACGGCGATCGTGTTGAATTCCTTGGCGACGCCGCCGGCGGCTTCGATTTCCTTGGCGACCAAGGCGCCCAGGTCGCGCAGGTGTACGTGGCCCGGCACGAACTGCGTGAAGGAGTTCACCACCGCGATAATCGGCTTGCCGAAATCACCGTCCTTCATGCCAGTGGCGCGCCACAGGGCGCGGGCGCCGGCCATGTTGCGGCCGTGGGTCGATGTGCGGGAACGGTAATGCGGCATGATTTGTCTCGAGTGCTGTTAGCGTGGGCGGCAAAACGCTAAATAATACGCTGGATCGGGGCGGGGCTGCCCGCGAGCCGCCCGGACCCTTACTCCCGTAACGCCATCAGCGCCTCTTGCAGGTGGCGCAAGCCCCGGCTGAGCGGCTTGTCGCGACGCATCACGATGGCCAGCTCGCGCGACAGGCGGGGCGTCAGCGCATGTACCGCCAGCGCATCGCGGTGCCCCGCGCCCGACACCGCCAGCTTGGGCAGCACCGCGCAGCCCAGCCCCGCCGCCACGATCTCCTTCATCGCCTCGGTACTGCCCAGCTCCATGAAGGGCTTGGCCGCCACGCCCGCCGCCTCGAACCAGTCATCCACCAAACGGCGCGTGCGGGCGCCGGGCTCAAACAGCACCAGGGGCCACGGCGCCAATGCCTGCGGCGTTACCTGAATGGGAATGGAGGCCGATTCCCGAGCAGGGAAGATCGCCACAAATTCGTCTTCCATGAGCGGCGTCACCTGGAACATCCGGCCCGGCGCGGGCAAGGTCACCAACCCCATGTCCAGCGTGTTGCTCTCCAGCCCCCGCAGCATGTCCGCCGTGTTGCCGGTGCTGGCCACGATGTCCAGCGCGGGAAAGCGGCGGCGCAACTGGGCCAGCACGGGGGGCAGCAGATAGGTGCAGGCGGTGGCGCCCGTACCCAGCCGGATGCGGCCGGACACCTGCGAAGCATGCGCGGTCATGGCTTGCTCGGCCTGCGCCAGCGCGGCGTCGATCACGCGGATATGGGTCAGCAGTTCAAGGCCCGCCGCCGTCGGCCCGGCACGGCGGCCGACCCGCTCGACCAGCTTCAAGCCAAAACGCCTTTCCAACTGGCGCACTTGCAGACTGACCGCCGGCTGGGTCACGCCGCCGCGCTCGGCGGCGGCAGAGAAGCTGCCCAGCTCAATGACCTGCGCGAAGAGGCGCAGGTGGTCCAGGTTCAAGCCGCGCATGGCGTCCACCAAAAGTTTTGCTTATGCAAATCATAATCTTCCAAAGCTTTATTTATGATTTATTTCGGACCACACTGGCGGCTGGATTTTTTCCCTTCTACCTGCCGGCCCCGTTATGCCCCCCACCACCCCCACCGTCCTGATCCGCGACAGCGCGGAAGCAGACCTGCCCGCCATCAAGACCATCTACGCCCACCATGTCGAACACGGCACCGCCTCGTTCGAGCTGGAGCCGCCTTCCATCGCCGAAATGCGGCAGCGCCGCGCGGGCGTGCTGGAAAAAGACATGCCGCATCTGGTGGCCGAGATCAACGGCGAGGTCGTCGGCTACGCCTACGTCACCCCCTACCGTCCGCGCCCCGCGTACCGGCACACCGTCGAAGACTCGGTCTACGTCAAGGCCGGCCGAGCCGGCTTGGGCATCGGCGGCAAGCTGCTGGCCGAACTGATCACGCGCTGCACCGCCGCGGGTTGGCGTCAGATGCTGGCGGTGGTGGGCGACAGCCGCAACGCCGCGTCGCTGGCGCTGCACGCCAGCCAGGGCTTTCATCCGGTGGGCACGCTGCGCTCGGTGGGCCATAAGCATGGGGAATGGCGCGACACCGTGCTGATGCAACGCAGCCTGGGCGAAGGCGACAGCACGCCGCCGCAACGCCCGTGATCGGGCCGCGCGCCGTCGTCTGCCTGGGCCTGACCCAGTTGGTGAACTGGGGCGTGACGTTCTATCTGATCGGCGCGTTCGGCCCGGCCATGACGGCCGACCTGGGCTGGGATGCCCCCCTCATCTATGGCGGACTTTCCGCTGCCATCGTGACGATGGCGCTGGTGTCGCCGTTGGCGGGCAGCGCGGTGGACCGCTGGGGCGGGCATGTGGTGATGCCGATGGGTGCCGTGGTGGCCGCTGCCGGTTGCGTGCTGCTGGCCGCCGCGCACACCGTCGTCTGGTACTACCTGGCCTGGCTGCTGCTGGGCATCGGCATGCGGCTAAGCCTGTACGACGCCGCCTTTGCCGCGTTGGCGCGGGCGGGCGGTCCCACGGCGCGGCGAGCGATGTCGCAGATCACGCTGTTCGGGGGCTTGTCATCCACGGCGATGTGGCCGGCGGGTCACGCACTGGCCGCCTGGCTGGGTTGGCGCGGCGCGGTGCTGGTCTATGCCGCGCTGGCCCTGGCCACCCTGCCGCTCTACCTGGCGCTGCCCCGCCAACGCTACGCCGCGCCCGCCACGGCCACCGACAGCAACGCCCCCGGCCTGACCCGCAGCCTGGCCGAACGCCGTCTGGCCGGCACGCTTTACGCCGTGATCGCCATGGTGACCAACTTCCTGGCGGCCGGCACCGCCGCGCATCTGATCACTTTGCTGACCGGCGTGGGCCTGGCCAGCGCGGCGGCGGCCGGCGTGGCCGCGCTGTGGGGCATCGGCCAATTCGCCGCGCGCATGGCGGATGTGGCCGTAGGCGCGCGGCTGCATCCGTTGACGCTGAACTGGGCCGTCACCGCGCTGATGCCATTTTGCTTCGTGCTGGGCTGGTTCTCGAACGGCAACCTGTATGCCACCGCCGCCTATGCGTTTTTCTACGGCGCGTGCAACGGCCTGTTGACGATCACGCGCGGCACGCTGCCGCTGGCTTTGTTTGATTTCCGCAGCTACGGCTCGCTGGTCGGCGCGCTGCTGGTGCCCAGCTTCTTGCTGACGGCCGCGGCGCCCGTGGCGTATGCGTTTGTGATCCAGACGCAGGGCGCGCGCGCCGCCATGGCGATGTCCGTCGTGTTGGCGGCCGTGATTGCCTCGGCGGCTTGGGTATTGCGAAAGCGGTTTATCGGCAGGGTGACGGCAATGGCCGCGTAGGATTCGCGGCCATTGCCAAACGTGCAGCCGTTCTTGACACCGGCGCCGCCGAAAAAAATCAGCCTTCGGCGGCGGAAGCCACCATCCACTTTTCCCAGCCAATTTTCCTGAGCTTGCACGCCGGGCACTCGCCGCAGCCATACCCCCAGTCGTGCCGTGCGCCGCGCTCGCCCAGATAGCAGGTGTGGCTGTCTTCAACGACGATGTCCACCAAGGCGTCGCCGCCCAATTGATGCGCCAATGCCCAGGTTTCGGACTTGTCGATCCACATCAGCGGCGTTTCGATGGTGATGCGCGAGCCCAGCCCCAGCCCCAGCGCCACCTGTTGCGCCTTGATGGTGTCGTCGCGGCAATCGGGGTAGCCGGAAAAATCCGTTTCACACATGCCGCCCACCAGCACATCCAGTTGGCGTCGATACCCCAGCGCCGCCGCCAGCGTCAGGAACAGCAGGTTGCGCCCGGGCACGAAGGTATTGGGCAGCCCGTTGGCCTGCATTTCGATGGCGCGGTCGCTAGTCATCGCGGTGTCGCCCACCTGACCCAGCACCTTCAGGTCCAGCAGATGGTCTTCACCCAGGCGCGGCGCCCAGTCGGGGAAATTGGTGCGGATTTCACGCAGCACGTTCAGCCGGGCCGACAGTTCGATGTGATGGCGTTGGCCGTAGTCGAATGCCACCGTTTCCACATGGGCATAGCGGTCCAGCGCCCACGCCAGGCAAGTGGTGGAATCCTGGCCGCCCGAGAACAGCACGAGCGCGCGACGTTGATGATTTTGCATAAAGGGGGCTTCTAGAAAGACGAAGGGACATCACGGACTTTAACCGAGACAAACGCGCGCCCCGTAAGGAACGCTGCGTAAAATCAATCGGTTCGATTTTCCTGGTTTTGCCGCAACGCCCACGCCTTTCCTTTTTCCTTCCCTTCTTCAGCCCGACGGATCCACCGCCCGATGAAAGCCATTCGCCCGCAGTCCGACTCCGCAGAACCCCTGCGCCACGATATCCGGCTGCTAGGCCGTTTTTTAGGCGCCGTCATTGAGGAATGCGAAGGCAAACGTGTCTTTGACACCATCGAAACGCTGCGCCGCACGGCAGTGAAGTTTCGCCGCGAAGGCAATGAGGCGGACAGCAAGCTGCTGGAGCAGCGCGTCAAGCGCTTGCAAGGCAACGACCCGAATTCGGTGGCGCGCGCCTTCAGCTATTTCCTGCACCTGGCCAACATTGCCGAAGACCGCGACCAGAACCGCAATCAGCGCGCCCGCGCGCTGGCCGGCGACACCGCCCCGCGCGGCAGCCTGCGCGATGCCGTGCAGACGCTGGGCAAGCAAGGCGTGGGCGTGGCCCGCATCCGCCGGCTGCTGGCGGATGCCAGCGTAGTGCCGGTGCTGACCGCGCACCCCACCGAAGTGCAGCGCAAGAGCACGCTGGACGTGCACCGCGAAATTGCCGCCGCGCTGACCCAGCGCGGCAACCCGCTGACGCCGGAAGAGCTGGCCGAACTGGATGCCGCGCTGCTTGGCCGCGTGGCCACCTTGTGGCAGACCCGCATGCTGCGCTACACGCGCCTGACGGTGGCCGACGAGATCGAAAACGCGCTGTCGTACTACCGCAGCACCTTTCTGCAAGTCATCCCGCGCCTGTACGCGGATTTGTCCAAGCTCTTGAACCGCGAGACGGCCAAGCCGTTTGCCGCCCCGCCCCCTCCGCTGGAACCGTTCCTGCGCATGGGTAGCTGGATCGGCGGCGACCGCGACGGCAATCCCAATGTGGATGCCAGCACGCTGGAGCGCGCGCTGCTGCGCCAGGCCACCGTGCTGTTCGAGCACTATCTGCAAGAGGTGCACGCGCTGGGCGCGGAACTGTCGATCACCACCATGCTGATTTCGGCCGACCCGGAATTGCTGGCGCTGGCCGACAACAGCGGCGACGATTCCCCGCACCGCCGCGACGAGCCCTACCGCCGCGCGCTGGTCGGTGTGTACGCCCGCCTGGCCGCCACCGCCCAGGCGCTGACCGGGCAGAACCTGGCGCGCCGCAGCACCGTGGCGGCGCCCGCCTACCAAGCGCCGCAAGAACTGTCGACCGACCTGGCCATCATCGCCGCGTCGCTGGCCGCGCACCATGGTTCGCCGCTGGCCAAGCTGCGGCTGTCCGGCTTGCAACAGGCCATTGAGGTGTTCGGTTTTCACCTGGCCACCGTCGACCTGCGCCAAAGCTCAGACGTGCATGAAAACGCCTTGGCCGAATTGTTCGAACGCGCCGGCGTCCAGCACGACGGCAAGCCGCTGGACTACCTGTCGCTTGACGAAGACCAGCGCGTGGCGCTCTTGCGCGCCGAACTGGCCCAGGCCCGCCCGCTGGCCTCGCCCTGGATCGCTTACAGCGAAGACACCACGCGCGAACTGGCCGTATTGCGCGCCGCCGCCGCCGGCCGCGCGCGCTATGGCAAGCAGGCAGTGCGCCAGACCATCGTGTCGCATACCGAAACCTTGAGCGACCTGCTGGAAGTGATGGTGCTGCAAAAGGAAGCCGGCCTGATCGCGCCGGCCGGCCAGGACATCGCGCCCGAAGACGGCCTGATGGTGGTGCCTCTGTTCGAAACCATCCCCGACTTGCAGCGCGGCGCCGACATCATGGCCGCCTGGCTGGACCTGCCCGAGGTGCGCCAGCGCGTGAAGCAGGCGCAGAACGGCGCGCAGGAAGTCATGCTGGGCTATTCCGACAGCAATAAGGACGGCGGTTTCCTCACGTCGAACTGGTCGCTGTACCAGGCCGAACGCGCGCTGGTGGATGTGTTTTCGGCGCGCAACGTGCGCCTGCGCCTGTTCCACGGACGCGGCGGCTCGGTGGGACGCGGCGGCGGTTCAAGCTTTGACGCCATCCTGGCGCAGCCCCCGGGCACGGTGGCCGGCCAGATCCGCCTGACCGAGCAAGGCGAAGTCATCCAAAGCAAGTACAAGGACGCCGAGGTGGGCCGCTGGCACCTGGAACTGCTGGTGGCGGCCACGCTGGAATCCAGCCTGGCGCCGCGCGCCGAAGCCACCAGCGCCGAAGACGCGCACATGGCGCAGCACGGCCCGGCGATGTCGTTCATGTCGGAAACCGCACAGCGCACCTACCGTGGCCTGGTCTACGACACGCCGCGCTTTGCCGAATACTTCTTCGCCGCCACCCCCATCAGCGAAATCGCCGGGCTGAACATCGGTTCGCGCCCGGCTTCCCGCAAGAAGGGCCAACGCATTGAAGACCTGCGCGCCATTCCCTGGGGCTTTTCGTGGGCGCAATGCCGCTTGATGCTGACCGGCTGGTACGGCATGGGTTCGGCCATCGAGGCCTATCTGGAAACGGGCGCCCCCGACGCCCCCCGCTCGCGCCGCGCCCGCCTGGCGCAACTGCGCGAGATGGCGCGCGAGTGGCCGGCGTTTCGCACGCTGTTGTCCAACATGGAAATGGTGCTGGCCAAGTCCGACCTGGCCATCGCCGCGCGCTACGCGCAACTGGTGCCGCAGCGCGCGCTGCGCGAGCGCGTGTTCGGCATGATCAGCGCCGAACACGGCCGCACGCTGGCCATGCTGAAGCTGCTGACCCAGCGCGAACTGCTGGCCGACAACCCGGCCCTGCAAGATTCCTTGCGCGAACGCTTTGCGTATATCGATCCCTTGAATTATTTGCAGATCGACCTGATCCGACGCCACCGCGCGGCGCAGAAGCATCCCGAGGCGGATGTCGACAAGCGGGTGCAGCGCGCGATTCACTTAACGATCAACGGCATCGCCGCGGGGCTGCGCAATTCCGGCTAGGCGGACAGCGTCCACCTGCCGAACACCCGCGGATGCCGGTTTGTCCACCCCTGGCGACTTTTAGTACTATTCCTGACAGAAATTCTAACTACGCACAAATGTTCGTAGTTAGAACACAATGATTTTTCTGGCCGAACGGCACGGAAAGGCACCTCGGAAGAGACAGAGATCCCCCCTGATTCCCCCGCGTGCCCGCCCGCCCCGTTCGCCTGCAAGCATCAAGCGAGCCGTCATGGATACTCCCCTTAAAAATCTGGCCGTCATCGGCGCAGGCGCCATGGGCAGCGGCATTGCCGCCTTGTTCGCATCGAAGGGACTGAACATCGTCCTGATCGACCCGATGGAAGGTGCGCTGGACCGCGCCCGCGCCGTCATCGACCGCCAGTTGAACGTCTATGCGCCCACCCAGGTTCAGGAAGCGCTCCAGCGCATCCGCATGGAACCCGGGCTGGAAGCCGCCGCGAACTGCGAACTGGTGATCGAGGCCGTTCCCGAAAATCTGGAACTCAAGCGCGGCATCTTCGCCAAGCTTGACGCGCTGTGCGCCCCGTACACGCTGTTCGCCACCAACACGTCAGGCCTGTCCATCAACGCGATCGCCAGCGCCGTGGCGCGCCGCGACCGCTTCGTGGGCACCCACTTCTTCACGCCGGCCGACGTCATTCCGCTGGTGGAAGTGGTGCGCAACGACGACACCTCGGAAGCCACCGTCTCCCAAGTCATGGCGACCTTGCGCTTTGCCGGCAAGCGGCCGGTGCTGGTGCGCCAGGACATCCCCGGCTTCATCGCCAACCGCATCCAGCACGCCCTGGCCCGCGAAGCCATTTCGCTCTTGGAAAAGGGCGTGGCCAGCGCGGAAGACATCGACGAAGTGGTCAAGTGGAGCCTGGGCATCCGCCTGGCCCTGTCGGGCCCGCTGGAACAGCGCGACATGAACGGCATCGACGTGCACTACGCGATTGCCAGCTACCTGTACAAAGACCTGGAAAACCGCACCGAGCCGTCCGACCTGCTGAAAAGCAAGGTCGACAGCGGCCAGATCGGCGCCAAGAGCGGCCAGGGCTTCTACACCTGGAGCCCCGAGCGCCGAGAGCGCGTGCTGCGCGAGAAAAGCGCCGCGCTGGGCGAACTGGCGGCCTGGCTGAACAGCAAGGCCGGCGACACCTGACGGCGCTTTGTTCCGACGCCGCAATCGAATTCAAGACAGATAAGGCGCGGGGGCCACGCCCACCGCGCCATCGGGCCACGAGCCCCACCACACAAAGAAAACCAATCGTCGGTATCCCCCGCGCATCGCCCGCCGATGCCCGGTCGAACCAGACACTAGAGAACCGCCTACGGAGTTGTTGGAGGCACCATGAATAAACTGGCTTCATTCTTTACCGAGCTGATGCGCAAGTATCTGCCGGATCCTTTTGTTTTCGCGATTGCACTCACCCTGCTGACCGTGCTGCTGGCCATGGGCATCGAAGGCCAGAGCATCGGCGACGTCACCCGCGCCTGGGGCAAGGGCTTCTGGAGCCTGCTGGCCTTCACGACCCAGATGGCTGTGATTCTGGCCATGGGCTACGTGCTGGCCACCGCGCCGCTGACCGACCGCCTGCTGAACCGCATCGTCAGCCACGTGCACAAGCCGCACACCGCCATCATCGTCGCGACCCTGGTCGGCGGCGTGGGCAGCTACCTGAACTGGGGCTTTGGTCTGGTCATTGGCGGCATCGTCGCCAAGAAGCTGGCGTTGAAGGTCAAGGGCGTGCACTACCCGCTGATCATCGCGGCGGCCTATAGCGGCTTCACGATGTACGGCCTGGGCCTGTCCGCCAGTATCCCCGTGCTGGTCGCCACCCCCGGCCACCCCACCGCCAAGCAGATGGGCACCATCCCGCTGTCGGAAACCATTTTCTCGGTGCCCATGCTGATCACCAGCCTGGTCATCATCATCACGCTGCCGCTGCTGAACGCCTGGCTGCACCCGAAGAAGGGCGAGAAGATTGTTGAAGTGGACCCGGGCATCGACCGCGACGCCAACGCTTCCAACGCCGGCGAAGACATGCTGGAAAAAGGCACCATCGCCTCGAAGCTGAACAACAGCCGCATCCTGAGCCTGCTGATCGGCGCGCTGGGCATTGCCTACGTCACGTTCCACTTCATGGACGGCGGCTCGCTGGACCTGAACCTGATCAACTTCATCATCCTGTTCCTGGGCATCATCCTGCTGGGTACGCCGGCCGCCTACGTGGCCAAGCTGACCGAAGGCATCAAGACGATCTCGGGCATCATCCTGCAATACCCGTTCTACGCCGGCATCATGGCCATCATGGCCGCGTCCGGCCTGGTGACGTCGATCTCGCAAGTGTTCGTTGACTTCGCCACGCCGGCCACGCTGCCGTTCTGGGGCCTGATCAGCTCGTTCTTCATCAACTTCTTCGCGCCTTCCGCCGGCGGCCACTGGGTGATCCAGGGTCCGTTCATGATCGACGCGGCCAAGGAAATCGGCAGCGCCCTGAACCAGACGACCATGGCCGTCATGCTGGGCAATGCCTGGAACGACCTGGTGCAACCCTTCTGGATCCTGCCGGCGCTGGCTTTGTCGAAGCTGAAGCTGCGCGACGTGATGGGCTACACCGTCATCATGATGCTGTGGGTGGGCGTGATCCACATCACCGCCGTGCTGGCCTGGGGCTACGCCACGCACTGATCCACCGCGCTTACCTCAAACAGACTGGAAACCGATATGAGCAAACCGACTGCGTATCTCGTCACCGGCGGCAGCGCCGGCATTGGCGCCGCCATCATCCGCATGCTGCTGGATGCGGGCCATAAAGTGGTCAACATTGACTACCGCCTGCCCGAGAATCCGCCGGCCGGGCTGGTCTCGTATCAGGCTGATCTGACCGATGAAGCGCGCACGAAGGAAGTCGCCGCCGAAGTCACCAGCGCCTACAACATCGTGGGCCTGGTGAACAACGCCGGCGCCACCCGCCCGGGCACGGCCGACACGGCCACCCTGGCGGATCTGGACTATGTGGTGAACCTGCATCTGCGCACCGCGCTGATCCTGGTGCAGGCCGCGCTGCCGGCCATGCGCGAAGCGGGCTTTGGCCGCATCGTGAACATGTCGTCGCGCGCCGCTTTAGGCAAGCCGGATCGCGTGGTCTATTCGGCCACCAAGGCCGGGCTGGTGGGCCTGACGCGCACGCTGGCCATGGAGCTGGGCGGCGACGGCATCACCGTCAACGCCATCGGCCCGGGCCCCATCGCCACCGACCTCTTCACCAAGAGCAATCCGGCGGGCGCTCCGCAAACCGAACGCATCATCAACAGCATCGTCGTCAAGCGCCTGGGCACGCCAGAAGACGTGGCGCGCGCCGCCATGTTCTTCCTGTCGCCGGATAACGGTTTCGTGACGGGCCAGATGCTGTATGTGTGTGGCGGCACGACGCTGGGCGTCGCCCCCATCTGAGCGCGCGCGCCATGGCCGCCCACCTTGACCTTCGCGCCTGCCCGCCGCAACTAGCGGCGCAGCAGCGCGTGGTTGATCTGGTCGGCGGCGCGGCGCAAGGGCGGCAGGAAGGCGTCCAGCATGGCTTCGCGCGAAAAGCGGTTGGACTGGCCGCTGACGTTCATCGCGGCAATCACACGACCACTGCGGTCAACAATGGGCACGGCCACCGATTGCAAGCCGGGTTCCAGTTCCTGCGCCACGCAGGCGTAGCCATCGGCGTGCACGCCGGCCAGCAGGCGCTTGAGTTCGGCGATGTCGGTAACCGTTTGCGGGGTGTAGGACTGGATCTGGCTCATGGCCAGCACCCGATCCAGTTCGGCTTCCGGCAGGCCGGCCAGCAATACGCGGCCCATCGACGTCACCCACGCCGGCAAGCGGCTGCCCACGGCCAGGTTGATGGTCATCACCTTGTGCGTGGACAGGCGCAGGATGTAGACGATGTCGGCACCTTCCAGCACCGACACCGAACACGATTCGCGCGTCTGCTCGGCCACTTCTTCCATGTACGGCAACGCCAGGTTCCACAGCGGCGTGCCGGACAGGTAGGCGTAGCCCAGTTCCAGGATGCGCGGCGTCAGCTCGAACTTGCGGTCGGTGACGGTGACGTAGCCCAGGTGTTCCAAGGTCAGCAGGATGCGGCGCGCGCCGGCACGGGTCAGCCCGGTAACGGCGGCCACTTCGGACAGCGTCATCTGCGAGCGGCCGGGGCCGAACGCCCGGATCACCGACAGGCCGCGCGCGAAAGATTGCACGTAGCTGTCACTGGGTTGTTGGGGGTCGAGCTCGGCCATCCGGTTGGTCCCAAGAGTAAAAAGCTCGCCGCTGGCGAGCCGTTCGTTGCCGTTGCGGGCAACGCCAAACGATGGAGGAACGTCATGCGTCGGCTTGCCTTGACGCTGTGCGGTCCCCATGAAACGATGTTCTTCAGCAGAACGAAAGTTCTAATGAAGAACAAATTATGACACGCCACCTATGAGCGAACATCATGATCTCTAAGCTTGTTTCAAGCGCGGCGGCCGCCCTGGCGGACGTACCCGACGGCGCCACCGTCATGATCGGCGGCTTCGGCACTGCCGGCCAGCCCATGGAATTGATCGACGCCCTGCTCGAACAGGGCGCGAAAGACCTGGTCATCATCAACAACAACGCCGGCAACGGCACCACGGGCCTTGCCGCCCTGCTGGGCGCGAACCGCGTCCGCAAGATCATTTGCTCGTTCCCGCGCCAGGCGGACTCGCAGATTTTCGACGGGCTGTACCGCAGCGGCAAGCTGGAGCTGGAACTGGTGCCGCAAGGCAACCTGGCCGAGCGCATCCGCGCCGCCGGCGCCGGCATCGGCGCGTTCTTCTCGCCCACCGGCTACGGCACCCCGCTGGCCGATGGCAAGGAAGTGCGCGAAATCAATGGCCGCCACTACGTGCTGGAATATCCGCTGCACGCCGACTACGCGCTGATCAAGGCCGAACGCGGCGACCGCTGGGGCAACCTGGTCTACCGCAAGACCGCCCGCAACTTCGGCCCCATCATGGCCAGCGCCGCGCGCGTGGCCGTGGCGCAGGTGCGCGAAGTGGTTGAACTGGGCACGCTGGATCCCGAAACCGTCGTCACCCCCGGCATCTTCGTGCAGCGCGTCGTCCAGATCGACGCCGCCCCGGCCGCCAAGGAGCAGAAATGAGCACCAAACTGACCCGCGACCAGATCGCCGCCCGCGTCGCGCAGGACATTCCCGAAGGCGCCTACGTCAACCTGGGCATCGGCTTGCCCACGCTGGTGGCCAACCACCTGCCTGCTGACCGCGAAGTCATCCTGCATACCGAAAACGGCATGCTGGGCATGGGTCCCGCGCCCGCCAAGGGCGAAGAAGACTACGACCTGATCAACGCCGGCAAGCAGCCCGTGACCGAACTGCCGGGCTGCTCGTTCTTCCATCACGCCGACTCGTTTGCGATGATGCGCGGCGGCCATCTGGACATCTGCGTGCTGGGCGCCTTCCAGGTGTCGCAACACGGCGACCTGGCCAACTGGCACACCGGCGCGCCCGACGCCATCCCCGCCGTGGGCGGCGCGATGGACCTGGCCATCGGCGCCAAAGACGTCTTCGTGATGATGGAACTGCAAACGCGCGAAGGCCAGAGCAAGCTGGTCGAAGCCTGCACGTATCCGCTGACGGGCGTGCGCTGCGTATCGCGCGTGTACACCGACGTTGCCGTGTTCGACATCCGCGCCGACGGCGTGACCGTCACCGATATCTTCGGCGACGTCACCGCTGACGATCTGCTGGCCCTGACCGGCCTGCCGCTGAAATTTTCCCGCTAATCAGGAGCCCTCATCATGCTGTTCATGGTTCAAATGCAAGTCAACCTGCCCGTCGACATGCCGGCCGAGCAAGCCAACAAACTGAAGGCGGACGAAAAGGCGCTGGCCCAACAACTGCAACGCGACGGCAAGTGGAAAGAGCTGTGGCGCGTGGTGGGCCGCTACGCCAACGTCAGCATTTTCGATGTCGAAAGCAATGACGAACTGCACACGCTGCTGTCGTCGCTGCCGCTGTTTCCGTACATGGACATCAACGTCACGGCGCTGGCGCGCCACCCCTCGGCGATCTGACCGGAGCATTCCATGCCCTACATCATCGAAACCTTCGACAAGCCCAACCACCAGGAAGTACGCCAGCAGCATCGCGCGGCGCATCTGGAATACCTGGACGCCAACAAGCAGTTGCTGCTGGCCTGCGGCGCCAAGCTGCAAGACGACGGCAAGGACGCGGGCGGCGGTTTGTACATCGTGGACCTGGACACGCGCGAAGCCGCGCAACAGTTCATCGACGCCGATCCGTTCTCGCAAGCCAATCTGTTCGACCGCGTGACCATCACGCGCTGGCGCAAAGCCTACGTCGACGGCACCTGCCACCTGTAATCCCCAAGCGGCCGCCCTTGCGCGGCCGCGGTTTCATCCGAGGACTTCCCACATGGCTTACGCCGATCTCAGCCAAGCCCGGCTGTTCTACGTCATTGATGGCCCCGCCGACGCGCCGGTGCTCGTGTTTTCCAATTCGTTGGGCACCTGCTCCGACATGTGGGCGCGCCAGATTCCCGAACTGACCAAGCATTTTCGTGTGCTGCGCTACGACACACGCGGCCACGGCAAGTCGTCGATTCCCGATGGCGAATACACCTTTGCGCAATTGGCCGGCGACGTCGCCGAACTGCTGGCGCATCTGAACATCAAGCGCGCGCATTTCTGCGGCCTGTCGATGGGCGGCCCCACCGGCATCGCGCTGGCGCTGGCGCACCCGGAACTGGTCGGCAAGCTGGTGCTGTGCAACACCGCGGCGCGCATCGGGTCGGTGGAAGGCTGGAGCACGCGCATCGCCGCCGTGGCCGATCAAACGTTGGAAAAGATGGCGCCCACGCTCGTGGAACGCTGGTTGACCGACGACTACCGCGCCGCCGAACCGGGCCTGACGCAAGTGCTGATCGACATGCTGCGCCGCACGCCGGACGCCGGCTATTCGGCCAACTGCGCCGCGCTGCGCGACGCCGACTACCGCCAGCAAGTGTCCGCCATCACCGCCCCCACGCTGGTCATCAGCAGCACGCGCGACCTGGCCGCCACGCCCGCGCAGGGCCAGGAACTGGCCGCCGCCATCCCCGGCGCGCGCTATGTTGAATTGAATACGTCCCATATTTCAAACTGGGAGCAACCGGAAGCCTTCACCCGCGCGGTCGTCGACTTCCTGACGGAGTAACCGCATGCAGCGCTGGAAACATCGGCCCGAAGGCTCCAACTGGGGCGACTTCGGACCCGACGACCAACTCGGCCGCCTGAACCTGATCACCGAAGAGCAAGTGCTGAAGGGCGCGCGGGAAATCCGCGCGGGCAAGACGTTCTGCTTGTCCTTGCCCCTGGATTTGCCGGGCGGCAACGTGCTGAACCCGCGCCGCCATCCGCCGCAACTGAGCCCGACCAAGCTTGCGGATACGCCGTACCTGAACTTTCCGTTGCGTAACGTCAACCCGGACGCGGTGGATGTATTGAGCGATGACCAGGTGCTGCTGTCGATGCAGTATTCCACGCAGTGGGATGCGCTGGCGCACGTGGGCGCACTGTTTGATGCCGATGGAGATGGCAAGCCCGAGCTGCGCTACTACAACGGTTTCCAGGCGGGTGTGGACGTGGTCGGCCCGGCCGATGGCGACCACACCGGCTGCGGCTGCAACAGCGGCGGCCCGTCCGCGGCGTTGAAGTTGGGGGTGGAGAATCTGGCGCAGAAAGGCATGCAGGGGCGCGGCGTGCTGGTGGACCTGTTCCGCCACTACGGCCCGGGCCGCACGCTGATCGGCCATGCCGAGTTGATGCATGTGTTGAACACGGATGGCATCACGGTGGAACGCGGCGACATGCTGGTGCTGCGCACCGGCTACGCCGAAGCCGTCGTGGCGATGAACGGCACGCCGGATCCGGAAGTGCTGCATACCTACGGCGCGGCGCTGGATGGTACGGATACGGCCTTGCTGCAATGGATCACGGACAGCGGCATCGCCGCGATCTGTGCGGACAACTACGCGGTCGAGGCTTACCCCGCAAGGGAAAAGACCGGCCCACGCGCCATGCTGCCGCTGCATCACCATTGTCTGTTCAAGCTGGGATTGCCGCTGGCGGAGCTTTGGTATTTGAAAGACCTGGCGGAGTTTCTAGAGGCGAATGGCCGGCATCATTTCATGTTGACCGCCCCACCGCTGCGTTTGCCGCACGCGATCGGCTCACCGGTGACCCCGATCGCGACTGTTTGATGGGTTTCGCGCGGTTTCCATTGTGTTCCTTGCGGATGCCAGCGCGCGCTGCACCCATCCTACGGGTTGATGGATGGTGGCGGGGTTGGCTGGATGGGTCGTGATGTCACCGCTGCATGATGGGTTTCGCGCGGTGGGCGTTGCGGTATTGGCGGATGCCGGCGCGCGCTGCACCCATCCTACGGGTCGTAAATTGTAGGATGGGTGGAGCGCGCCAGATCGATGGCAAGAACCCCGGTGCGTATCGCGCGAAACCCATCAAGCAGCGGCAGCGTTGTGGCTGAATTGGCCATTTATCCACCGCCGTTTGATGGGTTTCGCGCGATTTCCATTGTGTTCCTTGCGAACACCTTCCCGCGCTGCACCCATCCTACGTGCCCATGACCGACGGCGTGGCGCGACGAATACCATCGCGTGCCCATGACCGACGTCATGACGCAACGAACGCCATGACGTGCCCATGACCGACCGCGTGGCGCGGCGAATGCCATGACGCGCCTATGGACGGCTTTTCCCCACCCCGATCATCCCTTCAGGCAGGTACTCATGAACGTCTTGCGGGCGTCGCCTGTCAATTTTTGATCGCCCGCCTTGGCGTTGCAGTCTTTCATTTTCTGCTGCTGCGGCGTCAGCGCCTTCTCGGACGATGGCGTCTCGCCTTTCAGGCAACTGCTCATGTAGGCCTTGCGGTCGTCGCCCGTCTTGCCCGTGGCTGACTTATTGCATTCCGTCATGCGCTGCTGCTGCGGCGTGGGGGTCTTGGCGGGGGTGGCGGGGGTTTGGGCGTAGGCCCCAAAAAAACATGCGGACAACACCATGGCCGAGGCCATCCGAGTGGTACGGGAAAGCATGAGTTTTCTCCCTTGCGTTTAGCGCCCGCCTGCGTGAATACACGCATCAGACCGGGCTGCCGGCCGGTTGCCGACCCGGCCATCATCGAACAAACCGCCACGCGCCGCAAGCATCGGAAAGTTAGGAAAAGACAAGCCGAAAAATCTCAATCTAGAGACATTCCGACGCATCCTTGTCATTAAGCGACGAATATGGGAACAACCCACGCAACCTGTTACCGATTCATCCTTTTGACCCGTTGTGCACGGTGGCGGAAAGGTGTGAGATAGCCCTGTCCGCCCCAATAAGCGGATGGCGCAAACGGCGGCGCGGACAGCTAAGCGCCCCTACGCCGGCACACCTGGAGACCGCCATGAAACTCGCCCTTGCTTCCCTTGCTTTGCTGGCCGGGATGTCCGGCGCCGCCAGCGCGCAAAACCTGACTTACGGCGTCACGCTGGGCAATGTGCAATCGGTACGCGACACCAACATCAACATGTCCACCATCACCGGGTCGCTGGCCAACCTGTCGGGTCGCCCCATCTCCAGCGCGGTGCTGACTTATGTGCTGTACGACGCGCAAGGCCGCGAAGTGGGCCGGGTCAATGATGACGTGATCGGGCCGATTCCCGCGGGGCAGATCCGGCTGGTGAAGGCGGTTACGCCGCTGCAATTCACGAAAGTCACCGTGCTGGACGTCCGGGCGCAGTAGGCCAACGAGGCAAAAAACCCTTATCAAAGCAGGGTTTAGACAGGCGGTTGTAGGGGCAAATATGGGAAAATTCCGCTTGCCGACTCGATAACAGGGGCTTCCAAACGAAGCCCCTTATTGCGTCTGTCGGCGTGCCAGCAAGCCTGGCCTAGATACTAGGAAGTGACACCATGTTCCCCAAAAGACTCACCGAAGGCTATCAATCGTTCCTGGACGGCCGTTTCCACTCGGAAAGCAGCCGCTATCAAAAACTTGCCGAACTGGGCCAAAGCCCGGAAATCCTGCTTATTGGCTGCTGCGATTCCCGCGTGTCGCCTGAAGTGATCTTTGACGCCGGCCCGGGCGAGATGTTCGTGGTGCGCAACGTCGCCAACCTGGTTCCGCCCTGTGAGCCGGATTCCGAATCGTCCTACCACGGCACCAGCGCCGCCATCGAGTTCGCGGTCAACGGCCTGAACGTGAAGCACATCGTCGTGCTGGGCCACGCCTCTTGCGGCGGCATCCGCTCGTTCTTCGACGACGCCAAGCCCCTGTCCAAGGGCGACTTCATCGGCAAGTGGATGTCGCAGATCGAACCGATGGCCGAGCGTCTGGGCCCCGGCTCCGGCGACCGCCAGACCAAGCTCAAGCGCCTGGAACTGGCCGTTGTCGAACACAGCCTGAACAACCTGATGACGTTCCCGTCCATCCGCCGCCGCGTGGAAAAGGGCGAACTGGAATTGCACGGCACCTACTTCGGCGTGGCCACCGGCGTGCTGTTCCTGCGCGATCCGGCAACGGGTGAATTCAACCCCTGCCTGGAAACCGGCATCACCGAATAAGGCGCATATCCGGTACGCTTGCGGCTGCTTTTCGCTTTCTTCAAAGACGTTACGCAACCGACAAGGACCGCTATGAAATTGTTTTTCTCGCCGGCTTCACCCTTCGTGCGCAAATGCATGGTCATTGCCCACGAACTGGCGCTGACAGAACGCATCGAAAACCTGCCCAGCGCCGCCGGCCCCGTCGCCCGCGACAAGAGCATCATTCCCAGCAACCCGCTGGGCAAGGTGCCCACCTTGATCACGGACGACGGCCAGGTGCTGTACGACAGCCGCGTCATCTGCGAATACCTGAACGACCTGGGCGGCGGTGCGCTGTTCCCCGCGAACGGCCGCGCGCGCTGGCAGGCGCTGGCTGATCAGGCCCTGGGCGATGGCGTCATGGACGCGGCGCTGCTGGCCCGCTATGAAACCGCCCTGCGCCCCGAAGCCTTGCGCTGGTCCGACTGGGTCGACGGCCAGATGAGCAAGGCGCACGATGCGCTGGCGCAACTGGAAAAGAACGTGGCCAGCCTGGAAGGCCGTGTGGATATCGGCACCATCACCATCGGCTGCGCCCTGGGCTACCTGGACTTCCGCTACGCCAGCTACGACTGGCGCAGCACCCACCCCGGCGTTGCCGCGTGGTTCAAGACCTTCAACGCACGCCCGTCCATGCAGGCAACCCTGCCCCCGGCCTGACACGGTTACGCCTTGACGCCTAGTGCGACGGGCTGACACGACGCCGCGCCCGCAGCGCGGTAAATTTTGACGCAGGAAGTTCTGACGCCAAATATTGAACTTGTCAGCCCCCGGCAGAACCAAACCTCTGGTTCTTGTCGACTCGCACAGGGAGCAAGGATGAACATCACTGCGATCTCGCCCATTGCCCGCGTTGCGGCGCCCTACGCGGCGCACATCGCGCGGGTAGACGACACCCGCCCCAGTTGGGAAGCCGAGCGTCTGGCCCAGACCGTAGCCGCGCGCGAGGCCCAGCGCAGCGCGCAGGCGCAAGCGGCGTGGGAAGCCCAGCGCGTTGCCCGCGTACGTGAAGCGGCTGAAACGGCTGATTCCGCCAAAGCGCCCAGCGCCACCGAATCTCCGTCACAAACCGTCCACGCCCGCGCCGACGCGGCCACCCTTGCGGCGGCCGACGCGCTGCCCAACCTGGATGTCTTTCGCGATCAATACGCGGACACGCGCCTGCGCCGCGCCCTTGACGCTTACGCCGCCCAACCCGACCCGGTGGCCCAGCGCGCCGGCAACGCGAACGACCTGGGCACCATTGAAGGCCTGATGCCCTTGCAGGCGTATCGCGTGGCCATGGCCAACCCGCAGGTGCAGGAACTGCAAACCGCCGTGGCCATGAAGGCCGCATCGGTGGCAGTGCCGGCGGTGGCCAACATCGGCGCCACCGAAAATGCTACCGACAACGCGCGCTACCGTCCCGGGTTTTCAGCCGCCATTTCCTGAGCGCAGCACGGCCGTCAGCCCACGACCCACCATGTAAAAAAGGCCGCCTGAACATCCGTCAGGCGGCCTTTCCACATTCAGCGCGGTTCGATCAGTGGAAGAATTCCGCGATCATCGTGGCGCCCAGGAAGGTGCCTGCGTTGGCGGCCAGGGACACCACCACGATCTTCCAGCCCAGCTTGCGGAAGGCGGGCAGGTCCTTCAGGATCGACAGCCCGGCCATGGCCAGGATGACGGTCGTGAACGGCAGGAAGTTCACCTTGCCGACCAGCGCGATGATCTGGTCCGAATACGGCAGCACGCCCGGGCAGCCCGCGGTCATGGCGATCAGCGACAGCACGAACACGGCCGGCAGCTTGGGCACCACACGCAGGATCAGGTCGGTCAGCACGACCAGCAGGATGATGATGCCCATGCCCGGCAGCGCGTCCATGAACGGCACGTTGTAGCCCAGGCGGTTACCCACCAGCGCGAACAGGCCGCAGATGACATAGGCGGTCAGGCGGTCGCCAAAGCCCAATTTGGAGTTATGCGCCGGCACGTCTTCCGACACGCTGCTGTCGACCACGGCGTCATCGGACTTGCCGCGCGAGAAGCGGCCCAGCACGGGTTCCAGCTTGCCGTACAGGAAGATGGTGGTCGGCAGCGAAATGAACAGCGTGAAGTACACGCCCACCACCGTCGTCAGCAAGTTGGCGGCAGCGGCCAGCGCGGCCACCTGATGCGCCATTTCGGGCGTCTGCTGGGAAGCGATCGCACCCACGCCGGCGGCCATCATGCTGCCCGAGCCCACGCCGGCGCCCATGGCCAGCGATCGCGGATCAAAAATGTTCAGGCTGGTGATGAAGCCGGCCATCAGGGCCACGAACAGCGCGCCGATCACCGTGCCCGTGATGTACTCGGCCATCACGCCACGGCCTTCCGGTGAGTTCATGCCGTAGCGCTCGCCGATGATGGCCAGGCTGGGCTCGCGGCCCACCGAGAAGGTGGCGCCGATGGCTTCACGCTTGATGCCCAGCAATAGTGCCAACGGCAGGCCGATGGCCATGGTGCCGAAGAAGTGGCCGAATTCCTGGAACACCAGCGCCCAGCCGGCTTCGCGCACTTGCGGCAGCGCACCGCCCACCATCAGGCCCAGCTTGGCCAGGAACGGCAGCAAGGCGTATTGCAGATAGCCGCTGATGCGGGTCTGCATGGCCTTGTCGATGGCGCTGCCCATGGGCAGTCGCTGACCAAAAGCCGCCACGATGGCGCCAATGAAAATGGCCCAAAGCATCGGTTGCAGAACGATCTTGCCCGGGCCCACCGAAAACGTGACGCTGCCGATCGCTTCGGAAATGACCACCACCAACAAAATGGCGGCAAGCATTCGAACGCGGGCGGATAGCGACATGGAAGGCGCGGCCAGACTGGCGCTGGCATAAGACATCAATTTCCCCTGATGAACGTGAGTATGTTTTCGTTGGTTCGGCGATCCGGCGGTCCGGCGGTCGGCGGTCCGCCGGTCGGCAATCCGCAGGTTTGGTGGCCGCTGGCCGGCGGCTGGCAATCCGGCGATCAGCCGATCAGGCCATTCGGCGGTCCGGCGTCTGGCTATCCGGCGACCTGAGACCTACGACCCGCGACCTACGACCCGCGACCGGCGACCGGCGAACCAGCGATCCGGACACCCAACTGCGTGCGCGAACAGCAGGCGCGATTTTCGCCTGGGGGTCCGATCGGCAACCATGACATCGCGCGGGTATAAGCGTTGCGTAAAATGCAACGCACGGCCTTTTCCTGGGAAAATTTTGCACGACATCCCAAAAGGTTCGGGTAAACCCTGATCCGCCACTGTGGATCTGCCGCCGCACCACCCCGCCCGCCGCCTGCCTTCAAGAGCCCGCCATGGATGAAAAACTAGACGCCCGCCGCACCCACTATTTCATGCAGGTCATGAGCCGGGGCTCCGTGCGCGGCGCCGCCGAAGTGCTGGACATGGACCCCTCCGCCGTCAGCCGCGCCATCGCCGCGCTGGAGCGCGACTGCGGCATGGCGCTGTTCGAACGCCGCGGGCGGGGGGTCGTGCCCACCGACGCCGGCCACATCCTGGCGCGCTACGTGAAGCGCCAGCAGAACATTCAGGAAAGCTTCTTTTCCGAGATCGACAGCCTGCGCAACGCCGAACGCGGCCATATCGACCTGGTGCTGGGCGAGGGTTTCGTCGAACTGATGTTCGACCGCGTGCTGCCCGGCTATTGGCGCAGCCACCCCGAGGTGACGTTGGACATCGACGTGGCGCGCACGTCGGAAATCGTGCAGCGCATCGTGGACGACCGTGCTTACATCGGGCTGGTCTTCCAGCCGCCCAACGACGCGCGCCTGCGCACGCACTATTCGCGCCCCGAACCCATCCGCGCCATCGTGCAGCAAGACCATCCGCTGACCCGGCTGGGCCGGCCGCTGCTGTTGACAGACCTGGCCGATTATCCCGGCGCGTCGATGCAGGAAGGCTTTGGGGTCCGGCAACACATACAGGCCGCCGAAATCAGCGAACAGGTGCGGCTGCGTAACGTGCTGACGACGTCGTCCTTCAAGGCGCTGTGGCAGTTCGCGGCGGCGGGCATCGGGTACGCGCTAACACCCCCCATCGCCGTCACCGCCGACATGCGCGCCCAGCGCCTGGCCAGCCTGCCCCTGGCCAACCCGATTTTGAACCAGGGCAGCCTGCACGTCCTGAGCCGCGCCGGCCGCCACATTTCCCCCGCCGCAAGAGAACTGCTGGACCACATCGTGCGGGGGATCGGCGCGGCGGCCGGAGAGGCCGAACGCTGATCGTAGGATGGGTGAAGCGCGAGGATGGACGGCAGAAGAATGCGAATGCCAAACGCGCGCAACCCATCGGACGGTGATTGCGCCGTGGCAAAAATTGCCGGGTGGTCACCGGCGTTTGATGGGTTGCGCGCGGTCGGTGTTGGGGTTCTTGCCTCGGTCCTGCCGCGCTTCACCCATCCTACGTGCCTTTTGGGGACCTGTGGTTGGGGCGAGCCGATCACCGCATCGTAGGATGGGTGAAGCGCGAGGATGGACGGCAGAAGAATGCGAATGCCAAACGCGCGCAACCCATCGGACGGTGATTGCGCCGTGGCAAAAATTGCCGGGTGGTCACCGACGTTTGATGGGTTGCGCGCGGTCGGTGTTGGGGTTCTTGCCTGGGTCCTGCCGCGCTTCACCCATCCTACGTGCCTTTTGGGGACCTGTGGTTGGGGTGGGGCCGATCGCCATCGCGGCGGTGATCAAATCCCGCCGCCCCAAGGCGGACCGCCGCCTTATTTTCTTATTACGAGAATGACTTAGACGCTGATATCTGCTGCCTGTTACGGTTATGAATCCCCTTTTCCGCCGCCCCGCGCCGGGCGCGGAAGGGCTCAGACCGAGAAGACCACAAGGGCAGTAGACATGTACGTGTATGACCCCGTCGACCAGCAGCTTGTCGAGCAGCGAGTGGCGCAGTTTGCCGATCAGACGCGCCGCTTCCTCGACGGCCAGCTTACCGAAGATGAATTCCGCGTTCTGCGCTTGCAGAACGGCCTGTACATCCAGCGCCACGCGCCCATGCTGCGCGTGGCTATTCCGTACGGCATGCTGGCGTCGCGCCAACTGCGCACGCTGGCGCACATCGCGCGCAAGTGGGATCGCGGCTACGGCCACTTCAGCACCCGCCAGAACATCCAGTTCAACTGGCCCAAGTTGGAAGACGTGCCGGACATCCTGGCGGAACTCGCCACCGTCCAGATGCACGCCATCCAGACCAGCGGCAACTGCATCCGCAACACCACCACCGACCACTTCGCCGGCGTCGCGCCCGATGAACTCGTTGACCCGCTCGTCTGGTGCGAGATCATTCGCCAGTGGTCCACGCTGCACCCCGAATTCGCTTTCCTGCCGCGCAAATTCAAAATCGCCGTCAGCGGCGCCGTGCAAGACCGCGCGGCCGTGGGCGTGCACGATATCGGCCTGCAAGCCGTTGAACGCGATGGCACGCTAGGCTTTCGCGTGTGGGTCGGCGGCGGCATGGGCCGCACGCCCATCGTCGGCAAGCTGATCAACCCCTTCGTGGAATGGCAGCATCTGCTGACCTATCTGCAAGCCGCGCTGCGCGTCTACAACCTGCATGGCCGCCGCGACAACAAGTACAAGGCGCGCATCAAGATCCTGGTCAAGGACCTGACGCCCGAAGTCTATGCCCAGCAGGTCGATGAACAGTGGCAGCTCATCAAGGGCGGCCCCGACACCATCACCCAGGAATTCGTTGACGGCATCAAGGCCCGCTTCGTATGGCCGCAGTACGATGCCGCCGCCGCGCAAGACACCGACAACACCGACGCCCTGGCCGCCGGCGACAAGCGCTTTGCACGCTGGCTGCGCACCAACGTGCACGCGCACAAGGTCGCGGGATACGCCGCCGTCACCGTTTCGCTCAAGCCCACCGGCGTGCCGCCCGGCGACATCACCGCAGACCAGATGGACGCCGTGGCCGACCTGGCCGACGCCTACGGATACGGTGAACTGCGCGTCTCGCACGAACAGAACCTGATTCTGGCCGACGTGCGCCGCGCCCGTCTGCACGAGCTTTGGCAGAAGCTGGAAGCGCTGAACCTGGCCACACCCAACGTCGGCTTGTTGACCAACATCATCGCCTGTCCGGGCGGCGATTTCTGCGCGCTGGCCAACGCGGTATCCATCCCCGTGGCCGAAGCCATCCAACGCCAATTCGACGACCTGGACTACCTGTTCGAAATCGGCGAACTGGACCTGAACATCTCGGGCTGCATCAACTCCTGTGGCCACCACCACGTGGGGCACATCGGCATCCTGGGGGTCGATAAGGCCGGCGAAGAGTGGTATCAGGTCACGCTGGGTGGCCGCCAAAACGGCGCCGCCAAGCCCCTGCCCGACCTGGAATCCACCCGTGGCGGCGGCGCCGCCGTGGGCCGCATCATCGGCCCCTCGTTCGCGCGCGACCAGGTGCCCGGCGTGGTGGACCGCCTGATCCGCACCTACCTGGGCCTGCGCGACAGCGAAACCGAGCGCTTCATCGACGTGGTGGACCGCGTTGGCATCGACCCCTTCAAGCAGGACGTCTACGCCGATCCCGCCTTCGCCAAACCCGCACAAAGCGCCGAGCCCGCCCATGTCTGACCTCTACGCCCACGACGCCCCCGGCCCGCACCTGATTCTTGACGGCCGCCTGCAAGCCGATACGTCGCGCCCGTTCGTGCCCGAACCCGAAGTGGCCGCTGAAGGCCAGGTGCCCACGGACGAACCCGGCTGGGTCGTGCCGCTATCCATCTGGAAGACCTCGCGCGCCACCTTGCGCCGCCACGAACATCCCGTGGCCGTGCTGCTCGAACCCGACGCCGACCTGCATGACCTGCTTGACGCCGACGGCACCCTGAACCCGGCCGGCATCGCCTTCATCGCCGTGGACTTTCCCAACTACACGGACGGCCGCGGTTATTCGCTGGCGCAGTTGCTGCGCACGCAGTACCAATGGGCAGGCGAACTGCGCGCGGTGGGTGACGTCATGATCGACACCATCCACTACCAGGCGCGCGTGGGCTTCAACAGCTTCCTGGTCAAGCCCGGCCACGACCCGCACAAGGCGCTGGACGCCTTCAAGACGTTCACGGTGCACTATCAGAAAACGTATCGCGCGCCCCCGTCAGCAGCGGCCGCCTGATACGCCCGCGCGCCGCGCTACAGCCCGGCTTCGTCCTGCGCCAGGTGCGTGCGGATGAGCTCGGCAATGCTGCGCTGGCGCGTGGCCTGCATGCGGTCGATCACGCTGGACACGCTGACCGCCAGACGCGGATAGCCGCTTGCATCGCACAGCGCCACGCCGACGCCCAGCACCCCGGGCACGGCGGCGTTGCCCACCACCGACCAGCCTCGCCCCCGCGTGTTCTCCACCAGGCGCCGCATGTGCGCGGCGGTCATGCCGCCATAGGCGCTCAAGGCTTGCGCGTTTTGCGTCACCACATCATCGGCTTCGCCCGGCGGCAAGGCGGCCAATAGCGCCAGCCCCGCCGCCCCCACGCCCAAGGGCTGACGGTGGCCCACCGTAACCGCCAGCACCTGCACGGCGTAGTTGCCCACCTCGCGGTGCAGGCACAGCGAATCATTGGCCGCGCGGCAGATCAGGAAGGCCGAGTCGCCCGTTACATCGCTGATCTGGCGCAGTATCGGCCGCAGCCGCCGCACCGCCTGCGCGTGGGGGTCGTCCGCCAGCATCACCCCCAGCTCCGCCAAGCGCCAGCGCGGCGCATTTGGCTCGCGCAGGGCGTAGCCCTCTTCCATCAGCACATCCAGATAGCGGTAGACGGTGGACCGCTGCATTCCCGCCGCGCGCGCGATATCGGCCACGTGCATGCCCCCGGCCCCCGCCTGCCGCAACACCCCCAACACCCGCAGCCCACGGCGCAGGATGCGCGGGCCAGTCTCTTCCGATTCACGTTTGTTCATATTTTGGACACGCTGCGTTGATGACGCCCTCGACTGAGCCCAATATGAAAACGGGCAGACAAAGATCTGTCCAAATACTAGACAAACAGGACGGAGACAACAATGAAGACAATCACCAGGAGGCTGGCCGCCATCGCGGCCGCCCTGAGCGGCACGCTTGCCATCAATGGCGCTTCGCTTGCGGCCGCGCCCTATCCCGACAGGCCCGTCACCATCGTGGTGGGTTACGCCGCCGGCGGGGCCACCGACATCGTCGCGCGCTTGATGGCCAAGTCGCTGACGGAAGAGCTTGGGCAAAGCGTCGTCGTCGAAAACAAGACGGGCGCCAACAGCAATATCGGCGCGGAAATCGTGTCGCGCGCCACGGCCGACGGCTACACGCTGTACATGGGCTCCATCGCCAACACCATCAACCGCTCGCTGTACAGCCAGCTCAACTACGACTTCATCAAAGACTTCAAGCCGGTCGGCCTGGTCGCCACCATTCCCAACATTCTGGTGGTCAACCCCAAGGTGCCCATCAAGACGGTGCAGGAATACATCGCCTACGCCAAGGCCCACCCCGGCAAGCTGACCTGCGCATCGTCCGGCAGCGGCTCGTCCATCCACCTGTCGTGCGAGCTCTTCAAGATGGAAACCGGCACCGACATCCTGCACGTGCCGTATCGCGGCAGCGGCCCGGCCGTGGCCGATCTGCTGGGCGGACAAGTGGATTCCATGTTCGACAACCTGCCGTCATCGCTGCCGCATGTGCAGGCCGGCAAGCTGCGCGCGCTGGGCGTCACGTCGCCCAAGCGGTTGGATGCCACCCCCGATGTGCCCACGCTGGCCGAATCCGGCCTGCCCGGCTTCGACGTGGAATCCTGGTTCGGCCTGGTGGCGCCCGCCGGTACGCCCGACGCCGTCGTCAAGCGCTTGAACGAGGCCTTGAACAAGGCGCTGGCCAGCCCGGCAGTGCAGGCGTCCTACAAGCAGGCTGGCTTCTACGCGCCGCAGCCGCCGAATACCCCGCAGACCTTCAGCAAGAAGATCGACAGCGAAATCGACAAATGGGGCGCCGTGGTCAAGCGCGCCAACATCAAGGCCAACTAGGTTCAAGGAGCACAGGTGTACCCGATCGATTTTTTCTTCCGCGCCGCCGAGCAGTACCCGCAGCGCGTAGCCCTGGACGGCCCCGATGGCGTCGTGACCTACGCCGAACTCGCGGCCGACACGCGGGCGCTGGCGGCCGCCTTGCAAGACCTGGACCCTGCCCCGCAAACCCGCGTGGCCATCTGCGCGGGCAATTCCGCGCGGCACATCCTTGCCTTGCTGGCCGTGATGGCCAGCGGCAAGGTCTGGGTACCGCTCAACTACCGCAGCACCGAGCGTGAGATCGGGCGCATCCTGGACGCCACGGCGCCGTCGATCGTCATCGTCGACGGCGTCGGGGCGCCGCTGGCGGGCGCATCGGATGGCGCCCGCATCCATCTGGAAGACAGCGCGGAAGAACTGGCGGCGAGCGCGCTGCTCAAGCGTTATGCCGGGCGCGAACCCGTGCGCCACGACTTGTCACGCGATGCCAGCCAGGCCATCAAGTTCACGGGCGGCACGACCGGGTTGCCCAAGGGCGTGATGCAGCCGTACCGCGCGTGGAACGCGGGCATCATCAACCAGATCGCCAGCTGGGAACTGACCAGCGAAGATCGCTACGTGGTGTCCGCCCCCATCACGCACGGCACGGGCACCTATCTGCTGCCCATCCTGGCGCGTGGCGGCGCGCACCTGTTGCTGGACAGCGTGACGCCGGCCAGCATCACGGCGGCGTTTCGCGAACGGGGCGGCACGCTGAGCTTCATGCCGCCCACGCTGATCTACATGATCATGGCGCAGCCAGGCGTGTCGCGCGCCGACTTCCCCCGGCTGCGCAACCTGATCTACGGCGGCGCCCCCATGCCGCCCGAAAAAATCGACCGCGCGCGCGACTTCTTCGGCCCCGTGCTGGGCACCACCTACGGCCAGACCGAAGCGCCGCAGATCGTCACCGTGCTGCGCCCCGCGGACCTGGAAACGCCCGAGAACCGCGCCTCGGTTGGCCGGGTGACCTGGCTGTCGGACGTGGCCATCATGGGCGCCGATGGCGCGCTGCTGCCCCGGGGCGAGATCGGCGAAGTGGTGGTGCAAGGGGACCTGACCATGACCGGCTACTGGCGCCTGCCCGAGAAGACGGCGGAAACCGTGGTCAACGGCTGGCTGCACACGGGCGACACCGGCCTGATCGATGCGCGTGGCTACCTGTTCCTGAAAGACCGCCTGCGCGACGTCATCATCACCGGCGGCTTCAACGTGTATCCCGTGGACGTCGAGAACGCGCTGTCGGCACACCCCTCGGTGTACGAATGCTCGGTGTTCGGCTTGCCCGACGACAAATGGGGCGAGGCCGTGCACGCTGCCGTCCAGCTACAACCTGGCGCGCAAGCCGACGCCGACGCGCTCAAAGCCCATGTGCGCGCGCTGCTGGGTCCGGTCGCCACGCCCAAACAATTCCATTTCCACGACAGCCTGCCACGCTCCAGCGTCGGCAAGGTGTTGAAGAACGCCGTGCGCGACGCCGCGCAAAAGGAAACGCCATGAGCACCACCCCCGAAACCCGTCTTTGCGCCCACCACCTGACCGGCATGTCGTACCGGGACGTCGATCTGGTTGAAGACCTGATCGGCAAGAAGACGTTTACCGAAGTCATGATCATGCAGATCCTGGGGCGTGACGCGCGCCCCGTGGACATGCGCATCGTCGACGCCGTGCTGGTGACCTTGATGGAACACGGCATGACGCCCAGCGCCATTGCCACGCGCCTGATCTACATGAGCGCGCCCGAGAACCTGCAAGGCGCGGTCGCCTCCGGGCTGATGGCCGTGGGCAGCCAGTTCGTGGGCACCATGGAAAACTGCTCGCGCCTGCTGGACCGCATCAAGCAGGCGGCCGATGGACGCACCGAAGCGCTGGCCATTGCGCGCGAGTTCCGCGAACAGCGCCGCGCCCTGCCCGGCTTTGGCCACCATCTGCACAAGCCCGACGACCCGCGTTCGATCAAGCTGCTGGCGCTGGCCGAAGCCGAGCCGGATCTGGACGGCGCATCGCTGCGCGCGCTGCGCCTGCTGGCTAGCGCGGTGAACGAGACCTATGGCAAGCACATCACCATCAACGCAACGGGCGCGGTGGCGGCGCTGCTGAGCGAGATCGGCGTGCCCACCGACCTGATGCGCGGCTTCGCCGTCATTTCGCGCGCGGCGGGCCTGGTGTCGCACGTGGCGGAAGAACAGCAAAGCCCGTCGGGCCGCTACATCTGGGAAACCATCGACCACGCCATTCCCTATGTGGGCAAGGGCAAGACGCATCAGCAGGACGGCGAGGGCTCGGCATGACAGCCACGGACGCTGCCACGACCACCGAGGCCACTGCTACCAATGCCACCGCTGCCACTGGCAACGCACGCCTGGCAGGCAAGATCGCCTTGGTGGCCGGCGCCGGGGCGTCGGCCGCCGGCTGGAGCATCGGCCGCGCAAGCTGTGTGACGTTGGCGCGCGAAGGCGCGTCAGTGGTGGCGCTGGACGTGGACCTTGCGGCCGCCGAGGACGCCGCGCACCAGGTCGAACTGGCGGGCGGCAGCGCCTTGGCCGTGCAGGCAGACGTGGCCGACCCGGACGCCATGCAGGCCGCGGTGGACGCCGCGCTGCGCCGCTACGGGCGTATCGACATCCTGCAAGCCAATGCGGGCATCGGCAAGGTGGGCGGGCCGGAAGACATTTCGCTGGAAGACTGGAACCGCATCCAGCAAGTGAACGTGACCAGCCTGCTGATTGCCACGCGCCTGCTGGCGCCGCTGATGCGCCAGCAAGGCGGCGGGGCCATCGTCACGGTGTCGTCCATTGCGGGCATTCGCTACACCGGCTATCCGCACCTGGCCTATAGCGTCAGCAAAGCCGCGGTGATTCATTTTGCGCGCATGGCGGCGCAGCAATACGCGGCCGACGGCATCCGCGTGAATACCGTCATCCCCGGCCTGATCGACACGCCGCGCGTAGCGCAAAACGTGGCGCGCATGTTCGACCCCAACGACCTCCAGGCGGCGCTGGCCGCGCGCGACAAGCAGGTGCCGATGGGCCGGATGGGCACGCCCTGGGAAGTGGCGAAAGCGGTGGCCTTCCTGGCGTCGGACGATGCGTCCTACATCACCGGCACGGAACTGGTGGTGGATGGCGGGCTGACAGGCAAGTACGCCTGACGCGCAGTGCGTCAGGCGCGGCGCCCGTTGCAGGCGCCGCTTTTCGAAGGCAGGCGGGCGGCCCTGGTATGGCGTGTTACCAGGACGTGGAATACGCGCCCGGAAACTGCTTGGCCACAAACGCCTTCACCTCGTCCGACTGGTACGCCTTGATGAAGCGCGCGACGCGCGGGTCATTCTTGTTGTCTTCGCGCGTGGCGATCACCACGGCGGCGAACGGCGCATCCTTGCTTTCCAGCACCAGCGCGTCCTTGGCGGGCGACAGGCCGGCCGGGATGGCATAAGCGGAATTGACCGCCGCCGCGTCCACGTCCGCCAGCGAATGCGGCAACTGCGCCGCTTCGATTTCGATGAACTTCAGCTTCTTGGGGTTCTCGACCACATCGAACAGCGACGCGGTCACCGTGACGCCGTCCTTGAGGGTGATCAGCTTGGCCGCCTGCAACACCAGCAGCGCGCGGGCGCCGTTGGTCGGGTCGTTGGGAATGGCAACCTTGCCGCCTTGCGGCAGCTCGTCAAGCGACTTCAGGCGCTTGGAATAAATGCCCATCTGTTGCACCACGGCGGTCGCCACCGGCACGAGCTTGTAGCCCCGCGCCTTGTTCTGCGAATCCAGGAAGGGCTTGTGCTGGTAGATGTTCAGGTCCAGCTCCTTGGCGTCCAACGCGGCGTTGGGCTGGATGAAATCGCTGAATTCAATCAGCTTCACTTTCAGGCCCTGCTTGGCCGCCACCTGCTGCGCCACTTCACCGATTTGCGCGTGCGGGCCGACGGTGACGCCCACCTTCAGTTCGGCGTCCTGCGCCATGGCTTGGGTACCCGTGAATCCGAGCACGGCGGCAAAAATAGCGAGGGTATGGCGAAGGCGCATGGGAAGCTCTGCATGTAAAAAGAATGACCCGCGATTCTATGCAGCGCGCTACCAAACTGGAAGCGATGAATATTCATATTGATATGAGCCAAATCGTATAAAGCGCCGCCCCATGACAAGCCCGCCTCATGCGGACACAATAGCGGCTGCCTTCAATTACACGCCTTGCGCCATGTCCACCAACAACGAACTCCACCCGCACGCGCGCGCCCTGCTCGCTGACCACTACGCCGCCATCGATGCCGACCTGCCCGCGTTGCTGGACTTGCTGTTCGCCCGCAGCGCCGGGGAAGACTGGCACAAGGCCGGCACCTTCAAGCACCATCTGCTGGGCGTGTATCGCACGCTGGCGCTGTGGAACCAGCCGCGCGAAGTGCGCATGCTGGGTCTGTTCCACAGCGTCTACGGCAACGAATACGTGGACCTGACGCTGTTTGACCGCGAGCGTGAACGCTCGACCCTGCGCGAGGTGCTGGGCGAAGAAGCCGAAGCGTGGGTCAGCCTGTTCTGCGAGATGCCGCGCACGAAGTTCGTGCAAGCGGTGCTGGCGGGCCAGGGCGCGGGCAGCGAAGGCATGACGCTTGAAGGCGCTAACGGGCAGGTCTTTACGTTGACGCCACGCCAGGTTGCCGCGTTCATCGTCGTGTCCGCCGCCGACATCGGCGAACAATGGCATAGCTGGCAAGACGAGATCTTCGCGGGCTATCCGCAGCAGCAGCGCCGCGATTTGAAAACGAACTGGGCGTCTTCGCTGTGGCCCGGTCCGCTGAAGCCGCCGTCGAACATTCTGTCGATGCTGTCGCACCTGTTGGCGCCCTTGTCGCGCATGCCCGCCGATACGGGCATCCCCATTCCCCCGGCGTTCGACGCCTGCCGCGCCACGCTCAGCGCGCGCGACGAGGCGGCCGCCAGCGCGCTGTACTGGCAAGTCATCACGCGCATGCATCCGCTGACGGAAATGGACAGCGCGCGCCACCTGCTGGAAGCCGCCGTCGAACACAACCCCTGGGTGGGCGAGCCGCGCTTGCTGCTGGCGCAATTGGCATTGACCTCGGGTGATTTCGATGCGGCGCAAGCGCACGCGGCGGCGGGGCTGGCGGCCTTGCAAGCCTGGGGCACGGCGTGGGACAAGCGGATTGAGTGGGCGGGCTGGATGGCCTGGGCGCGCATCGAACTGCAAAACGCCCGTGCGCGCCAATGGCCGGAGAATCTGGCCGCGTTGAATGGCCTGGGGCTGGTCGAGTAACCCCGCGCGGCCGCGATGCAAACAGCCCCGCATGCGGGGCTGTTTCATTTTTCACGCTACATGGTCACGCTGGATGTGCACGCTACATGTGCACGCCACATGTTCACGTTACCGAGGCTCGTCGGCTACTTCATGCCTTCCCAGTGCGGGCCGGGCACGACGATGTCGAACAGTTCCAGCACGCGCGCCACGGTGTGGTCCACCATTTCTTCAATGGTTGCCGGGCGGTGATAAAACGCCGGCAGCGGCGGAAACACGATGCCGCCCATTTCGGTCACGGCGGTCATGTTGCGCAAGTGCGCCAGATTGAAGGGCGTTTCACGCACCATCAGCACCAGGCGCCGGCGTTCCTTCAAGGTGACGTCGGCGGCGCGTGTGATGAGGTTATCTGACAGGCCATGCGCCACGGCCGCCAAGGTGCGCATCGAACACGGCACGATCACCATGCCCGCCGTCTGGAACGCGCCGCTGGCCAGCGTGGCGCCCACATCGCGCACCGAGTGCACGTGGTCGGCCAGCGCATAGATATCGTGGCGGCTGACATCAAGCTCGTGCTTGATGTTCAACACGCCCGAGGCCGACACAACCAGGTGAGTCTCGACATCGTCCACGCCGCGCAAGGCTTGCAGCATGCGCACCGCGTAGAGCGCGCCGGTGGCGCCCGTGATGCCGATGACAAGTCGCCGCATGGGCGACTTAAGCCGTGGCGCCGGATTGCTCCAGCAGCGTCTTCAGTTCGCCGGATTCATTCATCTCGTTCATGATGTCCGAGCCGCCGATGAATTCGCCCGCGACGTAAAGCTGCGGGATGGTGGGCCAGCTGGAAAATTCCTTGATGCCCTGACGGACTTCGTCGTCTTCCAGCACGTTGACGGTAACCAGCTTCTTCACGCCACAGCCCTTCAGGATCTGGATGGCCTTGCCGGAAAAGCCGCATTGCGGGAATTGGGCGGTGCCCTTCATGAACAGCACGACGGGGTGCTGGGTCACGGTTTCGCGGATGAATTCTTGAACGTCGCTCATGGTGGTCTCTTGGACAGGCATAACGGAATACGCCAATTATAGGTACAGCGGAAAAAACGGCCGTAAATACCCGTAAAGCTGGGCGGATACCCGCCCCGCGCCGGGCTACTCGGGCGGGCTTTTCGCGGGTTTGCCGTAGTGGAAAACTGTAACAGCCGGGGCGGTCAACGCCCCCCGGCCGGCCAGCGCCCGCCGGATATTCTTTCAATGCCCGCCAGGTCGTGCCGGCTGTGCACCGATTCAAAGCCCGCATCCGCCAGCAAGCCGCGTACCGCCTGCGCCTGGTCCCAGCCATGCTCCATCCATAGCTGCGCGCCCGGCTTCAGGTGCGGGCCGGCGCCGGCCACGATGCGGCCCAGGTCTTCCAGCCCGCCCGCGCCATCGGTCAGCGCGCCGCGCGGTTCGAAGCGCAAGTCGCCCTGGTCCAGGTGCGGGTCGTTATTGGCTACGTAGGGCGGATTGGACACGATCAGGTCAAAGCCTTCGCCGGCCGGCACAGCGTCAAACCAGCTGCCTTCCACGAAACGCACCGAAGCGGTCAGATCCCAGGCGTTGGCCGCCGCCACCTTCAACGCGGCGGCACTGACGTCGGACGCCATCACGCGCGCGTCGCGGCGCGCCAGGGCGATCGATATCGCGATGGCGCCGCTGCCCGTACCCAGGTCCAGCACGGCCGGCCCCGCAATGCCCGCCACGCATTCCAGCGCGGTTTCCACCAGCACTTCGGTGTCGGGGCGCGGAATCAGCACATCAGGCGTGACGCGAAACCGGTGGCCCATGAACTCGCGATGGCCCAGCAGATACGCCATGGGTTCGCCGGCCAGGCGGCGCGCCAGCAAGACCTCGAACGCCGCCGCCACATCAGGCGCAAGCGGATCGGTGTCATGCGCCAGCAGCCAGGCGCGCGGCTTTTGCAACACGTGCTCAAGCAGCATGCGCACTTCCAGGCGCGGCAGGCGGGTGTCCAGCAGCAGGCTTTTAAGCTGGGGCGTCGTCATGGCGCCGCCTTAGATGTCGTCGCCCAGCGCCGCCAACTGCTCGGCCTGATGCTCGGCGATCAGCGCGCCGGTCAGCTCTTCCAGGTCGCCTTCCATGATCTGCTGCAGCTTGTACAGCGTCAGGTTGATGCGGTGATCCGTCACGCGGCCCTGCGGGAAGTTATAGGTGCGGATGCGCTCGGAGCGGTCGCCCGTGCCGATCAGGCTCTTGCGCTCGGCCGCTTCCTTGCTTTGGCGTTCGCGCGTTTCCTTGTCTTTCAAGCGCGCGGCCAGCACCTGCATGGCCTTGTCCTTGTTGCGGTGCTGCGAGCGGTCGTCCTGGCATTCCACCACCAGCCCCGTCGGCAAGTGCGTGATGCGCACGGCGGAATCGGTCTTGTTGATGTGCTGGCCGCCCGCGCCGCTGGCACGGAACGTGTCGATGCGCAGGTCATTGGCGTTGATGACGATTTCCGACATCTCGTCGGCTTCGGCCATAACGGCCACGGTGCAGGCCGACGTGTGGATGCGACCCTGCGCTTCGGTGGCGGGCACGCGCTGCACGCGGTGCGCGCCGGACTCGAACTTCAAGCGGCCGTAGGCGCCGTCGCCGTCAATGCGGGCGATCACTTCCTTGTAGCCGCCCAGTTCCGAGGCGCTTTCCGACATCAGCTCGACGCGCCAACCGCGCGTTTCCGCATAGCGCGTGTACATGCGCAGCAGGTCGCCCGAGAACAGCGCGCTTTCATCGCCACCCGTGCCCGCGCGAATTTCCAGAAACACGCTGCGTCCGTCATTGGGGTCGCGCGGCAGCAGCAGCAATTGCAGCGCGCTTTCCAGGCTTTCCAGCTTGCCTCGGCCCGATTTGATCTCGTCTTCGGCCATGGCCTTCATTTCGGGGTCAGACAGCATTTCCTGCGCGGTCGCCAGGTCTTCCTCGGTGCGGGCGAAAGCGGTGAAGGCCTCGACCACGGGTTCCAGCTCGGCGCGTTCGCGCGAGAGCTTGCGGAAACGGTCCATATCGGACGCGGTTTCCGGTTGGGCGAGCAATGCGTCCACCTCGATCAGGCGGTTACACAGATGCTCCAGCCGGCTGCGCATGGAAGATTTCATGGGGAATGACCAAAGAGAAAACAGGAATAGCGGGCGCCCACAAAGACGAACGCCCGCCAGGAGGCGGGACGTGGGGCAGATTCGCTAACGGCGGGAGTCGCGGCCGGGGAACAGGCGCGGCATCCAGGCAAGCAGTTGCTTGCGGTCGTCGCCTTCGCTGCGGTTCAACGCCGCCAGCGGGCCGTGCAGGTATTTTTGCGTCAGCCCGTGCGCCAGTTGTTCCAGCACGGCTTCGGGCGATTCGCCACGCGCCAGCAGGCGGCGCGCGCGTTCGAGTTCAGCGGCGCGGACGTCTTCGGCGGCCTGGTGCAGGTCGCGGATGACGGGCACCACTTCGCGGGACTGCATCCAGTGCATGAAGCCCTGGACGCGGGTTTCGATAATGGCTTCGGCCTGCACCACGGCGGCGCGGCGCGCGTCGGTGCCGGTCTGCACCAGGCGGCCCAGGTCATCCACCGAATACAGGTAGACGTCGTCCAGGCGGCCGACTTCGGGTTCGATGTCGCGCGGCACAGCCAGGTCGATCATGACCATGGGGCGGTGGCGGCGCAGGCGCGTGGCCCGTTCCACCATCCCCAAGCCGAGGATGGGCAGGGAGCTTGCCGTACAGGACACGATGACGTCGAATTCCGACAGGCGGTCCGTCAGGTCGGACAGCTTCATGGTGCTGGCCGAAAAACGGTTGGCCAGGATTTCTGCGCGCTCGGCCGTGCGGTTGGCCACGACCATGCTGCGCGGGCGTTGCGCGGCAAAGTGGGTGGCGCACAGTTCAATCATTTCGCCCGCGCCGATGAACAGCGTGCGGGCCTGGTCCAGGTTGCCGAACACGCGTTCGGCCAGGCGGACGGCGGCGGCGGCCATGGACACCGACTGCGCGCCGATGGCGGTTTGCGACCGCACTTCCTTGGCCACCGAGAACGTGCGCTGGAACATCTGGTGCAGCAAGGTGCCCAGCGACCCGGCTTCGCCGGCGGCGCGCACGGCGTCTTTCATCTGACCGACGATCTGGGTTTCACCCAGCACCATGGAATCCAGCCCGCTGGCCACGCGGAAAGCGTGACGCACGGCGTCGTCTTGGTGATGGCGGTACAGGTGCGGGCGCAGCGTGCCGGCGTCCAGGCGGTTGTGTTCAGCCAGCCAGGCGGGCAGTTGATCGGCGACGTGGCCGTCGGCCGCGCAATAGATCTCGGTGCGGTTACAGGTGGACAGGATGGCGGCTTCGCGGACGGAACCGCCGAATGCCGAACGCAGGCCTTCCAGCGCGGGCTTGACCAGATCGACGGGCATGGACACGCGCTCGCGAACCGAAACCGGCGCGGACGTGTGGTTCAGACCGAAGGCAAGGACAGCTACCGACATGTGGGATGCGTAAAAGACTGCCACGAAATAACTGGAAGATTATACCCCTGCGGGTTATCCCCAGCGCAGTTCCGCCCCCGCCGCGACGCTGCGTCGCACCTATCCGTGCCATTCACCCAACAGTCAGGGCGGAAACCCGGGCGGAAAAATAGTTGGCGATCTGGCCCCGCCTTGCTGGCGTGAGCCAAAAAAATTGTGTATAGTTGCGGACTTCGTTGGCCTGGTAGCTCAGTCGGTAGAGCAGAGGATTGAAAATCCTTGTGTCGGTGGTTCGATTCCGCCCCAGGCCACCAAAAGAATTATTGGGATTGCGGTAGCAATATCAAGTCCCAAAAAAAGCCCAGCCGCCGCGCTGGGCTTTTTGCACCGTGTACGTGTTGGCCTGGTAGCTCAGTCGGTAGAGCAGAGGATTGAAAATCCTTGTGTCGGTGGTTCGATTCCGCCCCAGGCCACCAAAGATTCAAGCATTGAGCCCCGCCATTGGCGGGGCTTTTTGCGTTTGGCGCTGCCCTTCTTTCTAGCGATGTCTTTCTTATCATCGAATCCTAATCTTGTCGTAATCTTATCGAAATCTTGTCAGGTGATAGGTTTTGAGCGCGAATCTTGTCACCGTGACAAGATTCGCGCCCGCCCCTCCAGGGCGGACAGCGCTACGCTGGCGCACGCGCGGTGCCTAGCTTGCAAAATATTACAGACCCGCGAAATAGCCCGGGACGAGGTCTACAATCGTCGCTATGAAACCCGCCGACAATCTTCGCTTCGCTCTCCGCGACCGCATCAATGGCGTTGATGTGGGGCCGAAGGCTATTCCGCTCAGTTTGCTTGGCGAATTTCAGAAAGAGGTCAGCGACTTCCTGCAAGGATCAACCCGAGAGGTCAACCCTGCCGAAGTGCTGGTGTCGATAGAAGAAGGGTCTCTGGTTTTCGTCGCCGAGGGGTTGTTGGCGGCTTCGATGCTCTGGGCGGATATGGAACGTCTGGCCGCGCCAGATTCTCTCAACGCCATCGACCCCAGGCGAGCTGCCGTCATTGAGCGTTGGCAAGCTCAGGCCCGTAACAACCCTCATCGCGTTTACGCGCTTGAGGACACCGCCCGGCGCCCTCTCACGATCATCAATGCCCAATCAGACTTCAAACAATCGATCGATATCTGGGTAAAGGTTGAAAAATACCTGCACGGAAAAATCGTGGACTGGGGCGGCAAGACCAAGGCAAATGTTCATCTTGTGCTTGAAAACGGCAAGTCGCTAACGGTTTCCGCTACTCAACAGTTGCTCGCACAAGAGAGCGAAAACCGTCTCTATCGTCCGGCCTTGCTGCACGTGACGGCTGAAGAGAATTTGCGCACGGGCGAACTGCGCAATTTGAATCTGCGTTCGTTCGAGGTGCACCACCCTGCCTACGACGAAGACGAATTCCAGCAGATGGTACGCAAAGGCACCGCCGCCTGGTCGGACGTACCCGACGCCACGCGATGGGTTGAATCACTGCGGGGCGACGACTCATGACGGTATGACCCCGCGGCCTTCCGACTGGACGGCCAGAAGGGATTCGACCTAAGCGACGAACCCTAGAGCGGGTTAACATTGCCTCTGCTCCGGGGTGCACGCCAGTGCTGAGAATCAAACCCGCGAACTTGACCCGGTTCATGCCGGCGTAAGAAGAGCATTCGCCCTGCCGCGCCTTTTGCGCCGCTTGCGCGGGCGGGCTTCGGAGCTTCCCTGTATTGGAATCAACGAACGCCCATGAACAACGCCGCCCCGCCCGTCGCGGAACTCCTCGAATTCATTGCCCAGAACGGCTGCACCGACGCGCAGTTCGATCAGCTCGCGCTGCGGCTGTTTGCGTATCAGTATGGCACCAACGCCGCCTACCGCAGCTTCTGCCAGCGCCGAGGCGCCACGGTGCGCAATGTGAAGACCTGGAGCGATATTCCCGCCGTGCCCATCGACGCCTTCAAGGCGATGGAACTGCGCTGTGAACCCGCCCGCCCCGACGAACGCGTTTTCATGACCAGCGGCACGACGCGCGCCGATATGCGCGGGCGCCACTTTCATCCGCACCTGGACGTCTACGACTTGTCCATGACGCGCAACTTCGCCGCCCGCGTCATGCGGGGCACGCCGCGCTTGCCGATGGGCATCTTGTTCCCGGACGAAGTCGCCATGCCGAATTCGTCGCTGGCGCATTATCTGGCGCTGGCCAAGACCGCGTTTGGCACCGACGACAGCCGCTATTTCATGTCGCCGCAGGGCATTGATCTTGATGGCTTGTGGCGCCGCCTGGAAGCCGCCGAGCGCGATGGCGCGCCCTACGCCCTGCTGGGCGCCAGCTTCAGCTTCGTGCATGTGATCGATGCGCTGCGCAAGGCAGGCCGAACATTCCGCCTGCCGCCGGGCAGCCGCATCCTGGACACCGGCGGCTACAAGGGTCAGTCGCGCGAATTGCCGCTGGACACGTTCTATTCCGAACTATCGGACCTGCTGGGCGTGCCGCGTGCGCTGTGCATCAACATGTACGGCATGACCGAACTCAGCACCCAGTTCTATGACGACGGCAACGCCACGGTCCCTTCCGTGAAATCGGGGCCGCACTGGATTCGGTCGCGCCTGGTGGACCCGGCCACGGGGCGCACGGTGCCGGCTGGCGAACGCGGCATCCTGGCGCATTGCGACCTGGGCAACTTCAATTCCGTCAGCACCATCCTCACCGAAGACGTGGGCGAACCCGCCGATGGCGGCTTCCTGTTGCTGGGCCGCGCCGAGGGCGCACAGGCCAAAGGTTGCTCGCTGGCGGTCGAAGAATTCATTCAGTCCACGCGGCCATGAACGTGCAACGGATCGAAGCGGGCTATCTGCCGGGGCTGGCTTCGGCCGACGTCCAATGGCAGACGCTGCCCTTCGAGCAGGACGGCCAGCGCGTGGACGTCGCCGTGCCGGTGGTGACCGCCTTGCAGATGCAGGCGCTGGCCCAGCGCGTCCAACAGGCCAGCGCGCAGCATTTGAAGACGATGACGGTGTCGGAAATCATCAACGTCATCGACCGCGCCATCGCCCGACTGCTGGACCCCAGCGACCCGTACCGCCGGCAAGCCGACGCGCTGCTGCCGATTGTCAGCGGCTACGACGCGCAGATGGTGCGGCTGGGTCTCACCGGCTTATTCAAGACGTTCCGCGCGCCGCAACTGCACCGCTTTGTGGCCGAGGACTTCGCCAACCCCAAGGTGCTGGACGGCTTTCAGGCTGCGCCCAAGGGCGGCGCGGTACGTGCCTACGGCCCGCAATTGCTGGTGCATAGCTGGGCGGGCAACGTGCCCGCGCTGGCGTTATGGAGCCTGGTTTGCGGGTTGCTCGTGAAGGCGGGCAATATCGGCAAGCTGCCCAGCGCCGAGCCGCTGTTTGCCGGCTGGTTCGCGCGCCTGCTGGTCGAGGTGCACCCGCCGCTGGCCGACTGCCTGGCCGTGGTCTGGTGGCGCGGCGCGGGTGATGAAGATGCATCCGCGCTGTACGCGCAGGCGGACACGGTGGTGGCTTACGGCGGCAATGACGCACTGCATGCCATCCAGCGCCGCCTGCCGGTCACGGCGCGCTTTCTTGCGCATGGGCACAAGCTGGGCTTTGGCGTGGTCAGCGCCGCCGCGTTGGATGCGCTGAAGGCGCCCGCCCTGGCGCGCCGCGCGGCCTGGGATGTGGCGCGTTACGACCAGCAGGGTTGTTATTCGCCGCAGGTTTTCTACGTGCAGCGCGGCGGCCAGGTTTCACCGCGCGACTTCGCCGGGTATCTGGCAGGCGAGCTCTCGAATCTGCAACAGCGCTTTCCGCGCCGCGCGCTGGACCTGGCGGAGTCCGCCGCGATTGCGAAGTGGCGGCAGAGCATCGAATGGCAGTTGCCGGATGGCGGCGCCGATGCGCTGATCGGCGACCCCGACGCGGCATGGAGCGTCTCGTACACCGATGCCGCCGCGCCGCTTGCGCCCACGGCCTTGCAACGCAGCATCGTGGTGGCCGGCATCGACACGCTGGATGACGTGGCGCCGTTCGTGGCCGCGCACAGCCGCTATCTGCAAACGGCGGGCGTGGCGGCCACGCCCGAAGAACTCTACCGTCTGGCCGACCAACTGGGCGCGGCGGGCGTCACCCGCATCAGCGCCATCGGCGCGATGAGCGTGCCCGAAGCTGGCTGGCATCACGACGGCCGCTTCAACCTGCTGGATCTGGTTCGCATGACGGAAATCGAACAGTCCGCCGAAACTGCCGCCGACCCTTACGCGTCGTACGAACCATGATTGCCGACCCGTCCCGGCCCTTTCTTCACATCGAAGGGGCGGTCTACACCTACCCCGGCCGCGCGCCCATCGTGAACGGCATCGACTGGCGCCTGCAAGCCGGCGGCTTTCATTGCCTGGTTGGCCGCAGCGGCTGCGGCAAGACGACGCTGCTGAAACTTGCCGCCGGCCTGCTCAACCCGCAATCCGGCCGCGTCGTGCTGCAAGACGGCACGCCCGCCGCGCCCGGCCCGCAACTGGGTTATGTGTTTCAAGCGCCCACGCTGCTGGAATGGCAACGCGTGATCGATAACGTGCTGCTGCCCGTGTCGCTGCAACGCCGCCCGCTGCCGGAAGACCTGGAACGCGCGCACGGTCTGCTCGCCATGCTGGGGCTTTCCGACCACGCCCAACACTATCCCCGCCAACTATCCGGCGGCCAACAAAGCCGCGTGGCGTTGGCACGGGCGCTGATTCTTGAACCGGCCTTGCTGTTGCTGGACGAACCCTTCGCCGCGCTGGACGCCATCACGCGCGGCGAGCTGCAAGACGACCTGCTGCGCATGTGCCGGCTGCGCAACACCACCGTGCTGTTCGTCACCCACGACATCAGCGAAGCGGTGTACCTGGGCGACCGTGTGACTGTCATGCATCAGGGCCGCATGCTGGCCGACCTGCCCGTGGACCTGCCCGCGCCGCGCACGCAAGCCATGCGCCATGGCGCGGCATTCAATGCCGCCTGCGCCCAAGTATTTGCGTTCATGAACGGGGCGCGCCCATGAAGCCGACCGCCATCAAAGCGGCGACCCAAGCCGCCAATAAGGCCGCCGCTGAAGCCGCCGACCCCGCCATCCCCCAGGCCGCCCCCCACGCCACGATCAAGCCCCGCCTGCTTGCCCTGGCGCTGCTGGTCTTGCTGCTGGCCGTCTGGGAAATCACCGTGCGGCAGGTGGGGATATCGGCACTGGTGCTGCCCGCCCCCTCGGCCGTGGCGAAGATGTTGTGGATCAGTCTTGCCACCGGCTACCTCTGGCCCCACATCGGCGCAACGCTTGCCGAGATGCTGCTGGGCCTGGCGATCGGCGGCGCGGCGGGGCTGGGCATCGGCGTGGCGCTGGCGGAATCCGCCTTGCTGGACCGCGTGCTCAAGCCCTATGTCATCGTCAGCCAGGTGGTCCCCAAGCTGGCGCTCGCGCCGCTGTTCGTGCTGTGGTTCGGCTTCGGCATGGCGCCCACCGTGGTCATGACGGCGCTGATCTGCTTTTTCCCCTTGATGGAGAACACCCTGACCGCCCTGCGGCAGGTCGACCCGAACCGGCTGCAACTGTTCCGCATGCTGGGCGCGTCACGCACGCAGACCTTGTTGCGACTGAAGCTGCCCGCCGGCCTGCCCGGCATTCTGGCCGGGCTGCGCGTGGCGCTGGTGCTGGCGCTGGTGGGCGCCGTGGTGGGCGAATTCATTGGCGCCAGCCGGGGGCTGGGCGCGGTCATCATCGCCGCGCAAGGCATGATGGACACGCCCCTGATGTTCGCCGCGCTGACCGCCATCGCCGTCATCGGGCTGCTGGGCTATCAGGCCACGCTGCTGCTGGAACGGCGCCTGCTGCGCCCCTATGCCGATCAATCATGACCATCTTCGAGACCCCTTCCATGCCTCCCCATCCGACCCGCCGCGCCCTGTTGACGGCCGCCGCAAGCCTTGCCGCCGTGTCACTGGCGCCGCTAGCCGCTCGCGCCCAGGGCGCCCAGAACGCCGCATCCGGCAAGGTCACCCTGGCCGGCTGGAGCAAACCCATCAGCGAAATCACCAACCTGCTGGCCGAACCCGACAAGGGCTTCTTCAAGGCGCAGGGCGTGGAACTGGTTTACCTGCCCGGCGCGGGCGGCGGCGACGCCATCCGCAACATACTCAGCGGCCAGGCCGACGTGGCCTTCACCGACCCCGGTTCGTTCTTCATGGCCTTGGACAAGGGCGAGAAGCTGCGCGCCATCTACGACATCTATCCGCAGAACGTGTTCAACGTGGTGTCGCTGAAGTCGGCCAACATCACGCGCCCCGCCGACCTGAAAGGCAAGCGCATCGGCGTCTACAGCCTGGCCAGCGGCACCCGTCAGAACCTGTTGGTGATGCTGCATCAGGCGGGCCTGACCGAAGCCGATGTGGAAATCGTGGTGACCGGCGTGCTGAACTTCGCGCCGCTACTGCAAGGCCAGGTGGACGCCACGGCCGCCACCGACACCGGCTTGCTCGTGGGGCGGCGGCGCGGCCTGGGCGAGGTCAACGTCATGGAAGTGCGCGACACGCTCAACGTGTCCAGCGACCTCTTCGTGGTGCGCGAAGCGGTGTACCAACAAAAGCAGCCGCTGCTGCGGGCGTTTTTGAAGGCGTATCGCGACAGCGCCGCGTGGATGATCGCCCAGCCGGAAGAAGCCGCCAGCCTGGCCGGCAAGCGCGCCATTGACGGCACCGACCGCGCCATCAGCCTGGAGGTGATCCGGCTGCGCAACGCGGCCTCGACCGCCGTTGGCCGGCCGCTGGGCACGTTCGATCTGGACTCGCTGCAAAAGGCCGCCGACGCCTACCGGGCGCTGGGCCTGATCGACAAGCCCATCGACATCGCAGCCGTGGTCGACACCGGCCTGCTGCCGGGAGACTGACATGGACACCCCAAAGAAATTCGCAGGCAAGATCGTGCTGGTAACGGGCGCCAGCCGAGGCATCGGTGCCGAGATCGCGCGCGGTTTCGCGCGCGAAGGCGCAACGGTGGTCGTCAACTATCTAAGCAATGCCGATGCGGCCGACGCCGTGGTGGCGCAATGCCAGGCGGCGGGCGGCGACGCCTGGGCCGTGCAGGCCGACGTGGGCTCGCCGGACGCGGTGCGCGCCATGGTGGACGGCATCGTGCAGGACGCCGGCCGGCTGGACGTGGTGGTCAACAACGCCTTTCGGCCATACGCTTTCGACCCCCGCCAGCGGACCGCGTTCGACGCCCTGTCGTGGCAGCACTACCAGTCGCAGTTCGATGGCTCGGTGGGCGCCGCCTTCAACGTCTGCCACGCCGCGCTGCCGCATTTCAAGCAGCGCGCCCAGGGCTGCATCGTCAACATCGCCAGCAACCTGGTCGAGCACCCCGTCGTGCCGTACCACGACTACACCACCGCCAAGGCCGCGCTGGTGGCGTTCAGCCGCAACCTGGCGGCGGAACTGGGCCCCTACGGCATCCGGGTCAATTGCGTGGCGCCCGGCCTGGTCTACCCCACCGAAGCCAGCGGCGGCACCCAGGAGTCGTTCCGCGATGCCTTGATTGCCGCGACGCCGCTTCGCCGCATCGCCCGGCCCGAGGACGTAGCCGGCCCGGTGCTGTTCCTGGCGTCAGACTGGAGCGGCTTCATGACCGGGCAGGTGCTGTTCGTGGACGGCGGACTGGTGATGCGCTAGAGTGGCTTAGCCCCCGGTTCGCAGTACCCCACGGAGCCGCCTCATGCGCGTCCGAGCACGACTTTTTACCTGCCTGTTCGGATTGCTGCTTGGCTTGCTGAGCCTGACCCAGGCACGTCTTGCGCTGGCCGACCCGCCCGCCGCCACACCCCCCGCCCTACCCGCAGCACCCGCCGCCATTCAGATGGGCGACATCCCGCTGCGCGCCGACAGCGACATGCGCTACGCCGAAGGCGTGTTGCAACGCGTCGCCACCACCGACCCCGACGCCACGCTCGGCCCGGCATTGGAAGCGATCACCAAATCCACCGACGAAAAGCTCTACGAATTCCAGCCGGCCCAACTGCGCACCCTGCCCATCATGCGGGTCGAGAGCCTGGAGCGGCATTGGGTCTTTGACGCGCACCGGCTGGCGCGCTGGCAGGCGGATCTGCGCCAGGCCACCGCCTGGTACGCCAGCGACGCGGCCGAACTGCTGCGGCGCCGCGACGCCTGGCAGGCCATCAAGAATTCAGCCTCTGCCGCCAGCCTGCCGCCCGCGCTGGCCGACCGCGTGGATGCCGTGCTGGCGCAATTGACCGCGGCCGCGCAGGCGCTGTCCGGTCCGTTGTCGCGACAGGCCGGCCTTGAACAACGCGCCAACGCCGTCGAAGAACGCATCAAGGCGGGCCATCGCGCCGTGGCCGACGCCATCAACGACATCGACGCGCGCCTGATGCGGGTGGATTCCCCCCCGCTTTGGGATCTGGGCAAGACGCAAGACACCAGCCAGGACACCATGGCCTTGCTGCGCACCGGCATCGACATCGAAGCCCGCTTCGCGCGTGACTACAGCGGCACCGGCAGCGGCAACCAGCGCGCGCTGCATGTAATTCAGATCGTGCTGCTGGTGTTTCTGCTGTGGCTGGCCAGGAAGAGCCGCGACGCCATTCGCGCGGGCGTCATGAGCGAAACCGCCGCGGGCGTGCTGGGCCGCCCCTTGTCCACCTGGCTGCTGCTGTCGATGGTGGCGGTGCTGGCGTTGGAGCCCGACGCGCCGCTGATGGTGCAGCAAGTGGCGCTGGTGCTGGCGGCGGTGCCGGTGCTGCGTCTGCTGCCGCCCTCGGCGCGTCGGCAACTGGATCTATGGCCCTATGCCATCACCGCCCTGTTCCTGGCCGAGCGGCTGGGCTTCCTGTTCCTGGCCAACACCTTGTTCTACCGCCTGTCCACCGTGGCGCTGACCGCGGTGGCGCTGGCCGCCATCCTGTGGCTGCTGCGCCGTGGTCGGTGCCCCACGTCGTCCCCCGCCCCCACCCGCCTGGCGGGCATGCTGCGCGGCATCGCCTGGGTCGCGGTGGCGTTGCTATGCGTGTCGCTGTCGGCCAACCTGGTCGGCAATGTCTCGCTGGCGGAAATGCTGACCAGCGCCGTCATCGGTTGCGGCTACTTCGGGCTGGTGCTCTATGCCGGCGTCACCGTCATCATCACCCTGGTGCAAGTGATGCTGGCGCGCCAGGGCATTGCGCGCTTCCGGCTGGCGCGCGAACATGCGCCGCCGCTCGTGCAGTTGCTGATCCGCCTATTGACCGTTGCCGCCGTCGTGGGCTGGGCGGTCTATGCCATGGACCGTTTCCGCATCCTGCGCGCCACCTATGCGTTCACCGCGCAGGTGCTGTCCTACACGCTGACCGTGGGCGAAGTGTCCATCAGCCTGGGCAACGTGCTGCTCTTCCTGATTTCGGTAGTGATTGCGTTCTGGGCCGCGCGCACCATCCGCCTGATCCTGCGCGACGAGGTGCTGACCCGCATGGCGTTGCCGCGCGGCGTGGGCAACAGCATCGCGTCGCTGTCGTACTACCTGGTGCTGCTGCTGGGCCTGGGCATCGCGCTGTCGGCAGCGGGCTTTCAGACCAGTCAGTTGACCATCGTTTTCGGCGCGCTGGGCGTGGGCATCGGCTTCGGCCTGCAAGGGGTGGTGAACAACTTCGTGTCGGGCCTGATCCTGATGTTTGAGCGGCCGATACAGCCGGGCGACGTGGTGGACATCAGCGGCACGTCCGGGCAGGTACGCGACATCGGCATGCGCGCCACTCGCATCAAGACCTTCGAAGGCGCCGATGTGATCGTGCCCAACGGCACGTTGCTGTCCGACAAGCTCACCAACTGGACCCTGCTGGACCGCAGCCGCCGCATCGAAGTCAGTATCGGCCTGGCCTACGGCACCGAGCCCAACCGGGCGATTGACGTGCTGGAAGCCGTGGCCCGCGACACGCCCGGCGTTGTCGCCGAACCGGCGCCCACGGTGCTGTTCATGGGCTTTGGCGCCAGTACGCTGGACTTCAGCGTCCGCGCCTGGACCCATGACTTCGACCGCTGGATCAACATCCGCAGCGACATGATGGCGCGCATGGTCGACGCGCTGCGGCAGGCCGGCATCGAGATCGCGTTTCCGCAGCGTGATCTGCACTTGCGCAGCGTGTCGGACGAAGCCGGCGCCGCGTTGGACGCCGTGTTGAGCGGCGCGCGCAAGCCCCAAGCGCCCGCGTCCGACGCCCCCTTGGCGCGCGACACGCCGACGCGCTAGGCCGGCATCGCCGCTTTCACCAGCTCTACCCAGTAGTGCCCGCCCAGCGGAAGAATGTCGTCGTTGAAGTCGTAGTACGGGTTGTGCACAGGCGGGTTCTCAACGCCCGGCCGGCCCGCGCCGACAAACACATAAGCGCCGGGCCGCTGCTGCAACATGTAGGCGAAATCTTCCGAACCCATGCGCGGCGTGCAAGCCGCATCCACCTTGTCCGCGCCCACCACGCGCACCGCCGCGCGCACGGCCAACCGGACCTCGGCGTCGGTGTTGACGCAGGCCGGATAACCGCGAAAAAACTGCACGTCGATGCTGGCGCCCGAACTCACGGCCACGCCCGCGCACACCTCGCGCAAGCGGCGTTCGGCCAGGTCGCGCGTGGCGGCGGTCAGCGTGCGGCAACTGCCGCGCAGCATCACGCTGTTGGGCACCACGTTCCAGGTGTCGCCCGCGTGAATCTGCGTGATGCTCAGCGCCAAGGCGTCGGTGGGCTTCACGTTGCGGCTGACGATGGTCTGCATGGCGGCAACCAGCTGCGCCGCCGCCACGATGGGGTCCACGCCATGTTCGGGCTGCGCGGCATGGCAACCCTTGCCGGTGACGGTGATTTCATAGGTGTCGCAGTTGGCCATGACCGTGCCCACGCGCGTGGCCACCGTGCCGAACGGCAGGTTGGGCGAGTTGTGCAGTGCGTACACCGCATCGCAGGGAAAGCGGTCGAACAGGCCATCCTGCACCATGGCCAGGCCGCCGCCCGCGTGTTCCTCGGCAGGCTGGAAGATCAGGTGCAAGGTACCGCGCCACCCCGTGTCGGCCGCCAGATGGTGCGCCGCGCCCAGCAGCATGGCCGTGTGGCCGTCGTGGCCGCAGCCGTGCATCTTGCCGGGGATGGTTGACCGGTGCGAGGCGTCGCCCAGTTCCTGCATGTCCAGCGCATCCATGTCGGCGCGCAGGCCGATCACTGGACCTTCGCCGCGCGTCAGCGTGCCCACCACGCCGGTCTTGCCCAGCCCGCGATGCACCACGGCGCCGGCCCGGTCCAGTTCGCGCGCCACCAGGTCGGCCGTGCGGAATTCACAGAAAGCGGTTTCGGGATGCGCGTGCAAATCGCGGCGCCATTCGCGCATGTGGCGCAGCAGTTCCGGGCTCAGGGGCGATTCAACGTTAGCCATGTTGCGGTCTCTCCGTAGGCAAGCTTGGGGGAAATACGGCTACCGACTATAGACAGGCGCGAGTACAAAGCCGATAGCAATGATTGCGTCTTATCGATGCGGTTTTTGCAACGATTCCACTTAGCCAAAAAGCGCGAAGAATGCCCATCATGGAAGCCGATCATGGATGATGTCCTGGAGTTCAAACGGACGCTGTGCCTGCTGCAAGTCATAGAAACCGGCACGCTGCGCGCCGCCGCCGATCAACTCAATACCGACCCGTCCGCCATCAGCCGCGCCATTGCCCGCCTGGAAGCCGACACCGGGCTGACGCTGCTGGAACGGCGCGGGCGCGGCGTGGTGCCCACCGACGCCGGACGCCTGGTGGCGCTGTTCGCGCGTCGCCAGCAAGACCTGAACGAGTCCTTCCAGGCCGAGGTCAACAACCTGAAAAGCGCCACCCGAGGTCATGTGGAACTGGCGCTGGGTGAAGGCTTTGTCGATATGCTGCTGGAACCCGTGCTGCTGTCCTTCGTGCGCAAGCATCCCGACATCACCTACAGCATCCACGTGGCCGGCACCAATGAAACCGTGCGTCGCCTCGTAGAAGAGCGCGTGCAGATTGCGCTGGCCTTCCAGCCACCCAACGACGTGCGCCTGCGGTCGCACTATTCCCGCCCCGCGCCCATGCGCGTCCACGTACACAAAGACCACCCGCTGGCGCGTTCGCGGCGCGCCTTGCGGCTGGCGGACCTGGCGCCTTACGGCTGGGCCGCCATGGACGAATCGTTTGGCGTGCGCCAGCACATCCAGGCGGCCGAGCTGGACGAGAACGTCAAGCTCAAGCCCGCGCTGCTGACCAATTCGTTCAAGATCCTGTGGGAGTTCGCCAGCCAGGGCCTGGGTTATGTGGTGAACCCGCTGTCCATGCCGCTTAAAGGCGCGCAGTTTCGTCAGATGGTGTCGCTGCCACTGGCCAACCCCATTCTGAACAACAGCCGCACGCACGTGATCAGTTTGGCGGGCAGGCACCTGCCCCCCGCCACCGCCAGCATGCTGCGCCACATCCTGAAGACCTTTCCCGCCTTGGAGTCGCGCCGCGCCTAGGCCGGCCGCGCCTAGCCGGCCGCGCCTGGCCGGCCGCGCCCAAGCAGCCCCCCTTGAGTGACTGCACATCGTTGTGGAATTCACATTGATCCGACCCCTCGTCCGTCATTGATGCGAACAAACGCCGCTGCCTAGACTGCATGCAGCAGATCGGAAAACCGGCTGCGTAAGAACAGCGTCGACAACAGCAATGACAAGGGAGAAGCAGCATGCGTTGGAATCTACCGGCCCGGGCGGCCGCCGTCTGTCTTGCGGCCTGCGCCGTGATGCCCCTGGCCCACGCGGACTACCCGGCCAAGAAGCCCTTGAGCCTGATCGTGCCCTATCCGGCGGGCGGCGCCAGCGATGCCTCGGCGCGCCAGTTCGGCGTGCACATCGCGCACGCGCTCAAGCAGCAGGTGGTGGTGGAAAACGTGGGCGGCGGCGCGGGCATGCTGGGCGCGCGCCGCGTGCTGACCAGCGCGCCTGACGGCTACACCTTCCTGCACGGGTCCGCCAACGAGGTCATCCTCAGCCCCTTCCTGAACGCCGCCGCGCACTACAAGCCCGAAGACTTCCGGCTGACGCAACCCATCAGCGAAGCCACCATCGTGCTGCTCGCGCGCGCGGATCTGCCGGTGAACAGCGTCGACGAATTCATCGCCTACGCCAAGCGGCCGGGCGCCACGCCCCTGACCTTCGGCAGCGTGGGCGTGGGGTCGCTCTACCACATCATGACGGAGTACCTGGGCCGGCGCGTGGGCGCGGAATTCCTGCACGTGCCCTATCGCGGCGCAGCGCCCGCGCTGCAAGACCTGATCGGGCGCCAGGTGGATTTCGCGGTGCTGCCCTACCAGCAGGCAATGGAAGGCATGGCCGCGCAACAACAGTTGAAAATCCTGACCAGCTTCTCTGACACGCTGCCCGCCCCGCTGGCCAAGCTACCGCGGATTTCGCAAAGCAAAACCATCCCGGACTTCGTCTACACCATCGCGGGCGGTTACTACGTGCGCCAGGACACGCCCGCGCCCGAAGTGGACACCTTGCGCCGCGCCGTGGGCTACGCGCTGGAACAGCCCGACCTGCGCACGCGGATGGAAGCCGAGGGGCGACTGCTATTGGCGCCGATGAGCCAGCAGGACGCCGATGCCTACGCCACGGCGCAGGTGGCCAAGTACCGCCAGATGATCCAGACCCTGGGCCTCAAGCCGATGTAGCCGCTTGCGGGTTATCCCTGGCCAAACATTGGCGCAGGTCGATATGAACGCGGCGCTTTGATCATGGAACATTGCCACGGGCGTTCCTACAATCCGCCGCATGCATCTTTCCGAGACTGCGGCGACCGCCCGCGCAAGCGTGAAGATCGAACGCCATTCGATCGACTACATCCCCGAAAGCGAGCGCCACGCCACGCTGGCCGGCCAGGGGCCATTCTGGTTCCTGGGCAATTTCCACTTTTTCACGATCTCCATCGGCTTCGTCGGCCCCAGCCTGGGGCTGACCGCTTTCTGGACCACGCTGGCCGGCGCGCTGGGCATTATGTTCGGCACGCTCTTCATGGCGTTTCATGGCGCGCAGGGCCCTCAGATGGGCCTTCCGCAGATGATCCAGTCGCGCGCGCAGTTCGGCTATCGCGGCGTGGTGCTGGCGTTGGCCGCCACCTTGTTCGTCTTCGCCGGCTTCAACGTCGTCAACGTGTCGCTGATCATGGATGGCCTGCACAAGGTATTCGGCCTGCCGCGCACGCTTATCGCCGTTGTGGCCATTGCGGCGGGCGCATGCCTGGCCATCTTCGGCCACGATCTGATGCACCGCGCGTTCAGGCGCGCCCTGTGGCTGACCTTGCCGTTGTACGCCCTGGTGACGGGCGCTCTGATGCTGGGCGTCACCGGCAACGCACCGTCGCCGCTACCCGGCCTTGGCTTCAGCGCCAGCGCCTTCGCCGCTCAGTTCGCCATCGCGGCCAGCTACAACATCGCGTACGCGCCTTACGTGTCCGACTATTCCCGCTACCTGCCCCGACGCACCAACCCCCGGCGATTGATTCTGGCGATCTTCCTGGGTGCGTCGCTGTCGGGCAGCTGGATGATCGGGCTGGGCGCGTGGCTGGCCCAGACGCTGCGGGCCACCGACGCGCTGGCGGCCTTGCATCAGATCGGCAACGCGCTCATGCCGGGATTCGGCAGCGTGCTGGTGGTGGTGTCGGTGGCGGGTTTTCTGCCCGTGATTGCGCTGAACACCTATAGCGCAATGCTCACGCTGCTGACCGGCGTCGATTCCCTGCGGCCTATCCGCCCCACGCGGCGCGCCCGCGTCATCACGATCATGTTGATCAGCATCACGATCCTGATTTTCGCCACCTCGGTCCCCGGCAGCGGGGTCGCGCTGCTGAACACCTTCCTGGTGCTGCTCCTGTACTTCCTGGTGCCGTGGACGTCGGTCAACCTGGTTGACTACTTCTTCGTGCGCAAGGGCCGTTATGCCATCCCGCATTTCTTCACGCCCCACGGCCTCTACGGCGCGTGGGGCGCGCGCGGCATCGCCGCATACCTTGTCGGCTTCGCCGCGATGATCCCGTTCTTCAACATTGTCGACGCCGCGAGCCAGCAGCCGATCTTCGTGGGCTGGGCGGCGCAGCGCCTGGATGGCGTGGATCTTGCCTGGCTCGTCGGGCTGGCCGTCTCCGGCGCGGTGTATGCGGTGCTGGCGCGCTCGCTGGACCTGGCCGCGGAAGACCACGCCATCCAGAACATCCAGGGAAGCGATTTCGCCCCTGCCCCGAGGCTTGAAGGAGACCCATCATGACCGCCCCGCGCATCCGCCTGATTCAACCCACGCTCGTCGACGGCGATGTCGCCGGCAATCTGGCGAAACTGTTGCGCGCCATCGATGCCGCCTCCGGCCAGACAGACCTGATCGTCTTCCCGGAGACCAGCGTCTCGGGCTTTCCCACGCCAGACAACGTGGCCGAGCTTGCCGAGCCAATGGATGGCCCGTCGGTAACGTCACTGCGGCAGGCCGCCCGGCAAGCGCGTGTCAGCGTGGCGTTCGGCTTCGCTGAAGTCGATGGCGGCCGCTATTTCAATACCGGCGTGCTGATCGATGAAGCGGGACAGGTGCTGCTGCGTTATCGCAAGACCATGTTGTACGACTCGGACCAGGACGTGTTCGAGCCGGGTACCGACTTTCCGGTCTGCCAATGGCGTGGCATGACCCTCGGCATGCTGATCTGTTTCGACATTGAATTTCCCGCCCCTGCCCGTGCCCTGGGACGCCAGCGGGTAGACCTGACCGTGCTGCTTGACGGCATGATGCATCCCTACGGTCACGTACATCGACATGCCATTCCGATACGCGCCTTGGACAACCAGATGCATATCGTCATGGCCAACCGCGTCGGGCCTGGCGAACGCTACGAATTCAGCGGAGAAAGCCAGGCGGCCGACCCGTCCGGCGGCACCGTGGCGTTGGCGCCTGCCTATGGCGAAGCGGTGATCGACCTGACGCTCGACATCGGCGCGCCCGCCCGCGCGCGCGCCGCCTACCCCGGCAACGGCCAGGCTGAAACCGGCTAAACCGACACCGGCACCGTCAGCGTGTTCTTCACCGGATTCATCACTACCAGGGTGGAGAAGCGCTTGACGTTGGGGTTGCCCCAGAAGTGGCGTTGGGCAAAGGTGTCGTAGTCGGCCATGTCGATCATGGTCAGCGTCAGCACGAAGTCGACTTCGCCCGTCACGGACAGGCACTGCATGACCTCGGGCGCGCCCAGCATGGCGCGCTTGAACACGTCCAGCTTGTCGACGCGCTCGCTCTCCAGCGACACCAGCACCACCATCATGATGCCGCGCCCCAGCGCGGCCGGGTCCACCACGGACACGTCGGCCGTCACCACCCCGGCTTCACGCAGCCGCTTCATGCGGCGCAGGCACGACACGGGCGACAGGTTCACCCGCTGGGCAACGTCCTGGCTGGTGCGCTGGTTGTCTTCCTGCAGGCTTTGCAGGATTTGAAGGTCGAAATCGTCTAGTTCCATGGGGGCTGGGCAACGCTGGGGTGGGCCGGGGCAAACAAAAATCAGGATAAATAAGCGGGAAAGATCGGCCTTCGGCTGATTCTAATCCCGGCCGCGACAGACTCCGGCCCCAATTCGACGGGAAACTTCATTTTGCCCGTGCCGGACGCAGGAAATAATCAGGCCGCTTGCTTACACTGGGAACCCTTCATCCGCGCTCCCGCTTCTTCGGCCGTATTCCGCAATGCCCTCGCTCCAGCTTTTCCTGCTTTTTCTTGCCGCTGACGCAGCGCTCAAGCTCACGCCTGGGCCGGACATGGCGCTGACCTTGTCGCGTGGCATGACCCAGGGATTTCGCCCCGCTTTCCATAGCGTGCTGGGTAACGTAGCGGCAGGCTTCATCCAGGTACCGGCCGTGGTGCTGGGCCTGGCGTCCGCGCTGCAAGCCTTTCCGACGCTGTTCGTGGGCATCAAGGCCGCGGGCGGTTTGTATCTGGGCTACCTGGGTGTCAAGGCAATGATCCGTTGCGCGCGGTCGGCCGATGTTTCCCTGTCGGCCCGCCCCGGCGATGCGCGCGACGCATTCTGGCAAGGCTTCATGACCAACCTGCTGAATCCCAAGGTGCTGCTGTTCATGATCGCCTTCCTGCCGCAGTTCACGTCGCCGGCAAACGGACCCGTCTGGATTCAGATGCTGGTGCTGGGCATCACCATGAAGCTGCTCAGCCTGCCCTACGGCAGTGGCTTCGCCTACGGCGCTTCGCGCATACGCGGATGGGTCGGACGCAATCCCTGGTTCTTGCGCATGCAGCAAGGCCTGCTGGGCGCCGTCATGCTGGGCCTGGCGCTGTATGTGCTTTACTCCACGGCCGCCACGCCGGCGCCGTGATCTTTCCATTTCCGTTGCACCGTTGCCTGTCCTTGCATTGCCCTTGCCCTGACTTCCCATGACCGCCGCCACCTTGAACGCCGGGCAAAACGCCCCCGCCTCCACCCTGCTTCCCACGCTGTCGCTGATCGGCGCCATGGCCTCGCTGTGCATCGGCACCTCGTTCGCCAAATCCTTGTTTCCGGAAGTGGGCGCGCAGGGCACGACTGCCTATCGCATCGTCATCGGCGCCATCATCCTGATGGCGTTCTGGCGCCCGTGGCGCTTTCCGCTGACCCGGCAAAACGCCGCCAAGATCGCGCTGTACGGGGTGACGCTGGCGTGCATGAACCTGCTGTTCTACATGGCGCTGCGCACGCTGCCCCTGGGCGTGGCCATTGCCATTGAATTCACCGGGCCGCTGACGCTGGCGGTGGTGCTGTCGCGGCGCGCCATCGATTTTGTGTGGATTGCCTGTGCGCTGGCCGGGCTGGTGCTGCTGATTCCCACCGGTCAATCCATCCACGACCTGGACCCGACCGGCATTGCCTACGCGCTGGCCGCCGCCGTGTGCTGGGCGCTGTACATCATCTTCGGCAAAATGGCCGGCAACGTGCATGGCGGCCAGGCGACGTCATTGGGCTTGCTGGCGGCGACGATGGTGGCATTGCCCGTGGGCGCGGCGCATGCGGGCATGGCCTTGCTGGACCCGTCGTTGATCCTGGCCGGGATCGGGGTGGGCATTCTGTCGAGCGCGCTGCCCTATTCGCTGGAGATGGTGGCGCTGCGGCGTCTGCCTCAGAAAACGTTTGGCGTGCTGCTCAGCATGGAACCCGCCATGGGCGCGCTGGCCGGCGTGATCGTGCTGAATGAACATCTGACCCAGACGCAATGGCTGGCCATCGGCGGCATCATCATTGCGTCGGCGGGTTGCGCGGCCACGGCACAGCGCGGAAAGAAGCGTCAGGCGCCGGTGCACGACTAGGCATGCACACAGTGCTCGCCAGGCACATACCAGCGCACGGCTAAGCGCGCACCGGCACGTGCACGGGCAAGATCACGGGCGCGCGCCCGGGCAAGATCTAGAGCGCGCGCACCCGGCGCTTATTCCACCGAGATGCCCTTGTGGCGGATCACCGCGCCCCAGCGCTCGCGCTCTTCGCTTGCATACTCGGCGAAGCCCGCCGGCGTGCTGCCCGTGGGCTCCATGCCCTGCAACCGCAGTTGCTTGACCACGTCGGGAGATTTCAATGCCGCCACGATGGCGCGGCTGAGCTTATCGACGATGGGCGCGGGCGTGCCGGCTGGCGCCACCACGCCTTGCCACGCCGCGGCCTCGAAGGGATCCGCGCCCACTTCGGCAAACGTCGGCACGTCCGGCAGCTGGGCCGAACGCTGCGCGGCAGGCACGGCAATGGCGCGCAGCTTGCCCGCCTGAATCAGCGGCCGGGCGGCGGCCAGGTCAGCCATCATCATGGGCACCACGCCGGATGCCACGTCCTGCAACGCAGGCGGCGTGCCCTTGTACGGGATGGCGGTGGCGCGCCCACCGATCGACTCCAGGAACAGTTCCATCGCCAGATGGTGCGGGCTGCCCACGCCCAAGGACGCATAACTGCCCGGCTGCTCGCTACGCAAATACTGCAAGACGGCCGGCATGTCGGTCAGCTTGGAACCGGGCGAGGTCACCAGCACGATGGGCAAGGCCACCAGCGTGGACACCGGCGTCAGGTTGCGGCCGGGGTCATAAGGCAGGTTCTTGTATAGCCAGGGGTTCAACGCCAGCGTGCTCATGCCCGCCGTCATCAAGGTATAGCCGTCGGGCGCGGCGCGGGCGGTTTCTTGCGCCGCGACGATGGTGGCGGCGCCCGGGCGGTTTTCAACCACGACCGCTTGGCCCAGCGCGTCGCCCACGTGCTTGGCGACGATGCGGGTGGCGATATCGCTGCCGCCCCCGGCGCTGAACGGCACGAGCCAACGGATGGGATGATCGGGAAATTCCGCCGCCGAGGCGGTGGCGGGCAACACGGTGAACGCCACGGCGCAAAGCGCGGCGGCGCCCCTCGATGCCACCTTGAACAACGCCGCCTTCAACACCATGCGCGGCAGGAAGCTGCTAGTCATGTCCTGGTCTCCTCGAACCACGATCGATTGAATTTTTAATTAACATATTAATGATTTTTAATGCGTAAGCAAGCCCGGGAATTTACCGTAGCAGGTCACCGGGACACGGGCAGTGGAAGGTATGGAGACGGGAGCCGCAGAAGCGGAAAGCCGGCAAGCCGCTTACCGATTGCGCCGATTACGAGCGCGCGGCATTGAGCCATCGCAGACCCGACGACGTATCGCTAGCGGGACGGTATTCACAACCGATCCAGCCGGTGTAGTGCAATTCGCGCAGTACGCTGAACACCCATCCGTAATCGAGCTCACCCCGATCGGGTTCCTGGCGCAGCGGCACCCCCGCGATCTGCAAATGCCCCACCCTGCCCGTCGGCAGGTATTCACGCAATTTGGTGGTGACGTCGCCTTCCACGATCTGGCAGTGGTAGAGGTCCATCTGCACTTTCAGGTTCGGTGCGTTGACGGCCTGCACGATCGCGTGGGCCTCGACCTGGCGGTTCAGGATGTAGCCCGGAATGTCGCGGGTATTGATGGGTTCGATCAGCAAGGTCACGCCTGCCGACCTTGCCTGGCGCGCGGCCCAGTCCAGGTTTTCGCGATAGCAATCCAGCAGCGCCTCGCGCGGCACGCCGTCCGGCGCCAGGCCCGCCATGACGTGCACGTTGGAACAAGACAGCGTGGTTGCGTAGGCCAGCGCCTGTTCGACGCCTGCCTGGAATTCCGCCTGCCGCCCCGGCAGCGCCGCCAACCCGCGCTCGCCACGGCTGGTCACGCCCGGTGGCGCGTTGAACAGCACTTGCGACACCCCCACCGCATCCATGCGCTCGCGCACGAAGGCAGCGGGTTCCGCGTAGGGAAACATGCATTCCACCCCCAAGAAGCCGTCCGAGGCGGCGGCGGCATAGCGGTCCAGGAATGCGTATTCCTGATACATCATCGACAGATTGGCGGCGAATTTCAGCATGGCGGGGCTCCGGTCCGGGCGGGATTCCCGGCAACTTAGCACACGCCCACGCCGCGCGCGCTATCCGGCGGCGTCCGGCGCCGGATGCAGGGTAAGCCGCGGTCCCGCCTTCAGGATCTGGCTGGGGATGTCGTGCCCGACCAGCGCGGGCAAGGTCGCCGCGATACCCAGGATGCGTGTCAGGTCCACGCCGGTGTCATAGCCCATCAATGCCAGCATGTGCACCAGTTCTTCCGTGCAGACATTGCCGCTGGCGCCAGGCGCGTAGGGGCAGCCCCCAAGCCCACCCAGCGATGCGTCGAAGCGGTCGATCCCCGCCTCCAGCGCCGCCACGGTATTGGCCAACGCCATGCCGCGCGTGTTGTGAAAATGCAGGGTTGTGGTCAGATCGGGAAACAGCCTGCGGACATCGCGGCTGATCTTGCCGACCTGCGTGGGGTACGCCATCCCGGTTGTGTCGCACAGGGTCACGCCGTCCACGCCCAAGGCGGCAAAGCGGCCCACCAGTTCCAGCACATCGAAGGCGCTGATATCGCCTTCCATCGGGCAACCGAACACTGTGGACAGCGACACATTGACCTCAACCTGACTGCCACGCACCGCATTCACCACATCGCTCAATTGCTCGAACGACTGTTCGCGCGACATGCGCAGATTGGCGCGGTTGTGCGTTTCGCTGACCGACATCACCAGGTTGATCTCGTCCACGTTGCACTCCAGCGCCCGTTGCGCCCCGCGCACGTTGGGCACCAGCACCGTGTAGACCACGTCCGGATTGCGCACGATCTGGTGCATCACCGCTTCGGCATCGCGCAGCGCGGGAATTGCCTTGGGAGACGTAAACGAGGTGGCCTCGATCTTGGCAAAGCCGCTTTGCGACAGCGCGTTGATAAAGTCGATCTTGTCCTGCGTTTCAATGAACTGCTTTTCGTTCTGCAAGCCGTCACGGGGCGCAACTTCCTGGATGTAAAGCTTCTTGCGGCTTGCGTCGGGTTCGATCATGTCGGTTCCTTTCAAATGATGCCGCGCTTGCGCCAGTCGGCCCGCTTGGCGTCGTCCACCCCCAGCCCGGCCAACACGACGTCCGTATCCTGTCCGAGCGCTGGCGCGGCGCCGCGCACCTCACCTGGCGTTTCAGACAGCTTGGGCACAATGCCCGGCAGCTTGATTGGCGTGCCGTCAGACAGCACGTCGTCCAGGATCATGCCGCGCGCCAAGTAATGCGGGTCGGTTGCGATATCGGCTACGTCGTATATCTTGCCGGCGGGAACCTGTCCCTCGTTCAGGCGTTCCAGCACGACGTGCAGCGGATGCTGCCCGGTCCATTGCGAAATAGCCTCGTCCAGCATCACCACATGCTTCACGCGGCCTGCGTTATTTGCCAAGTCGGGCGAGGCCGCCAGGTCGGCGCGGCCGATCACGCCCATCAGGCGCTTGAAGATGCTGTCGCCATTGCCCGCGATCAGCACGTACTTGTTGTCCTGGCAACGGTAGGCGTTGCTGGGCGCGATGCCTGGCAGGCTGCTGCCGGCCGCTTGGCGGACTTCACCAAACACCGCATATTCCGGCAGCAGGCTTTCCATCATGTTGAAGACGGACTCGTACAGCGCCACGTCGATCATCTGACCCTGGCCATTCTGATCACGCGCCCGCAAGGCCAGCAGGATACCGATGACACCGTGCAGCGCGGACAGCGAATCGCCAATGGAAATGCCCACGCGCACCGGCGTGCGGTCCGGCTCGCCGCTCAGATGGCGCAGGCCCCCCATGGCCTCGCCAATGGCGCCAAAGCCGGGCAGGTCACGGTACGGCCCCGTCTGGCCGTAGCCCGACACGCGCAGCATCACCAGGCGCGGATTGATCGCGCGCAAATCTTCCCAGCCCAGCCCCCAGTTCTCCATCGTGCCCGGCTTGAAATTCTCGACCACAACATCGATATCCTTGACCAGTGCGCGGATCAGGTCCTGTGCCTCGGGCTGGCGCAAGTCCAGGCTGACCGACTTCTTGTTGCGCGACTGCACCTGCCACCAGACCGACGTGCCGTCGTGGATCAGGCGCCAGTTGCGTAACGGGTCACCCTTGCCGGGTGGCTCGATCTTGATCACCTCGGCACCGAACTCGCCCAGCATCTTGGCGGCGAACGGCCCGGCGATCAACTGGCCCAACTCCAGTACGCGGATCCCGCTCAAAGGTTTGGATGACATGATTGCCTCGTCAGTTCTTGTGTTTACCCAAATAGGCTTCGCGCACACGCTCGCTCGCCAACAACTCCTGGCCGGTGCCGTCCATCACAATAGACCCCACTTCCAGCACATACGCGCGGTCCGAAATGGACAGTGCCTGGTTCGCCATCTGCTCGACCAGCAAAATCGTCATGCCGCGTTCCTTCAGCGACTTGATGATCTTGAAGATCTCGGACACGATCAGCGGCGCCAGCCCTAACGACGGTTCATCCAGCATCAGAATGCGCGGCTTGCTCATCAGCGCGCGGCAAATGGCCAGCATCTGCTGTTCGCCGCCCGACAAGGTGCCCGCATACTGGTCCCGTCGCTCTTTCAGGCGCGGGAACATCGCAAAGCAACCTTCAATTTCGGCCTCCAGGTCGACCGGTGATTCACGGCGCAGAAAGGCGCCCAGCATCAGGTTGTCGAACACCGTCTGGTCAGGGAACACCTGTCGTCCTTCCGGCACGTGGGCAATACCCAGCCCCACGCGCTTGTGCGCGCTGACGCCGCCCAGGTCCTGCCCGGCGAACGCGATGGACCCCGTTGATTTCTCAATGCCGGACAGCGCGCGCATCATCGTGCTCTTGCCCGCGCCGTTGCCGCCGATGATGGTCACGATTTCGTTCGTGTCCACATGCAGTGACACTTGCTTCAACGCATTGACGGCGCCGTAGCTGACCGCCAGGTTCTTGATATCCAGTAATCGGCTCATGATGGTCTCCTATGCGGGCGCGCCCAGGTAGGCTTCGATCACTTTCGGATTCTCCTGGATGTGGGTCGGCAGGCCGGAGGCGATCTTCACGCCGTAGTCCAGCACAACGATATGGTCCGAAATCGCCATGACCAGATCCATGTGATGCTCGATCAGCAGGATGGTCAGGCCCATGTTCTTGAGCTTCACGATGAGGTCGGTCAGCTGCTCCGTTTCGGCCGGATTCAAGCCAGCGGCGGGTTCGTCCAGCAACAGCAGGTCGGGCATGGCCGCCACCGCGCGGGCGATCTCCAGGCGACGCTGCAAGCCATAGGGCAGGCTGTTGGCCATGTCATCGGCGTAGCGGTCCAGATCAAAGAATTTCAGGATGGCGTACGCTTCACGACGCATGCGCCGTTCCTCGAGCAGGCTGGCCGGCAGGCCCAGCAGATTCGCGAGAAAACCGGACTTCTGCACCCGGTAAAAGCCAACCATGACGTTCTCAAGCGCCGACAATCCGTCAAACAACTTCAAGTTCTGGAACGTGCGCCCAATGCCGGACGCCGCGATCTCGTTGGGAGACAAGCCCACCATTTGCTTGCCCTTGAAGCGAATGCTGCCCGCGTCCGGCGCGACCAGCCCCGACAACAGGTTCAGCGTCGTGGTCTTGCCGGCGCCGTTGGGGCCGATCAGCGACACGATCGAACCTTTCGCCAGGGAAAACGACACTTTGTTGGTCGGAATCACGCCGCCGAATGCTTTGTACAGATCATTCACTTCCAGGAAATCCGGGCCCGCGCTGCGCATGGACTGCCCGCTGGCAACCGTCGGCGACCATTCGGCGGCAGCCGCGCTGCGCTCCAATGCATCGTGCTGCCCGCGTTGCGGCAGCAAGCGGCGCAGCAGGCCGGCCAAGCCCTCCGGCATGGCATACAGCGCAAACAGCAAGATCAGGCCGTAGGCAAAGTGCTGCACCTCGGGCCAGCGCGCCAGCATGGCGTCCAACACCGTCAGCACCACCGCGCCCAGGAAAGAGCCCACCGGCGTGCGTCCCCCGAACAACACCAGCACCAGGAAGAACACCGACAGGTTGAAGTTGACGAAATCCGAGTTGATGTACTGATTCTGCTGCGCCACCAACCCACCGGCGATGCCGCAGGTGATGGCGCTGATCGCGAACGCAAGAATCTTGAACCGGTAGACGCTGATGCCCACACTTTCCGCCGCGATCTCGGAGGTGCGCACGGCGGCAAAACCGCGGCCGAAGCGCCCGCGCAGCAGCAGCGACGTCATCGCATGCAAGACCAGGCCCAGCACCACCACCACCACCACCCACTGGCGGCTGTCCAGCGTGGCACCGTTGAACGTCAGCGCGCTGATGCCATAGAAGCCTTCCTGGCCCTTGAACACATCCGTCCATTCCGACACGATCTTTTCAATCAGCAGCCCGAACGCAATGGTGACCATGGCCAGGCTGGGGCCCTTGACCTTCAGCGCCGGAATGGCGATGGCCACGCCGAACACCGCCGATACGCCCGCGGCGCACAATAGCGCCAGCCAGGGGTTGACTTGATAGTTCACCGTCAACAGCGCCACGGTATAGGCGCCCACGCCGAACAGGCCGGCATGACCCAGCGACTTCTGGCCGGTCTGCCCGACCAGGATGTTGAAGCCGGTGGCGGCAATGTAATAAACCCCGATATTGAACAGGATCAACAGATAGAAATCGTTCAGCCCCGAATAGGCGAACCCCACGGCAAGCGCGGCGATGACAAGCGGGATAAGCAGTTTTGACATGTTTACACCTTCTCCGCATGCACGCGGCCGAGGATGCCCGCCGGGCGGAAATACAGCACGACGATGATCAGCGCGAACACCGCGATTTCGCGCAGGTTCGAATACCACAGGCCGATCAGCGATTCCAGCAACCCAATCAAAAAGCCGCCGAAGATGCAGCCGCGCGGATTCTCAAGCCCGCCCAAAATGGCGGCCGAAAACGCCTTCAATGACAGCAGCGTGCCCACGAACACCGACGCGGTAGCGATGGGCGCAATCATCACACCGGCAATGGCGGCCAATGCCGAGCTGATGACGAACACCGCCACAGCCACGGCATTGGCATTGATGCCCATCAGGCTGGCGGTGGACTTGCTGAACGCCACCGCGCGCACCGCCTTGCCCATCTTGGTCTTGTGCAACGCCCAGTCAAACACAATCATCAACACCAGCGTCGTACCGAACACCAGGATCTCTTGAGGGCGCACCCCGGTGCCGAAAATGGTGACGATGCCGTCACCCAGCGGCGAGGCCACCGCGATAGGCGCCGGCCCCCAGATCAGCAGTGCCAGGTTCTGAATGATGATGCCAAAGCCAATGGTGCTCATCACCCACGACAGTCCGGCTTCGCCCACGAAGTGCTTGATGGCCGTGATGTACAGCACGAATCCCAGCAGGCCCAGTATCAGCATGGCCGCCAGCAGCGCGAACAGGAACGATCCCCAGGTCACGTCCTCCGGGCTGGGAAAGCCGATGAGCTTGCCCTGTGTGACCAGCAGGATGGCGCTAATGCCGATCAGGCTGGCCAAGGCCAGGAAGGCGCCCTGGCCGAAATTGAACGTCTTGGTCGTGGTGTAGGTAATACTGAACCCGAACGCGACCAGGGCATAGACGCTGCCCATGGCCAATCCACTCAATATGGCTTGTAGTATTTGCATGCTGAAGGCCCCCCTTTTGACGACTCCCGCGCAAGGCCTGCGTCGCGCGGGAGAGATCCTTGATGTCCGGCTGATCGACTTACTTACCGCTTCAGGTCTTCCGGTTTGATGGCGCGCGTGATCTCGTCGTCCACCGTCACCACCTTGCCATCGATCCAGCGCACCAGGCGGAAGTCATTCACCGACAGCGCTTCGTGGTTGCTGGCCGAAAACGGATGCTGATAGGTCTTGATCACGCCAGGCGCCTGCGCCAATTGCTCCAGCGCGGCTTGCACTGCCGGCCCGTCGGTGGACTTGGCCTGCTCCATGGCGGCGGCGATCAGCTTGACCGAGTCATAGGCCTGCGCGGCCATCACGTACGTCGGCACGCGCCCGCCGCGCTTCATCAGCGTGTCGTACAGCGCCTTCGATTGCGCCGACGAATCCTCGGTGATCGATGCGGTAAAGATCATCTTGCCCGCCAGCTCCGGGCCGGCAATGCGCAGGAACGGCGAGCTCAGGTTGGCCCAGGAGGCCAATGTGGTCGGGAAGTAGTTGATCTTCTCCAGGCTACGCATGACGTGCGCGTTGGAGTCCGCCAGCGCGTAGACGATCAGTGTGTCCGCGCCCGACGCCTTGATCTTGTTCAACTGCGAGCTCATGTCCGTGTCTTTCGGGCCGAACTTCTCGTTGGCGACCGGCGTGATCTGGTGCAACGCCAGAATCTCGAGCGCGTCCTTCGCACCCTGCTGGCCGTAGCCGGTGGTGTCGGCAATGATCGCCACTTTGCCCGACTTGCTGGCGCGGGCGGCATAGGCCGCCAGCAGCGCGATCTGATCGCGGTCGCGCATGGACACGCGGAACACATAGTTCGGCGGTGTCTTGGCGTAGCGGCCGGTGATGTCGGTGGCCGTGGCCACCGGCGAGATCGTCGGAATCTTCTTCTGCTGCACGAGGTGCAACCACGCCAGCATGTTGCCGGAGTTCACCCCGCCCAACATCGCGTTGACCTTGACGTTGTCGACAAGTTCATTGGTATTCTGGATGGCCTTGGGCGGTGCGCCCACGTCATCGCGTTCGACGATGACGACTTTCTTGCCCAGCACGCCACCCGCCGCGTTCAGGTCGTCGGCCGCCTGGCGCGCGCCGGCCAGCGCCGAAATGCCGAAGTCGGCCGAGCCAGTGGCCGACATGTCGCTGTTGAAGCCGATCTTGACGTCATCGGCCTGCGCCGCGGCGCTGACACCCATCAGCGCCGCCGACAGCAACAGCGCTTTCATGGTCTTGGGGAAATGCTTGGTGTACACGTTGTCTCCTAGGGATCACTCGGGTGATCACGATGGCTTATTCAGGCGTTCTTGATCAGGTCGGCCGCCTTGTTGCCGATCATCATGGTGGCGGCGCAGATGTTCGCCGACGGCATGCAAGGCATGACCGATGAGTCGATCACACGCAGGTTCTGCACCCCATGCACGCGCAACTGCGCATCCACGACGGCGTAGGGGTCGCCGGCCGGCCCCATGCGGGCCGTGCCGTTGACGTGATAGGACGACACGCCGAAACGGCGCGCAAAATCCAGCAATTCGGAATCGGATTCGCAGAGCGGCCCGGGCAACGCCTCACCATCCGAAAATGGCACCAGCGCTTGCGATTGCAGCAGCCGGCGCGCCAGTCGGATACCGCGCACCAGCGTGACCTGGTCACGCTCGTCTTGCAGGTAGTTGGCCAGGATGAGCGGGTCCTGCAAGGGGTCGGCCGAACGGATGCGTACTTGCCCACGGCTGTCGGGGCGGTGCTGCCACACGCCCGTCGTCATGCCCGGAAAATCATCCAGCACGCCGACATAGCCTTCCTTGTAGCTGGCGGGGGTGAACACGCCCTGCAGATCAGGCGCAGTGAGTTCGGGCGTGGACTTCCAGAAGTAGTGCAGCAGCGACGGACTCAGCGCCATGATGCTGGGCCGCTTCATCATCCAACGGCTGATCTGGCCGGCCAGGCTAAAGCCCTTCACCAGCTCGTTCATGGTCTTGCTGTTCTTGACGCGCGCCACGATGCGCACCGAATAGTGATCGCTCAGGTTCTCGCCCACGCCGGGCAAGTCGCGCACCACCGCAATACCATGCTGACGCAGCAGGTCAGCCGGCCCCAAGCCGGATAGCTGCAGCAGCTTGGGCGTGTTGATGGCGCCGCAGGCCACGATGACTTCGCGGCCTGCGCGCACGGCGCGCACACGCTTGGGATGCGCCGGGTGGCAATACGCCACCCCCACCGCCCGCGTGCCCTCGAACAGCACGCGCGTGGCTTGCGCATAGGTACGCACGTCCAGATTCTTGCGCGCCATGGCGGGCTTCAAGAAACACTTCGCGGTGCTCATGCGCCAGCCGTTGCTGATGGTGCGCTGGAAGTAGCCCACGCCCGCCTGGTCCGCGCCGTTGTAATCGGGGTTGCGGGGCAGGCCCTGCTCCACCGCACCCGCGATGAACGCCTCGCAAAGCGGATGGATCCAGTCTATGTCGGTCACGGGCAACTCGCCCTGGCGGCCGCGGAAACGGTCGTCGCCGCCCTCGCGGCGTTCCATGGACTTGAAGTAGGGCAACACGTCCGCATACGACCATCCCGGGTTGCCCAGGCTGGCCCAATGATCGAAATCCGCAGCTTGTCCGCGGTTGTAGACCAGCCCGTTGATGGAGGTCGAGCCACCCAGCGTGCGGCCTTGCGGGATCGGCACGCGCCGCCCATGGGTCTGCGCGCTGGCCTCGCTGGAAAACTGCCAGGCGTACTTCTTGTTGAAAACCGCCTTGATGAAGCCGGCCGGAATATGCAGGAAGGGGCTGTTGTCCGGCGGACCCGCCTCCAGCACGCATACCGTTGCGCCATCGGCGGACAGACGGTTGGCCAGGATGGAACCGGCCGCCCCGGAGCCGACGATCACGTAGTCGAACGTGTCGGCATCCTGCAGGGATGCTTGTTGTGCTTGGCTCATATCAGGAATCCGGAAAGGGTTAGCGCGGCGCGTTGAACGCCTTGCCGGCCAGGCAGACGTATTTGATTTCGAGGAATTCTTCGATCCCGTACTTGGAGCCTTCGCGGCCCACGCCTGATTCCTTGACGCCGCCAAACGGGCCGACCTCATTGGACACCGCGCCCGTGTTCACGCCCACGATGCCGTATTCCAGCCCTTCCATCATGCGCCAGATTCTTTCCTGGTTGGTCGTGTAGAAATAGGCGGCCAGGCCCGAGGTGCTGTCATTCGCGCGCGCCAGCACGGCGGCTTCGTTCTGAAAGGTGCTGATGCCCACCACCGGACCGAAGATCTCTTCGTGCGCCAGCTCCATGGCGTCAGTAATGCCCGTCAGCAGCGTGGGCTCGTACAACAAAGTGTCTGGCGCGCGCAGCTTGCCGCCCGCCAACAGCGACGCGCCGTGTGCCATGGCGTCTGCCACCAGGCGTGTCACCTTGTCGACCGCCCGCTGGTCGATCAGCGGGCCTTGCGTCACGCCGTCTTCCAGCCCGCCGCCCACCTTCATGCGCCGGACCTCGGCCAGCAGCTTGTCATTGAAGGCGTCCGCGATGCGCGTGTGCACATAGACGCGATTGGCGCAGACGCAGGTCTGTCCGGCATTGCGAAACTTCGACAGCATCAGTCCGGCCACGGCTTCGTCCAGGTCGGCATCTTCGAACACGATGAACGGCGCATTGCCCCCGAGTTCCAGCGACAGCTTCTTGATGTTGGATGCGCTTTGCTGCATCAGCAGGCGGCCGGTCTGGGTGGAGCCGGTGAATGTCAGCTTGCGTACCGTGGGGTTCTGCGTCAGCTCCGTGCCGATGGGCGCCGGATCGCCGATGATCACATTCAAGACCCCCGGCGGAATGCCGGCCTGCTCGCCCAGCCAGGCCAGCGCCAACGCGGTGAATGGCGTCAGCTCGGAAGGCTTGAGTACCACGGTGCAGCCCGCAGCCAGTGCCGGGCTGACCTTGCGCGTGACCAACGCCGAAGGAAAATTCCAGGCAATGATGGCGGCGCATACGCCCACGGGTTGGCGGATGGCCAGCATGCGCTGGTCGCCACGCGTGGAAGGCAGTACGTCGCCATAGATGCGTTTGGCTTCCTCGGAAAACCACTCCACGAAGGACAGCGCATAGTTCAGTTCGCCGCGCGCCTCGGCCAGGGGCTTGCCCTGTTCAAGCGTCAGCAGCAGCGCCAGATCGTCGCAATGGGCTTCGATCAAGCCATGCCAGCGACGCAGGATCGCGCCACGCTCCTTACCGGTCAGGGCGCGCCAGGCAGGCAGCGCGGCATCGGCTGCCGCGATGGCGCGGGCGGTCTCGGCCTGGCCCAGGTTGGGCACCGTGCCCAGCGCGCGGCCATCAAACGGGTTGCGCACGGTAAGGGTGGCGCCGCTATCGGCATCGCACCAGGCGCCGCCGATGTACGCCTGCTGCCGCAGCAGTTGGCTGTTCTGCAGATTCATTGTCTTCTCGCTCCATCCATCATTCTTGCGTCGCTCGTCCATCGGACGCCGACGCTATTTTTCGTGAGGATAGCCCTGGCCCTGGCGTCCCCAACAGCAGTCATTAACGATGCCGCCATCGCCAAACGCGATGGCAACAGCCGCGCGTGGCTACAATGGCCCGTCCTGTTCGATGCCTGTCCCGCCTCATGCGTTTAGACCCCACTTCCCTCAAGCTCTTCATCAGCGTGGTCGAACAAGGCACCATCGCGGCGGCCGCTGAACACGAGCACATCGCCGCGGCGGCCATCAGCAAACGCATCAGCGAGCTGGAACAAAGCCTCAAAATCCGGCTTCTGATCCGCACCAACAAGGGCATCCGTCCCACGCCAGCGGGCATCGCCCTATCGACCATGGCACGCCGCGCCCTGCACGAGCTGGATGAGATCGCCGTCCACATGCGTGACTACTCGCGCGGCCTGCGCGGCTTCATTCGCGTCTATGCCAATATCTCGGCCATTACGCAATTCCTGCCGCAAGACATCAAGCTGTTCCTGAACGACTACCCCAATGTGCAGGTGGACCTGGAAGAGAAAATCACGTCCACCATCATCAAGTCGGTCGCCGAAAACGCGGCCGACGTCGGCATTTTTTCCGGTTCCCCGCCAGACCACGACGTTGAGATCCGCCCCTACCGGGAAGACACACTGGCGCTGGTCGTACCCGCCGACCATCCGCTGCGCGACAAGCCCGGCTTTCGCTTCGCCGACGCGCTGGAACACGATTTCATCGGACTGCATCGGGGCAGCGCCATCAACCGCATCCTCACCCATGCCGCCACCGACGAAAAGCGCAATATCCGGCTCAAGGTGCAGGTCACAGGCTTTGATGCCCTGTGCTTCATGGTGAATTCCGGGCTGGGCGTTGGCGTACTGCCGCTGGACATTGCGCGGCGTTACTCGGTGATGTTCGACTTACGCATCATCCCGCTGTCCGAGCCGTGGGCGCGACGCAAGATCCAGATCTGCATGCGGTCATTCGATTCGCTGCCCACCGCCGCCAAGCTCTTCGTCAACCACTTGAGCAGCGGCCAGGCCCAGGCCTGACCGCCGCCCACAGGGGCCTATTGCTTCAGATCTTCGGGCTTGATTGCCTGCGTAATGGCGTCGTCCACGGACGTCACCTTGCCGTCCACCCAGCGCACCAGTCGGAAGTCCTTGTACGACAAAGCTTCGTGGTTGTCCTTGGTGAAAGCGGGCGCGTAGGTCTTGATCACGCCATCGACCTTGCCCAGGTTTTCGAGTGCGTGCTGCACCTTGTCGCCATCGGTGGATTTAGCCTGCGTCATGGCCGCCGCCAGGATCTTCACCGAGTCATAGGCGTGCGCGGCGAACACATAGGTAGGCAGCTTGCCCTCTTTCTTCATGATGGTGTCGTACAGCGCCTTGGACTGCGGCGTGGAGTCTTCCGTGATGGACGCCGAGAAAATCATCTTCTTGGCCAATTCGGGCCCGGCAATGCGCAGGAACGGGGGGCTGAGGTTCGACCACGACCCCAACGTGGTCGGGAAGTAGCCGATCTTCTCCTGGCTGCGCATCAGGTGGCCATTGGAATCCGCCAGCGCGTAGACAATCAGCGTGTCCGCGCCGGTCGCCTTGATCTTGTTCAATTGCGAGCTCATGTCCGTGTCCTTCGGACCGAACTTTTCGTTGGCCACCGGCGTGATGCCGTGCAGCTTCAACACGGCGGCGGCGTCTTTCGCGCCCTGCTGGCCATAGCCCGTTGTGTCGGCAATGATCGCAACCTTCTGATTCTTCGTGGCGTGCGCAGCATACGCCGCCAGCAGCGTGATCTGGTCCAGGTCCCGCATCGACACGCGGAAGATGTAATTGGCCGGTTCCTTGCTGTAGCGGTTGGTGATCTCGGTGGCGGTGGCCGACGGCGAAATGGTCGGAATCTTCTTCTGCTGCACGATGTGCAGCCACGCCAGCATGTTGCCTGAATTAACACCGCCCAACATCGCGACAACCTTTTCGTTGTCCACCAATTCGTTGGTGTTCTGGATGGACTTGGGTGGCGACCCTACATCGTCGCGCGGCACAATGACGATTTTCCTGCCTAATACGCCGCCCGCCGCGTTGATCTCTTCGGCGGCCTGCCGCGCGCCGGACAGCGCCGAAACACCAAAGTCGGCCGAACCACTGGCCGACATGTCGCTGTTGTATCCGATCTTGATATCACTCTGCGCCCAGGCGCCCTGCGCGGCGGCCATCAGTGCGGCGGTGCACGCGAGGCGCAAAAGGGGATTCTGCTTGCTCATTGTTTTGTCTCCAGACTTTTAGGTAATGGTGCTTCGACTTGCCGCCGCCATCGGTCTGTCGCCGTTCGCGGTCCACCCTGCGCGCTGCTGTGTGGACACTGCCAGGAACCACGCTTCCACTCAGCCCGCTAGAGAATCAATTCGATGGGATGCTCCAGAAAATGCCTGACTTCCTTCAAGAACCGCGCCCCCACCGCGCCGTCCACCACGCGATGGTCCGCCGACAGCGTCAGGCTCATCACGTGGCCGATGGCTAGAGCGTCGCCGTCCACCACGGGCTGACGCGTTACTGCGCCCGCCGCCAGAATGGCGGCCTGCGGCGGGTTGATGATCGCCGCGAACGACTGCACCCCATGCATGCCCAGATTCGACACTGTCAGGCTGCCGCCTTCGAATTGCTCGGGCCGCAAGCGGCCGCCCCGCGCCTGTTCGGTCAACTGCCGTACTTGCGTCGCAATGTCGTGCAGGCCCTTGCGGCCGGCGTCACGCAAGATCGGCGTGATCAAACCCGTATCCAGCGCAACGGCAATACTCAGGTCAATCTGCTCCAAGCGCAGCACGCCCTCGTCGGTCCATTGGGCGTTGATCTCTGGCACCCTCGCCACGGCGCGCGACACGGCCAACAGCAGCAGATCGTTCAGGGAATAACGGATAGGATCGGGGCCGATCTGTGCGCTGCGATTCAGCGATTCGCGCGCGGCCAGCATGGTGTCCATGCGGCAATCGACAGTCAGGTAGAAGTGCGGTATCTGCTGTTTGGACTGCACCAGGCGACGCGCGATGGTGGCGCGCATGGACGTGTGGGGCGTCAGCCTGCCGGCGTGGGCATGGGTGGCGACCGCCGTGTCCGAGGACGCCGCGAGTTTGGTGGTCGACGCGGTGCGATCTTGCGCGACGTGTTCGATATCCACACGCACGATGCGCCCGTTCGGGCCACTGCCCGTCAAAGCCTGCAGATCCACGCCCATCAAGCGCGCCAGGCGCCGCGCCGAGGGGCTGGCGAACAAGCGGTGCGAGGGCGCCGCCGCTGCGCCATCGGTAGCGGATACCGCCGCCGCGGCCTGGGCAGCAGGCGTGCTTTCTACCGCGTTTCGTTCCACCTGTCGTTCGGCTTGCCGTTCCGCTTGCGCCTCAGCGCGCGGCTGCGCCATCAAGGTTGCAATCACGTCGCCCACGGGCACCGCCGTGTCGCCCGCTTCGACATGGATACGATCCAGCACGCCGTTGTCCACGGCCTCCAGTTCAATGACCGCCTTGTCCGTTTCAATTTCGGCCAGGATATCGCCCACCTTGACCGTATCGCCGGACTGCTTCAACCACTGGAGGATTTTCCCCTCTGTCGTGCCCGCGCCAATCGCGGGCATTACGACCTCGATATCCATGTCTCACTCGCTTTTAGGTTGGGCTTAAGTTACCCGTCTTCTCGATATAGGTAGCCGCATCGGAAATGTCCGCCACCACCGCGTCGCGCGCGCCATCGGCATCGCGGCGGCGCAGCGCTTGCAGCAGTTTGTCGTGATGGCTGAACGACTCCCAGCTTTCCGACTTGCGGTCCTTGCTGCTCATGCTCAATGAAAACAGCGGCGCGATCTGCAGCCAGATGTTCTCGATCATCGTCACCAGCAACGGCATCGATGCCGCTTCGTACAAGGTGAAATGCAGATTGCGGTTGGCCTGGATCGTCTTCAGCGTATCGATCTTGCGCTGATGTCCCAACTTGTCGAACTCCTGCGCGTAGTGTTCGATGCGCGCCACGGTCTCGTCGCTGATGATCTTCACGGCTTCCGCCGCGGCGAAACCCTCCAGGCAGCAGCGGATGCGCACCACTTCCCGAAATCTCGGCAGGCTGGGCTTGGGCACGCGCACACCACGAGTAGGCAGCATTTCCAATGCCCCTTCGGCCACCAGTTTGTTGACTGCTTCACGCACCGGCATCGGGCTGGTGTTCAGCGCCGCGGCCAGGCCGCGCAGCGTGACCTTTTCGCCGGGCGGCACGGCCCCGCTCATCAAGAGCTCCCGCGTACGTTGATAGATCTGATCCGCGACGGTTACGCGTTCCTGCTTGTTGAGCAGGCCTTCCAGGATGCTGTTGTCCATGTGTACGCCTAAGTCATGTAGACGCCACCGTTCACGTCCAGCGTGGCGCCGCATAGGTAGCTTGCGCCATCGGAGCATAGAAAGGCGATGGGCAAGGCGATCTCGCGGGGCTGGGCCATGCGTCGCAGGGGAATTTTATTCGTATCCAGCGCGGCGCCGTGGGTCATTCCCGTATCGGTGGCCCCGGGCGCGACGCTATTGACGTTTACGCCAGACTCCGCCGCCTTGCGCGCCAGCCATTTCACGAATGCGTGCGTGCCCCCCTTGGCCGCCACGTAGTGCGGACTGGCCGCCAGCCCGCCCATGCGCGCCGCCACCGACGACACCAGCACCATGCGCCCGCATCCCTGGCCCGCCATCTTGGCCAGCGCGGCGCGCGTCAGGTGCATGACGCCCAGCAGATTGATGTCGATGACCTGATGAAACACCTGATCCCAGCCCTCGGCATTCCAGTCGTCCCAGGGGCAGTAACCCGCGTTGGCCACCAGGGCATCCAGTCGGTCGATGCCGGCAATGGCGGCCTCGGTGGCGGCGCGGTCTGTCACGTCGAACGCCACCGCGCGGGCCGGCACGTTGCGCGCGCGCAGTTCCGCCGCCAAGGGCTCCGGGGCATCACGATCCGCCAGCACGAGCGACGCGCCCTGCTCGGCGCACACGCGCGCGGTCGCGCTGCCGATGCCGCCGGCCGCGCCCGTGATCAGTATGGTCTTGCCTTCAAGCGCGCAGGGCATGGACGTTTCCTGGTTGAGGGATCAGGCCGCTGTCTTGCAGCATGGCGCCCAGGCGCGAGCGGATATCGTCTTCGCCCGCCAGCGCCGCGCGCTCCAGGGCCTGCGACACCGTCGGCGGCGCCCAGCGGCCCGTCACTCGTTGCACGGGCTGATCCAGATAATCGAAGTAGCGGCGCTGGATCTCATCGGCGATCAGCGCGCCGAGGCTGGCCCCCCGCGTGGTCTGCTCGACAATCGCCACCCGGCCCGTCTTCATGACCGATGCGCCGATGGTGTCGTAATCGATGTCGCGCTGCGACAACGTCCGCAGGTCGATGATGTCGGCGCTCACGCCCATCTCGGCCGCCACCTGCACGCAGCGGTCCACCATCGTCAGCGTGGCCAGCAATGTAATCTGCTCGCCTTCTTGCACCCGCTTGGCGCGGCCAATCGGAATGTAGTAGTCCAGGTTCTTGGGCACCGGGGCCTTGCGCTTGTGCAGTTCTTGCGGTTCGATCACCAGCACCGGATCTTCGCAGCGCAGCGCCGAATTCATCAGGCCCACGTAATCAAAGGCATTGGACGGCGCCACGATGCGCCATCCGGGGAACAACGCAAACACCCCGGCCGGATCCATGGAATGCTGCGATCCATAGCCCTCCGCGCCCGGGATGCGCGTGCGCAACACCAGCGGCACGCTTGCCGTGCCGTTGAACAGATGGCGGATCTTGCCCGCCTGGTTCAGCAACTGGTCGCCCGCCACCAAGAAGAAATCGCTGTACATCAGCTCGACCACGGGCCTCAAGCCCGACAGAGCCGCGCCGGTGGCCAGGCCGCAAAAGCCGTTTTCCGTGATGGGCGTATTGACCAGGCGCCCGGCATAGGTTTCCGTCAGGCCACGCGTGGCGCCCACTGTACCGCCGCCCATGTTGGCGACGTCTTCGCCAAAGACATAGATGCGTTCGTCCTCGGCCATGCGCGCGCCCATCGTGCGCGACATGGCTTCAATGTAGGAAAGGTCTTCCATGTCCTGGGCGGCGTAGTCTTCCGACTCCGCAAAGCGCACGCCCTCGAATTCCCGCATGTCGCTGTTCAGGTTAGCGTCCACGCTTGCCGCCTCGGGCCAGAGTTCGGGACGAATGCGCGCCGACGAACCCGCGCCCTCCACGCAGGATGCCGCTGCCGCGTCCATGGCATCGGACACCGCCGTGTCGATGGCGGCCAACTCATCGGCCCCCAGGATGCCGCGATCGGTCAGTTCATGTTGCAGGAACAGCCACGGGTCGCGCGCTTTCCAGGCGTTCTCTTCGTCGCGCGTGCGGTATCCAAATGCGCTGCCGGGAATGGAGGAGCTTTGGTGGTAATAGCGGTAGACCTCGGCCAGGATAAACGCCGGCTTGCCTTCGCGTTCGATGTGCTCGCGCGCCCAGCGCGTGGCGAGCCAGACGGCATAGGGGTTCATGCCGTCGACCTTGACCGCCGCGATGCCGTGGCCCTGCGGGCGCGTCAGCAGCTCGGTCTGAAAAGTGGATTGCTCCACGCTCATCGACACGGCGTACTTGTTGTTCTCCAGGAAGAAGATCATGGGCAGGCCGTACAGCGCCGCCAGGTTCATGGCTTCATGGGTGGCGCCTTGGTGCACGGCGCCGTCGCCAAAGAAGGTGACCATCAGCTTGCCGGATCGGCGCTGTTTTTCCGCGAATGCGTGGCCGCACGCAATGGGGATTCCGCCCGCCACAATGGCGTTCGTGCCCATGATGCCCAGGTCGGCGCGGCGCAAATGCATCGACCCCCCGCGTCCCCCTGTCCAGCCGTCCTTCAGGCCCAGGATCTCGTGCATCAGACCTTGGATCTCTTGGCGCATGCGCAAGCTCAGTCCGCTTGCGACCGGATCCGTGCTCTCGTCATACAGCGCGTTGACGGCCTTGGCCACACATTGGTGGTGCGCGCGGTGCGTGCCATTCATCAGCGTGTCGATCGGTAGCGCCGCGATGCAGCCCGCCGCCCCACCCTCCTGACCGATGCTGGAATGCGCGGGCCCGTGCACCAGGTTCAGCTTGTCCAGCAACAGAATCTTTTCTTCGAAGCGGCGCGCCGCCAGGAACAGCGTCGTCAGGCGCATGGCGTCGGCGCGGGTCAATTGCGCCCAGTCGCTCTCTTCCACGACCAGGGTGCGGGCCGGCGTCGTCTGCCCGATGTCCTCAAGTTGCATGTCTCCTCCTTGTGCCGTGCCGGCTCTCGAGGGCCGGCTGGCTGCGTTCAACAATGCGCATTCAAATATGGGCGGTCACGCCGCCGTCCACGACGAGGCTTGCACCCGTCACGAAATCGGACGCGGCACTTGCCAGGAACAAGGTCGAACCGATAAGGTCTTCCGGCTCGCCCCAACGGCCCAGCGGCGTGGTGGCGACCACGCGCTCTGCGTGGCCGGGGATGTCCACGCGCGCCTGACGCGACAAAGCGGTGTCGATCCAGCCGGGCTGGATCACGTTGACGGTGATGCCATCCAAGGCCCAGGCGCAGGCCAGCGACCGCGTCAGTTGCAACACACCCCCCTTGCTCGCCGAGTACGCCGCCGTAACAGCATTGGAGGCCAGCGCCAGAATCGAACCGATGTTGATGATCTTGCCCTTGCCACGCAGGCTCATCGTGGGGTGCACCGCCTGGCACATGTTGAACGTGCCCTTCAGATTGATATCGACGATGCGGTCCCATTCGTCTTCGGCGTAAAGCTCCGGCCGCATGCGCGTATTGACCCCGGCGCAGTTGATCAGCACATCGATGCCGCCGTACTTGGCAACCGCGTCGGCCACGGCGTTCGCGCAGGCTTCGCGGTCTTGCACACGCAGCGCGATGGCGCCGGTCTTCACGCCGGCTGCGCGCAGCTCGGACGCCAGCGCGTCCAGCTTTTCCCCCGCCAGGTCGGCCAGCACCAGCGTTGCGCCACCCTGGGCGAATGCCCGGCTGAGCGCGGCGCCAATGCCGCCCGCGGCACCGGTAATCAAAACGATCTTGTCTCGAACACTGAATAGTTGTTGGGTCATGCTCTGCTTCGCTGCTGACCGCGTGCCGGCGGATACCGGACGCTATTTTTGATATGTGATCACAAATTTGATTCTAGGAAGGCGAGGGACCAGCGTCAACCCGATTGGGCTCGGGGTCTACCCGTAGACCTTATCGCTCTCGCAACGCAACAAAAAAAGGCCAGGGCACCCCGCCCCGGCCTCGCTGCATCCCTGGGCGCCCCTTGTAGGACACCCCAGCGCATCAATACGTCAAACGCACACCCAGCAACACGCTGCGGCCCGGCAGCGGGGCCACCGACGAGATGAATGAAGCGTGGTTGTAGGCCAGCTTGTTCAGCAGGTTGGTGCCGCGCAGATAGACTTCGTAGCCCGTCCTGTTGTAGCTACCGCGATAGGCGACCACCGCGTTGACCAGGTTGTAGCCCGGCGTGCTGTCTTCGTAGGCCGCGATGTCCTTTTGCGAGAACACGCGCGCGTATTCCACGCCGCCCGACCACTGCTGCCACTTCACGTTGCCGCGCACACCCGCGCGCGCCGCCGGGATGCGCGGCAGATTGCCGTCGCCGCCCGTCAGCTTGCCGCGCACATAGTCGCCAAACACCGCGGCCGAGAAGATCGGCGTGAACTGGTGGCGCAGCTCGCCTTCCACGCCCGTGAATTCCGCGTCGCGCTGGGTGTATTCGATCAGGCGAAAGTCTTCGTAGCGGTCCAGCGTGTTGGCGTAGATGTAGTTCTTCACGCGGTTGTGGAACACGCTGGCGGAGAACGTCGTGTCGCCCGCGTGCTTGCGCAAGGTCAGGTCGATGTTGTGCGAGGTTTCGCGGCCCAGGTCGGCGTTGCCCAATTCGTAGGTATTGGTGGCCAGGTGCACGCCGTCGGCGAAGAGCTCTTGCGCGTTCGGCAGGCGTTGCGAGCGCGACAACGACAGCGCCACCGAGTACTGCGGCGCGAAGTCCCAGATGGCCGCGGCCGACAGGGACGTGCCCGACAGGCTGCTGCGCGATGCGCCGCCTTCCGGCGAGATGTTTTGCCAGTCCTGACGCGCGCCCACTTCGAAACGCCAGTCGTTCAACTGGTATTCCTCAAGCACGAACAAGCCGTTCGAGCGCGTACGGCTGCGCGGCAGGAAGGCTTCTTCGCCATCGGCGCGGAAGTCGCTATAGGCATTCTGGAAGCCCACCACGCCGCGCCAACCGGCGATGGGCTTGTGCTGCAATTCCACGCGCAGGTCGTAACCCTTGTTCTTGAAGCGCGTGCCGACTTCGCCGCCCTCGATCTCGTCGTGCTGATAATCGGTCAGCCCGCCGCGCACACGGATCTTTTCAAAGCCGGCGAACGGGTCCTGGTATTCGGCGCGCAGGTCCAGGCGGTTGCTGCGCAACTTCACATACGGCACGCCGCCGTGTGCATGGTCGTGGTCGTGGCCCTCTTCGCCGTGGCCCTCTTCTTCATGGTCGTGATCGTCGTGGCCGCCGCAGTGCAGGTGCGTGCCGTGCGGGTGGCAACCTTCGTATTCGTGGTTGTGCCCCGGCAGCCCGTACTTGCTTTCCAGGTGCGTGAACGCCAGGCCGACGTAGCCGCGCGGCGTAATCCACGACATGCCGACGGAACCCTGACTGGACTCGCTGTACGAGCCTTCCAGCTTGCCGCCCGGCCAATCGGGCACGTCGTAGTCGCTGGTGCGGCGCTTCATGCCTTCGACGCGCACGGCAAACTGGCCTTCGCCCGCGGTGATGCCGACGACACCCGCGCGTTCCTTCGTGCCGGTGGCGCCACGCAATTCCATTTCGGCTTCAACACCGTTTTCCGGCACGGCGGTGGGCACCTTCTTGTCCACCACGTTCACCACGCCGCCGATGGCGCCGCCGCCGTACAGCAGCGTTGCCGGGCCACGCAGCACTTCGATGCGTTCGGCCAGCAGCGGCTCGACGGTCACGGCGTGGTCGGGCGAAATGCTGGAGGCATCCATCACTTCGGAGCCATCGGACAGCACTTTCACGCGCGGCGCGGTCTGGCCGCGTATCACCGGACGGCTGGCGCCGCCCCCAAACGTGTCGCTGTTGACACCAGGCAGACTCGTCAGGGACTCACCCAGCGTGCCGTTGCGCCGTTCGATCAGCTCGTTGCCTTCCAACACAGATGCCGGCAGCGTGGTGCTGTTGAGGTCCAAGCCCAGCGGGTTGGCGGAAACCGTAATGGGCGCCAGCGTCTTGGCGCGCTTGCTGTCCGCCTCGGTATCGGCTTGCGCGACGGGCGCGATCAGCATCAGCGAACACACCAGCGGTTTCAGGCTGCCACGGCGTGCTGGCCGGGCGATGGCGATCTTGCGGCTTCCCTTCTTGAACCCCAGTTTCTTGCCTTTCATCGTATTCTCTCGGATGTTATATCATTACAAATTGCGGATGAATGATATAACATTTCAGAATCAAAGCGATGAAAGTTTGGCGATGAACTGACGCGAACATGCCACGGTTTAGGGATCAGGCGCTATCGAGCGGCCATTGCTGCGCGGCGTGCAGGACGCGCAAAATTGTCACGGCGCGAGGCGATTCCGCATACACAACCAAATAGTTCGGCCGAATCACCATTTCCCTGGTGCCCGCTACCCGTCCCGCGCGATACAGCCGTGGGCGCTCACGCAGCTTGACCACTTTCTTCTGAATTTCATCTACCAAACGCAGCGCCGCGGCCGGGCTATCGTCCGAGATGTAATCGACAATCGCCAGCAAATCCTCGCGAGCCGTTTCGCGCCATTCAAGAACCGGCACGGCGCTTCTTCTTGCTGATCAGGGCACGAGCCTCGTCCATGACCGCTTCATGGGCGACCGGTGGCCGCGTATCGGCCAAGGCCTCTTGCACCTTCGCGCGAAACCAAGAGTCGTAGCTCAAGGCGTCGACGGCCAAGCCGGCGGGCAAACCGCCTTCTTTTGCCACTCTTGTCAGCAAAATTCGCACCGCATCCGAGATGGTCAGGCCAACGTTGGCGAGCTTTTCCGCCGCTTCGGCCTTGAGCTTGTCGTCGACACGGACGTGCAACATTGAAGTGGGTGCCATGGGAAGCCTCCGGTGATGGACCGGCCATTATGTATCTCAATTGAGATACACACAAACGACGAGCCGTTTGCCACAAAAACCTGACAGTTGAAACGGGATTTGGCGAACGAGAATCGGCTCCACTGACCGAGTATCCTCAACACCACGAACCCCTGCACGTGATGTGCGCCGGTTGTTCGGGCGCCAGGCGTCGACGGGTTTTCAACCAACCAGGAGACCCCCGATGATTCCCAAGAACACCATTTGTCTTTGGTATGAAAGCGATGCGCTGGAAGCGGCGCGGTTCTATGCCAAGACGTTTCCCGATAGCGCCGTGGGCGCTGTGCACCATGCACCGTCCGACTACCCTTCCGGCGAGGAAGGCGATGTGTTGACCGTGGAATTCACGGTGATGGGCATCCCCTGCCTGGGCCTGAATGGCGGCCCGGCGTTCCAGCACAATGAGTCTTTCTCGTTTCAGGTGGCCACTGACGACCAGGCGGAAACCGACCGCTTGTGGGATGCCATCGTGGGCAATGGCGGGCAGGAAAGCGAGTGCGGCTGGTGCAAGGACAAGTGGGGAATTTCGTGGCAGATCACGCCGCGCGTGTTGACCGAGGCCTACACGGGTGCCGACCGCGCCGCCGCCAAGCGCGTGTTTGAAGCCATGATGACGATGGGCAAGATCGACGTTGCCACGATCGAAGCGGCGCGGCGCGGGTGAGGATATTCGCTGGAGCCGGCCGCGCCGGCCCCAGCCTTATCAAACTGCCCGATCGACCTGCCAGATCAACCCGCCTTGAATTCCTTGTTCCAGAATTCCAGCATGTCGGCTTTGCCTTCGGTCAGGCCCTTCAAGTCATACGCCTTCAAGAGCTTCACCTCGGCCTCGGTGAAACCGACGCGCTTCAGGTTTTCCGGCAGCGACGCATTGGTCACCGTCGGCGCGTAGCCCATTTTTTCGGCGAAGCCGACTTGGCCTTGCGGGTCGAGCATGGCGTTCAGGTATTCCCACGCGGCGTCCTTGTTGCGGCTGTTCTTGGCCACGCCCGCTTCAAACGACACCGGCACCGAGCCTTCCTTCGGAATCACGAAGCCCAGCGGCAGGCCGCTGTCCTTCCATTGCAGCGCGCGCGCTTTCCACATGCACGCAATGGCGATCTCGCCCGACTTGAAGGCGGATGCCACCGCTTCGTTGGACGGGTAGATGCGCGGCGCGTTGGCCTTGAGCTTGGCCAGGAAGCGCTTGCCGCCGTCAAAGCTCTTGGTGTCGCCGCCCGCGCCCAGTCCGACGAACACCGAGTTGTACAGATAAAGAATGTCCGAGAAGCCGACCTGTCCCTTCCACTTCGGGTCCAGCAGCACTTCCAGCGAGTCCGGCGGCGTGGGGAATTTTTCGGTGTTGTAGACCAGCGTCATGGCGCTGAAGATGTGCGGAATGGAGTATGGCGTCTTCAGCGCGGCGATGGCCTGCGCCAGGTTGGGCAGTTTCTTCGCGTCGATGGGTTCCAGCGTGCCCGAGCGTTCGGCGTCGTACATGTCGACTTCGCCCAGCAGCGCCACGTCCATGCTGCCGCGCCGCGAGTTCTTTTCGGCGCGCAGCTTGGTGACGCGGCCCACGGCGTTGCCAGTGTCGTAGACCACGGTCACGCCCTGCTTGGTGACGATGGGGTTGATGATCTGCTGCAACAGGTTTTGGTAATCACCGCCCCAGGTGCCCACAACGATCTGTTTTTCGGCGGCGTGCGCCATGCCGGGCACCCAGCCCAACGCGGGGGCCAGCGCCAGGCCAGAGGCGGATTTGATGAAGCCACGGCGAGTCAGGTTTTTCTCTTGCATAACAACCTCGTATCGAAGGGGGACTAACGACTTGCTACGGTGCGGCTGCGCGGTACGGCTGTGCCCGGCCGCGCAACCAGGGTTCTTACATACGTTCAGGCCAGCATTTCCACCGGTGAGTCGGGCGACAAGGCGCGGATGTCGTCCGCATCGATGTCGCGCGCGATCACGATGATGGCGGCGCTGGCGTCGGGCTGGCGCGTCAGCCGTTGCGGCGCGCTGAAGGTGGTGCCCACCGACTGGATCAGGATGGGTTCGGCGCAGTCGGCCACGCGCACCACGGCCTTCACGCGCAGCAGGCGTTCGCCGCACAGGCCGGCCAGGTTATCCAGCCACTCTGAAAAATCCGTCCAACTGATGCCCTCGCGCGCCCGCGCGGCCATGACGCGGATGCGCGGATGCGCCAAGCCTGGTTTGCCGGCAATCAACATCCGGGCCGCCAGCCCCGCCAGGTCGGCAACGCCTTGCGACGGCGCAAACGCAGCTTGCACGGCCTGCTTGCGGTCTGGTTCCGCGATCACGTCCGCCAGCGGATTCAGCAAGGCGGCGCGCGCAGCGCGGGCATCCAGCGCGGATGTCGGCAACAGGTCAGTCTTCGTCAGCACGATGCGGTGCGCGGCGCCGAACTGCGCCATGGCTTCGTCCATCTCGGCCAGCGCGTCGGGGTCGCGCGCGCAGTCGTCGGTGCAGACCACCGTCAGCCGCAAGCCACGGCTGGCCAGTTCGGGATCGGCCAGCGACGCGATGATGGGGCCGGGCCGCGACAGGCCGCTGCATTCCAGGATCACACGCTGCAAGGGCCCAACGCCCTCGGGGCGCGGCGCGTCCAGCAGCGCGCTCAAGGTGTAGACCAGGTCGCTGCGCAGCGAGCAACACACGCAGCCATTGGCCATCAGCGTCATCGGCACGTTGTCGCTGTCGTTCGCGACAATGGCGCCGTCCACGCCGATTTCTCCCGCCTCGTTGACGATCACGCCCGTATCGCGGGAAGCCGGATCGCGCAGGTAATCCACCAGCAGCGTGGTCTTGCCGCTACCCAGAAACCCGCACAAGAGGAACAGGTCGACCGCCATGTCAGGACGCCTGATCCGCGCTATCGCAAGGCGAACCCGTGGGCGATCCGCCAAACGGCGGACGCTCGCCATCGGGATCGTCGGCCCAGCTGTCCTTGACCATCTTGCGCACGTCCGCCAGCAGTTCGGCGGTGTCGTACACCACGCCGGACTTGATGGTGGTTTGCAGGCAGCGCTTCCATTCCACCTTGGCCGTGTCGTCGTTCAGGCGCATGGCGCCGGTGCCGAACAGCAGCTTGAAATCGGTCAGCGGGTTTTGATCGTGGATCAGCAGGTCGGCGCGCTTTTGCACGTCGATAGAGCCGGTGTCCTCATCAATGCCCAGCAGCGCGGCGCTTTGCGAGGTGGCGGCGCGCAACACTTCAATGGGATGAAAGCCCGCTTCCTGCAGCAGTTCCAATTCACGCACGAAACCAAAGCCGTAGATCTGGAAGATAAAACCGGAATCGCTGCCCGCGCACACACGGCCGCCCAGGTTCTTGTATTCGTTGATGAACTGCATCCACAGGCGATAGTTCTGCTTCCACTCGATCTCGTTGGTGGTGCTCCAGCGATACCAGTAGGCGCCATGCCCGCCGCGCTGCGGCTGGAAGTACTTCCACACCGCTTTCCAGGTGTAGTCGTCATGCCAGTCGGCGCGACGCGCGCGCATCAGGTCGCGATTGGCGTCGTAGATATTGAAGGTGGGCACGAAGGTGTGGCCCAGCTCCAGGAACTGGTCCATCACCTGGCGCCACTTGGCCGAGCCCGGTTGCGCCGCCTGCATGAAGGTCTGACCGGCCACGGCAAAGCGGTAGTACTCGTCGCTGTAGTTGTAGTCGGTGGGAAAGGACTGCACCACGCGGTCTTCGAACAGCGCTTCGGGCAGGCCGTAATAGTGTTCGGAACTGGTCAGGCCCCAACGCGCGGACTTCAGCGCGTTCACGCGCGTCACCGCCATCTGCGCGTGGTGGCAGCCCGAACGCAGGCCCAGTTGCGCGGCCTCGTCCAGGGCCGCTTCCATGATGGCGGGCGGCGCGCCAAAGAACTTGATGCCGTCCGCGCCACGCGCGGCCAGCTTGCGCACCCATTCGCGGCCCTGCTCGGGCGTGTGGATGGTCTTCACGCGGTCGTTCACGGCGGGAAACACCGAATGCACCACCATGCGCGGCGCGGCGATCTTGTTGGCGGCCGAGAGCTCGCGCTGCTCCATCGTCCAGCCCAGGCCACCCATCGCACCCATCTCGCGCACCGTCGTTACGCCATGCGCCAACCACAGCTTGTAGATGTAGTCGGCGGGCGGCACGATGCCGCTCATCGCGTGATACGGCGTGCCGATGTGCGCATGCGCGTCCACGAAGCCGGGCGTGACGAACTTGCCGTGGCAATCAATCTCGTGGTCGCCGGGGCCGGGCCGGCGCTTGGGGTCGATGACCTTGTGCGGCGTGCCCACGTTGACCAGGGCGGTGATGCGGTCGTTCTCGATCACGATGTCCACCGGCCCCCAGGGCGGCGCGCCGGTGCCGTCGATGATGGTGGCGCCCCGCAGGATCAGCCGGGGAAACGGCCCCAGCCCGCGATCACGCGATGCAGGCGCGGACGGCGGATGCCAGCCCTTGGCAGCGTTGACGTCGCGGGATTCCTCACCAACTTCCGATTGCGAAAACGTGGGATCGCTCATGGCGCTTACACCCCCAGCCCGTTATGTTCGATGACGCCTTCCTTCATGATGAGGTCGATATGATCGCCCTGACCCAGCAGGCAGGACAGGTCGCGATACGGGTTGCCATCCACCAGCAGCACGTCCGCCAACGCGCCCACCTGGATGCGGCCCAACTGGCCGACCTGGTTCAGCACTTCGGCGGCGGTCGTGGTGGCGCACTGGATCACTTCCTGCGCGGACAGCACTTCGTTGCGGATCCGGAATTCATCGCTTTGCAGGCGCTGCGACGGGCCCAGCAGATCAGACCCGTAGCCGATCTTCACGCCCGCCTTCTTGTAGATCTCCAGCGAATGCAGCCCGGCGGTGCGTACCGTGGCAATCTTCGCCACCGAATCCGGCGGCAAGCCGTAGTCCGCGCCTTCGTTGGCCAACGCTTCATAGGTCACCAGCGTGGGCACCACAAACGCGCCCTTCTCGGCCATGAAGCGCGCCACGCGCTCGTCAACCAAATTTCCGTGTTCAATGGTGCGCACGCCGTTGCGGATGGCGCGTTCGATGGCGTCGGCCGTGTAGGAATGCGCCATCACATAGGTCTGGCGGCTGGCGGCTTCGTCAACGATGACGCGGATTTCTTCTTCCGAATAGCCGAAGGAGGCAATGGGGTCTGTCGGCGATGCGACGCCGCCCGAGGCCATCATCTTGATCTGATCCGCGCCCATCTGGAGTTCCTGGCGCACGGCCTTGCGCACGTCGTCGATGCCATCGGCCACGCGGCCGATGTCACCCGCGCGGAAGCAGCAGCCGCAAAAGCTCATCGGGCGCAGGTGGTCGGAACGCGGACGCGGGTCACCATGCCCGCCCGTCTGGCTGATGGCGCGGCCCGAGATGAACAGGCGCGGCCCCTTCACCGTGCCTTCGTTGACGGCGCACTTCAAGCCCCAGCCGGCGCCGCCCGCATCGCGCACGGTGGTGAAGCCCCGGCGCAGCATGGCCGCCATGATGGGCACGGCACGCATCATCACCAGCGCATCGGGCAACACGCCTTGCGTGCTCAGGTTCAGTTGGGTGGCCAGCACATGCACGTGCAGGTCGATCAGGCCGGGCATCAGCGTGCGGCCGGCGGCGTCGATCACCCGCGCCGACGCGCTGGTGATGGGCTTGTCCGACACTTCCTTGATGACGCCATCCTCGACCAGCACGTGGTGGCCTTCCTGCAGGTCAGCCAGCAAGGGGTCGAGCAGGTTCGCGTTCTTGAACAATACGGATGCCATGGAATTTCCTTGTTGTGGCTCGGGCTCAAGACGCCATGGTCTTGATGTAGCGCCGATGAATCAGCCAGTTCGAAAGCAGTGCAATGACCAGCGTGCCGCACACCAGAATGACGGCCAGCGCGGCGCCAAACGGCCAGTTCGACGCACGGGTGATCTGGTCATACAGCGCGGGCGCCATCATCGTCAGGCCGGAACCGCCCAGCAGCACCGGCGTGGCGTAGGCATTCATGCACAAGATGAACACCAGCATCGTGCCCGCCGCCACGCCCGGCGCGGCAATGGGCAGCACGATGCGGCGAAACGTGGTGAAGAAGCTGGCGCCGACGTTGCGCGCGGCTTCTTCCACCGACAGGTCCATGCCTTCCAGCACGCTTTGCAGCGTCAATATCAGGTAGGGCATGACGACCGCCGTGGTGCCGATGACCACCGCCGTGGGCGTGTACATCAGCGTGATGGGCTTGTCGATCAGCCCCAGGCCCTGCAGCACGGCGTTCACCACGCCCGCATTGCCCAGCGCCACCATCCAGCCCGCCGCGCGCACCACGTTGCCCACCATCAGCGGAAACACCAGCAGGATCACGAACAGGCTTTTGTATTTACTCTGCGTGCGCGCCAGAAAGTACGCCACCGGAAAGCCCAGCACCAGCGCCAGCACCGTGCATAGCCCCGCCACCCACAAGGTGGTGAAGAAGATGTCGCGGTAATAGGCATCGCCAAAGAACTTGGCGTAGTTGTCGAAGGTGAAGGCGGTTTGCATCAGCTCCGCCGGGTCGAACTGGTTGAAGCTGTAGCGCGCCAATTGCAGGATGGGCACCATGATGATCACCAGCACCACCAGCGATGCCGGAAAGGCCAGCCCGGGCCCCAGCCAGCGGCTGGGCCGCCCGTCTACGGTTGCAGTCGTCATGGCGGCTCCTATTGTGTGAAGGCCACGCAGTCTTCGGGCTCGAAGCACGCGTACACGCGCGCACCGGGCGCCGGCTGCGCGCGGCCCGCGCCGCCATTGGCCACCTGGCTGATCATGCGGTTGCCGCCTTCCAGCTGCACGCGCACTTCCAGCACCGACCCCAGGTACAGCGACGACTCCACCACACCCGCCAAAGCATTGCCGCCCGAAGGCTGTTCGGCCAGCCGCACGCGCTCGGGCCGCACGCCCACATGCGTGGCCCCTGCCCCGCCCGGCGTGGCGATACGCTGGCCCGCGTCGGTGTGAAACTGGTTGTCGGCCTGGCCACGCCCGGTGAACACGTTCATCTTGCCCAGGAAGTCGGCCACGAACAGATTGGCGGGGTGTTCATACAAGGTGTCGGGCGCGCCCACTTGCTGCACGATGCCGTCGTGCATGATGGCCATGCGGTCGGCAATCGCCAGGGCCTCTTCCTGATCGTGCGTGACAAACACGGTGGTCAGCCCCAGGCGCTGCTGCAAGGAACGGATTTCCTCGCGAACTTCCAGCCGCAGCTTGGCGTCCAGGTTGGACAAGGGTTCGTCCAGCAAGAACACCTTGGGTTCGATGGCCAGCGCGCGCGCAATCGCCACGCGCTGCTGCTGGCCGCCCGACAACTGGCGCGGATAGCGGTCGCGCAGTTCGGTCATGCGCACCATGTCCAGCACGCGGCGTATCTTCGCGTCGCGCTCGGCCTTGGGCACCTTGTGCATTTCCAGCCCGAAGGCCACGTTCTCGGCCACCGTCATGTGCGGAAACAGCGCATATCGCTGGAACACCATGCCGGTGTCGCGCTTGTGCACCGGCAGCCGGGTCACGTCGGTGTCGCCGATAAGAATGCGGCCGGCCGTGGGGGTGATAAAGCCGGCGATCATACGCAAGGTCGTCGTCTTGCCGCAGCCGCTGGGGCCCAGGAACGTGACCAGCTCGCCTTCCGCGATCTCCAGTGAAAAGTCGGATACCGCCACCGCCGCACCGAACTGCTTGCGGATATTCTCGATTGAGACCTTCGCCATTTTCTTACACCACCTGACTGAGTTTCACATAGCGGTCGGTCACAAGCATGATGATGCCCAACAGCAAGATTTGCACCGAAGCCACCGAAGCGATGGTCGGGTCCAGATTGAATTCCAGGTACTGCATGATGGCGATCGGCAGCGTGGTGCGGCCCGGCCCCACCAGCGAGAGCGACAGTTCCAGGTTTTCAAAAGACACCACGAAACTGAACAGCGCGGCCGCCACGATGGACGGGCGCAGCATGGGCAGCGTCACGCGCATGAAGGCTTTGGGCGCGCTGGCGCCCAGATTGCGCGCGGCTTCCTCGATGGAGCCATCCAGCCCGGCCATGCCGGCCGTCACCAAACGCACCGTCCAGGGAATTGTCAGGCAGACGTGCGCGATGATCAGGCCGCCGAAGGTGCCGACGATGTCCTGGTCCAGCACTTCTTCAGCGCGCAGATAAAACAGGTAGATGCCCACGCCCGCCACGATGCCGGGTATCAGCAAAGGCGACAGCAGCAAGGTGTTGACGCCCTTGCTGCCCTGGAAGCGGTAACGCGCGATGCCGACGGCGGCCAGCACGCCCATCACCACGCCGATGGCGGCGGCCACCAGCGACACTTGCAGGCTGAACAGGAAGCCGTTGGCGAACGCGGGGTTGTCCCACGCTTTCACGTACCAGGACAGCGTGTAGCCGGACGGGGGGAAATAGAGGATGGCGTCCTTGAAGAAGCTCAACCAGACCACCAGCACGATGGGGCAGAGCATGAACGCATACATCAATACGACGAAGACCCGATGCAGCCACGTTGCCCACGGAATCATGCGAATAGGCTTGACCCGGGTGGCCGCGACGGCCGAGTTCAAAGGAGGCGCGCTATGCAAATCCTGTTTCCTTGTCAGCGAGGTGCCGGCTCGGTTTGAAACTCCTCCGGTTGGAACTCTTTGATTCCTTCGGTTAACCGAAGCATATCGACGGGTTGCTGCGCGGCTCAACTAGGGATTACCCAACATGGGGCATTTCACGCGGGTAATTCCGTAGCACGGTGCAAACACGCGGGTGCAACCCGCCACCGCATCATGGCGGCGGCGGGTTGCACCCAAGGTTTACATTGAAGGATTGCGGCGCTGGTCTAGCGCCTGACGTCACTGCGCGGCTTCAAGCCCGCACAGCGCTTGCAGCACGGCCACGCGGCTTTGGCCCAGCACCATGCCGTGCCAGTCGTAGGCGTGGCAATAGAAAGCGTCTTGCGTAGCTTGCAGGATGTCGCGGCGCAGCGCGGCGGGGGCATCGGGGTTTGCCCGCAGCCAGTTGCGGCCGCGCAGCGCCAGCACCACGTCGTCGAAAGGCACCGTGCCGTATTCCAGGGCCATCAGCGTGGGCGACGACTGTGGGCACGCCTGGTAGATCAGGCTGGCCAGGTGGCCGGTAATGTCCACCGAGGCCGACGTGCCCTGGAACGGCACCGCGATGTCCAGGCCCCACCATTGGCGCGCGCGCGCCACTTCGGCGTCATTGCGGCGACCGGCGTAGATTTTTTCGCCGTGGCCGCGCGGACCCAGCCCGGTATGCACGTCGATCCAGCCGATATGCGCGTAGGGGCTGGCATGGGTTTCCAGGATGCGGCGCAGGTTTTCGCGCGAGGCGGCAGGTGCGGCGCCGCCGTAGAAGAGGCCATCGGCGTGGGTGTATTGGCCGCGCGACACGGCTTGCGCAAACGCGGCTTGCCCATGTTCGGCCACATAGCGGGCCACGTCGCGCTGGTTGTCTTCCGACGGCGGCCATTGCGCCGGCAGCAGCAGCGGATGCAGCGCGCCATAGCCCGGGTTCGCCGGCAGCGGCGTGCCGTCAAAGGGCTGGACGTTGCGGTTCAAATCGACGTTGCCTTCGTCGGTGCGCGCCATCCACGAATAACCGTAAGGGTTCACCGCGTGCACCAGCAGCAGGGCCACGCCCGCCTGGCGCGCGCGCTTCAACATCGGGGCGTCATCCATCAAGGCAAACTGGCAGCCCGCGCCGCAGAAACCTTCAACGCCGTGCGTGGCCGACGTCACGATCAACAGACGTTGCGCGTTGGGCGCGCCGATCAGCGCCACGTCGGTAGCCAAGGCTTCGCCCTCGCTGCCGCGCGCATCGATCGGGTAGGACGCGACCGAGGCGCCCAGGCGCTCGGCGTCGGCCAGGAATCGTTCGCGCGATTCCGCGTAGCTGCGGGGGAAGTAGCTCGTACTGCTGGGCATCATGCCTCCTGAGTGTCGATTGCATGGCCGGTGCGGTCCTGTATCCAGAACAGCACCACGGTGGAAAGCGTCACGGTCACCATCAAGTACCAGGCGGGCGCCATCGGGTTGCCGGTGACGTGCAGCAGCCAGGTCACGAAGAACTGCGCAAAGCCGCCAAAAACCGAGATGCCCAGACCATACACGACAGACATCCCGGTGGTGCGCACCGCCTTCGGAAACAGTTCGGGCAGCATCGTGATCACCGGCGCCGTCTGCAAAGCCAGCAACACGGCCAGCAACGCAATCACCGTCATCAGCCGCGCCGTACTGGGCGCGGATACCAGCCACTGAAAGCAGGGCAACAAGGCGCACACCGTGGCCGCGCGCGACCAGAAGATGACCTTCTTGCGGCCCACCCGATCGGCCAGCATGCCGACAAAGGGCGCAAGCACAAAGCCGATGGCGCCCAGCACCACGCTGGCGAACAGCGTGGACGTGGCGGGCAGGCCCAGCTCTTTATTGGCGTAGGCGGGCATGTAGAAGCCGATGATCTGCGCGCATACCATGCCGCCGATGACCAGCAGGATGCCCTTGACGACCAGCGCCTTGTGTTCGGTGAAGACGCGGCGCAGCGGCTGGTGGGTGGGCGCGGCATGCACGGCCTCGCGCGCATGCGTGGCGGTTGGCGTGGAAGCCGGGGTGGCTTGTAGCTGGGGTTCCAGAGTTTCCTCCAGGTTGCGGCGGATATAGGCGCCCACCGGCACGGTCAGGATGCCAATCACGAAGGGCACGCGCCAGCCCCAGGCTTGCATCTGGTCCTTGCTGAGCGTGGCCGTCAGCAGCGCCACGGTCAGCGCGCCCAGCATCACCCCCAGCGACTGGCTGCCGAACTGCCAGCTTGAGTAAAAGCCGCGCTGGTTGGCGGGCGCGTGCTCAACCAGCAGCGTGGTCGACGCCCCCACCTCGCCACCCGCGGCGAAACCCTGGATCAAGCGCGCCAGCACCATCAGCACCGGTCCGGCCACACCCATCTGCGCGTACGTGGGCGCGGCGGCGATCAGCGCGCAACCCAGGCCCATCAGCCACAGGGTCAGCGTCATGGCGGCGCGGCGGCCGTGGCGGTCGGCGTAGGAACCAATCAGCATGCCGCCCACCGGCCGCATCAAGAAGCCCACGCCAAAGGTGGCGGTGGTCAGCAGCAGTTGGCCGTAGCTGGAGGCGGCCGGAAAGAACAGCGGCCCGATGACCAGCATCAGGAACGTGAAGACGGTGAAGTCGAAGAACTCCAGCGCGTTGCCGATGGTGGTGCCGGCGATCACGCGCCGGCGCATCGTCGACGAATGCAAAGGCTGCTGCCCGCCGGACGCGGCGGCGATGGCGATAGACATGTTTTCCCCTTGATGTCCGTGGCGAGGCGGTGCGGGGACCACCCGGCCCTCTAAGCCCGCCCCATCCGCGTGAATATACGGATGGCGCACGATAAGGAAAAGACAGTATTTTTGTTCCAGTGAAACCTTTTTGTTATAGCCCTGGCCCATGAACCTTCGTCAACTGCGCGCCTTTGTCCTGATTGCCGAACACGGCAGCATCCGCGCGGCCGCGCGCGCCCTGTTCGTGACGCAGCCGGCCGCCACGCGCAGCCTGCGCGAGCTTGAGCAAAGCGTGGGCGCCGAACTGGTGCGCCGCAGCGCGCGCGGCGTCGAGCTGACGCCTTATGGCGCGGCGCTGTACAAGCGCGCCGTGGTGATCCTGCAAGAGGCGCGGCGCGCCCAGGAAGAGATCGGGCAAATGCGCGACGGCGAAGGGGGTTCCTTGAACCTGGCCATCAGTTCGGCTGCCTTGACGGTGCTGCCCGCCGCGCTGGCGGCGTTTCGAACGCGCATGCCGCGCGTGGCGGTGGCCTTCAATGAAGTGGCGCCGCCCTTCAGCCACGAACAACTAGAATCCGGCCGCTACGACTTCCTGGTGCAAACCGAATACGACGGCGACATCGACGACGGCTTTGCCCGTACCACGCTGTTCACGCTGCCGCTGGCGGTGGGCGCGCGCGCGGGCCACCCCTTGCGCCACGCACGCACGCTGGCCGACTTGCACGACGCGCTGTGGCTGCTGCCCGGCAACATCCAGGCGCCCGCCAACCTGCTGCGGCTGGCCTTTGAAGCGCACAAGCTGCCCGCGCCGCGCGACGTGATTCCGTGCCAGTCGATTGCGGTGGCGTTGGCCATCATTGCCGACAGCGACGCGCTGGGCATCTTCGTGCGCAATCTGTTTGACCACCGGCTGCTGCCGCGCGACCTGCGCATGGTGCCCTTGTCCCATGAACTACCGGCCGCGCGCGTGTCCATCCTGACCCGCGCCGATTCCCCACCCACGCCCGCCGCGCAGTGCTTTATCGATTGCCTGCTCAACCCCCATGCCTCGCCAACACGCTAGCGTTGATAGAGGACCGGTTATCATGGGCGCCGTGCCCGCCGACGGCCTTGAAACCGGCCGCTGACCCTTGCCGGCCGCTCCCTCCCTCGCAGTCAAGATCCATGGTGTTCCCCCGACTTCCGTCCCCGCCCACGTTGACCGACACGGTCGCCAAGCGCCTGCTCGCCGAAATCGACGAAGGCCGCGTGCTGCCGGGTGAAAAGCTGCCCACCGAAGCCGCGCTGGCCGAGCAGTTTGGCGTCAGCCGCACCGTCATCCGCGAAGCGGTGTCGCGGCTGCGGCAGGACGGCATCGTGGAAGCGCGGCAAGGCAGCGGCGTGTACGTGACCGGGCTGACGGGCAACCGGGCCTTGCGCATCGACGCCACCGAACTCAGTTCACTGGACGCAGTGCTGCACATTGTGGATTTGCGCCGCGCGCTGGAAACCGAAATCGCGGCCCAGGCGGCAGCGATGCGCAAGAAGCGCGACATGGTCGAGATTGACCGCGCGCTAGCCGCGATTTCACAAGCGGTGGCGGACGGCGGCGACGGCGTGAAGGAAGACGTGGCGTTTCACCGCAGCATTGCGCGCGCCACCGGCAACCCCTATTTCCTGACCACGCTGGCGTTCGTCAGCCAGTTCCTGGAAGCCGCCACCCGCGTGACGCGCGGCAACGAAGCCCGCCATGCCGACCTGATGCGCGACGTGCTGCAAGAACACCTCGCCATCGTCGAAGCCATCCGCCGGCAAGACGTGGAAGGCGCGCGCGAGGCGGCGCGCATCCACATGGTGAACGCGGCCAAGCGCCTTAGCCAGGCGCACCGCTGAGCTGCTCGCGCCGCCGGCGGGTGCCGATGCCCCAGCGCTGCGCGATCAAACCCATCAGCACGATCACGCCCGCCAGCAAGGACGTGTAGGCAACTTCGTTTCGATACGTGCCTTCCACCACCATCGTAATCAACGCGGCGATGATGCACACGATGACCGCATAGGTCAGCCACGGAAACAGCCACATCTTGAACGTCAGCTCCACGCCTTGCGCCTGCAGCCGGTAGCGCATGCGCAACTGCGACAGCGCAATGGCCAGATACACGAACAACGCGATGGTGCCGGTAGCCTGCATCAGCACGTCGTACAGATCCATCTTGGACGTGGCCATCATCCACACCGCCACGAACGCGAACGCGCTGGAAATCAGCACGCCCACATACGGCGTGCCGGTGCGGCGGCCGGTCACCTGCATGATGCGATGCGCGTCGCCCCGCCGCGACAGCGAATACAGCATGCGCGACGCCGTGTACAAGGCCGAATTGAAGCAACTGCACACGGACGTCAGCACGATGAAGTTGACGATGGCCTGCGCGTACGGAACGCCCAACCTGCTGAGCGCCACGTTATAGCTGCCGTGCGTGGGCTGCGACAGTTGCGGATCGTTGTACGGCACCAGGCAGACGATGATGAAGATGGAGCCCACGTAGAACAGGCAGATCCGCCACACTACCGAGCGCGTGGTCCTGATGATTTCACGCGCGGGGTCGGCGGATTCGGCGGCGGCCACCGTGACGATTTCCGCGCCGATGAAGGCGAACATCACGCCCAGCATGGCCACCACTACCGACTTGATGCCATTGGGCATAAAGCCCTGCGCCGTCAATTGCGACACGCCGCGCGCTTCGCCCCAGGGCCACAGATGCACCACCGCCAGGCTGCCGATGACCAGGAACGCCACGATGGCAATCACCTTGATCAGCGCGAACCAGAATTCGAATTCGCCGTAGTTGCGCACGTTCATGAAGTTGACGACGATGAGCGCCACAGTGATGAAGAGCGCATAGCCCCAGTCGGGAACCATCGGAAACCAGCCGTGCAGGATCTGCCCGGCCACATAGGCTTCCCAGCCCATCAGCAAGGCCCAGAAATACCAGTACAGCCAACCGATGGTGAAGCCGGCCCAGCGCCCGATGGCGCGGTCGGCGTAGGTGGAGAACGACCCCGTGTCGGGCTGCGCAACAGCCATTTCTCCCAGCATGCGCATGGCCAGAATGACCAGGATGCCGCCGCCCAGGTACGCCAGGATGACGGCCGGCCCCGCCAGCGCGATCTGCTTGCCGGACCCGACGAACAACGCCGCCCCGATGACCCCGGCGATCGACATCATCGTCAGGTGGCGCGACTTCAAGCCACCCTTGAGCTCGGTGTTTTGTTTGCTGGCCAATGCCCTGCTCCTGTTTCTACTGCTGCTGCTTTTGCTGCTTCTGCTGCCGCTTTTTGCTGCTGCGTCTGCTTCTATTTCCGGCCTTAGCCGAATGCCTTGGTGAAAAAATCCCGCGTGCCGAAATTGCCGGACTTCAGCGCGATGCTGACGTCGCCACGCGCCACCGGCGTGTAGCCGGCGCACCACGGCACGCCTGGGTCGATCTGCTCGCCGATGGCCATCTGCTGCAAGCCCAGCGCCTGCACCACGGCGCCGGACGTTTCGCCGCCCGCGACAATCAATTGGCGCACGCCGCGTTCAACCAGCCCGACCGCGGTGCGCGCAATGGCCGCCTCGATCAGCGCGCCCGCGCGCGCCACGCCCAGCGCGCCTTGCGCCGCCTTGACGGCATCGGGCTCGGCGGTGGAATAGACCAGCACCGGGCCGTCCTGCATGCGCGGCTCGGCCCAGTCCAGCACCTGCGCCACCACATCCTCGTCCGTTGCCAGCCGCATCGGGTCCAGCGCCAGCGCCGGCCGACCGCTGTCGATGAATGCCGCCACCTGCGCATTGGTGGCGCTGGAGCAGCTACCCGCCACCACGGCCTGCAAGCCGGGCGCGCGAACCTGGCTGGCGGCGCTGGTGGGCGCCAGGCCCCAGTTGCCCGGCAGGCCGATCGCCACGCCGGAGCCCGCCGTCACCAGCGGCATGCCGCGCAGCGCCGGGCCCAGCCGCAGCAGATCATCGTTGGACACCGCATCCACAATCGCAATCTCCACGCCCTCGCCTTGCAACGCCTGCACGCGCGCAAGAATCGCGTCGGCCCCCGCGGCCACCACGCTGTAGTCGATCAGCCCGACCTTGCGCGTGGTCTGCGCCTGCAACACGCGCACGAGGTTTGCGTCGGTCATCGGCGTCAGCGGGTGATGCTGCATGCCCGATTCGTTCAGCAGCACGTCGCCCGCAAAGAGATAGCCCTTGAAGACGGTGCGCTTGTTATCGGGAAACGCGGGCGTGGCGATGGTGAACGTCGTGCCCAGCTGCGTCATCAAGGCATCGGTCACCGGCCCGATATTGCCGTCCGGCGTGCTGTCGAAGGTGGAGCAGTACTTGAAATAGATCTGCTCGGCGCCTTGCTGCTGCAACCATTCCAGCGCGGCCAGGGATTGCGCCACGGCGTCTTCCACCGGCAGCGTGCGCGTTTTCAATGCCACCACCACGGCGTCCGCGTCGGCGCGCAAGGGCTCGCCCGGTACGCCTATGGTTTGCACCGTGCGCATGCCCGCGCGCACCAGGTTGTTGGCCAGATCGGTGGCGCCCGTAAAGTCGTCGGCGATACAGCCCAGTTTGATACTCATTTGGCCTCCGGCAAGCTGATGCCAGGAAAAATCTTGATGACGGCGCTGTCGTCCTCGCGGCCATGCCCGGCCGTAGACGCCTGCATGAACATCTGATGTGCGGTGGACGCCAGCGGCAGCGGAAACTTGCTGTGCCGCGCGGTGTCCAGCACCAGCCCCAGGTCCTTCACAAAAATATCCACGGCCGACAAGGGCGTGTAGTCCGCCGCCAAGACATGGGGCATGCGGTTCTCGAACATCCAGCTATTGCCGGCGCTGTGCGTGATGACCTCGTACAGCGCGTCCGCATCCACGCCTTCGCGCAAGCCCAGCGCCATGGCTTCGGCGGCAACGGCAATGTGCACGCCGGCCAGCAGTTGGTTGATGATCTTGACCTTGCTGCCCGCGCCCGCGCGGTCGCCCAGCCGGTAGACCTTGCCGGCCATGGATTCCAGCACCGCGCCGCAGGCGGCGTAGGCCGCCGCGCTGCCCGCCGTCATCATCGTCATCTGGCCGGCGGCGGCCTTGGCCGCCCCGCCCGAGATCGGCGCGTCCAGGTACAACACCCCCAATTCGGCCAGGTGCGACTCCAGCGCGATGGACCAGTTGGGGTCCACGGTGGAGCACATCACGAACACGGCGCCGGGGCGCAAGGCGGCGGCGATACCGCCGTCGCCATACAACACGGCTTCGGTCTGCTGCGCGTTGACGACCACGCTGACCACGATGTCGCAGGCGGCGGCCATGTCGGCCAATGTGGCGCAGGCCACGCCGCCTTGGGCGGCGAAGGCGGCGGCGGCCTCGGGGCGGATGTCATAGACGTGCACATCGTGGCCGGCGCGGCGCAGGCTTTGGGCAATGCCCGCGCCCATGGCGCCCAGGCCGATGACGCCGACGCGGCGGGGTGAGGGTTGCGGATGGCTCATGGCGGTGTCGTCCGGAATGTCGATGGGAATGGCGATAGGAAAGTGTCGATACGGAATGGCGGTACGGCCCGTCGCATGTCAATACGGCGTGTCGATACGGAGGAGGTGTCGCGCTGCGCGTCAGCGCGGCAGGTCGTCGGCCAGGTAAGCGCGGATGATGTCGCCAAAGCTCTTGTCGCCCGCCAGGCCCAGACGGTTGGCGCGGCTGGTGTCCCAGCGGCCGGGCCAACTGCCCACGATGCGTTCCACCCGTTCATCCGGCCGCCAGGTGATGCGATCGGCCACCGCGTCGCCCGCCACGTCGCGCAGCGCCTGCTCCATGTCGGCCACGGTGACGGACACGCCCGGCAGGTTGATCGGCGCGCGGTCGGCCACGGCGTCAGCGGGCAGTTCGCAACCGGCGATCAGCGCCTGGATGGCGCCGCGGGGCGACAGCAGCCACAGGCGCGTGTCGGGGCCCACCGGGCACACGGCGGCTTCGCCACTGAGCGGTTCGCGGATGATGCCGCTGGCAAACGACGAGGCGGCCGCGTTGGGTCGGCCGGGACGCACGCTGATGGTGGGCAGGCGCAGCACGCGCCCGTCCACAAAGCCGCGCCGCGTGTAGTCGGCCAGCAGCAGTTCGGCAATGGCCTTCTGCGTGCCGTAGGACGATTGCGGGTTCAAGGCGGTGTCGTCGCGCACGGTGTCGGGCAAGTCGCCGCCATACACCGCCACCGAACTGGTGAAGATGACGCGCGGCTGGTGGCCCAGCGCGCGGCAAACGTCCAGCAAGGCGCGCGAGGCATCCAGGTTGATGCGCATGCCCAGATCGAAATCCGCCTCGGCCTGCCCGCTGACGATGGCCGCCAGGTGGAAGATGGCGCGGGTATCGGTGTCGATGGCGTCGCGCAGCACGGTGGGGTCGGCGATGTCGCCCACCCGCGAATGCACGCGCTTGTCTGTGAAAGCGTCGGTCTTGACGACGTCCAGCAGGTCGATGCGCGTGATGGCTTGCGGGCCGCTGGCGTCCAGCGTCAGCGTGCCCTGCTCAAGCAGTTGTCGAGCCAGCCGTTGGCCCAGGAATCCGGCGCCGCCGGTGATCAGGATTTTCATGGTGGGGTGCTCGCTTCTTGTTGACTCAGTGCTTGGCCAGATAGGCTTGGGCCCAGCCCAGGCCCGCGCGCGTGCCGGCCTTGGGGCGGTATTCGCAGCCGACCCAGCCGGCATAGCCCAGCGCGTCGATGCGGTCGAACAAATAGGGGTAATTCAGTTCGCCCAGGTTGGGCTCGTGGCGGTCGGGCACGCCGGCAATCTGGATGTGCCCGATGCCGGCCATGTCGCGTTCCAGCTTCACGGCGATATCGCCTTCGACGATCTGGCAGTGATAGCAATCGAACTGCACTTTCAGGTTGGCCGCGCCAACCTCGGCGCAGATCGCTTGGGCCTCGTCTTGGCGGTTCAGAAAGAAGCCGGGGATGTCGCGCGTGTTGATGGGTTCGATCACTACGGTGATACCCGCCGACGCGGCGGCGCTGGCGGCGCGCGCCAGGTTCCGCACATACACCTCGCGATGCGCCGCGCGATCTTGATCCGGACGAATCAGGCCCGCCATCACGTGCAGGCTGCGGTTACCCAATTGCGCCGCGTAGGCCAGCGCCTGATCCAGGCCGCGCAGGAATTCGTCTTCCCGGCCCGGCAGCGACGCAATGCCGCGCTCGCCCGCCGCCCAATCACCAGGCGGTGCATTGAACAAGGCTTGCGTCAGCCCGTTGTCTTGCAGCCGCGCACGGATGTCGGCGGCGGCGAAGTCGTAGGGGAACAGAAACTCCACCCCCTGGAACCCGTCGCTGGCGGCGGCCTGGAAGCGGTCCAGGAAGGGGTGCTCGTTGTACATCATGGTCAGGTTGGCGGCCAGGCGCGGCATGGCGGTCCTTATTGATTAGGGTGGCGTGGGCGTCGGGCCATTAACCGTCGGCTACTAACGGTTGACCAGCTTGGCGGGCGTGAACCAGACCGCGATGGCGCCGATGACCAGCACGGCGGCCAGCACATACATGCCGGACGCGGTGGATTGGGTCAGGTCTTTCAGGTAGCCGATCATGTAGGGGCTGGCGAAGCCGGCCAGGTTGCCAACCGAGTTCACGATGGCGATGCCCGCCGCCGCCGCGGTGCCCGACAAGAAGGCCGTGGGCAAGGACCAGAACAGCGGCGCGCACGTCAGCACGCCGGCGGCGGCCAGGGACAGGCAGATCAGCGAAATAACCGTGCTGTCGGCAAAGGACGCCGCGGCGGTGAAGCCCACCGCGCCCGCCAGCGCCGGCACGATCAAGTGCCAGCGGCGTTCGCGCCGCTTGTCGGCCGAGTGGCCCAACAGGTTCATCACGATGATGGCGCAGATGAACGGAATGGCGCTGAGCAAGCCGATGTTGAAAGCGCCCGTGACACCCGTCGATTTGATCAGCGTGGGCATCCAGAAGGTCAGGCCGTACTGGCCCGCGACGAAGGCGAAGTAGATCAGGCACATCCACCACACGCGCTTGTCGGAAAACACCGCGCGCAGCGAGTGCTTTTGCGTGCCGGTCTGCTTCTGGTCCTGTTCGATCTCGCGCGTCAGCAACTGCTTTTCATCGGCCGTCAGCCATTTGGCGCTGGAGATGCCGTTGTCCAGGTACATGATGGTGACCACGCCGATGAGCAGCGCGGGTATGGCTTCGATCAGGAACATCCACTGCCAGCCCTGCAAGCCGTGCGTGCCGTGAAACGCTTCCATGATCCAGCCCGACAGCGGGTTGCCGAATATGCCGGCCACGGGAATGGCGGACATGAACAGCGCGATGATCTTGGCGCGGCGATGCGCGGGATACCAGTAGGTAAGGTACAGAATGACGCCGGGGTAGAAACCCGCTTCGGCCAGGCCAAGCAGGAAGCGCAGGATGTAGAAGCCGGTGGGCGTTTCCACGAACATGAACATGCCGGAAAGAATGCCCCAGGTGATCATGATGCGCGCGATCCAGACGCGCGCGCCCAGGCGGTGCATGAGCAGGTTGCTGGGCACTTCAAAAAGGAAGTAGCCGATGAAGAAAACGCCGGCGCCCAGGCCGAACACGGTTTCGCTGAAGCCCAGGTCTTGCGACATTTGCAGCTTGGCGAAGCCGACGTTGACGCGGTCCAGATAGGCGATGACATAGCAAAGCATCAAGAACGGCACGAGCCGCCAGAACACCTTGGCGTAGGCGCGCGCGGTTTCCAGGGAGTCTGGCTGTGGCGCGCCGGCAGTGGCGGCGGTGTTGGGGATACCGGGTTTGCCAGGCGCCGTGCCGGACGTCAAATCCATCGGGGGCATGCATCGTCTCCAAAAGGAATGCGCCGACCCGGTCCGCCACACGGCGGCCAGACGGCTTTGTACAGGTGAGGGAACTAGTAGCGCGCGCCGAAGGTGGCGCGAAGCTCATCAATGGCCTGGGCGGACAGCGGCGCGGGGCGCGGCTGGCTCATCAGCCACAGGCGGGCGGTTTCTTCCAGCTCTTCCAGCGCATACGACGCGTGCGCCACCGAGCGTTCCCACACCACCGGCCCCAGCCTTTCAAACAAGGCGCCGCGCACCTGGCCCGCCACGGCGGCCACCTCGGCGGCGGCTTGCGGGTCGCCCGGCCGGCGATAAGCGATCAAGGGAATGCGCCCCACCTTCATGACCTGGTAGGGCGTGATGGGCGGCAGCACTTCGTCAGGCCGCCACACGCCGGCTAGCGTCAAGGCCACCAGATGCGTGGAATGCGTGTGGATGATGCCGCGCGATTCGGGGCTGGCGCGATAGATCCCCTGATGCAGCACCAGCGTCTTGGACGGCTTGGCGCCGGACACCCAGTTGCCGTCCAGGTCGACCTTGGCCAGATCGGCGGGGTCCAGCCGCCCCAGGCAAGCGTCGGTCGGGGTGATGAGCCATCCATCATCCAACCGGGCGCTGATGTTGCCGGCTGCGCCCACGGTGTAGCCGCGTTGATAGAGGCTGGCGCCGACGACGCAGATTTCCTCACGGATTCGGGTTTCATCAGTCATGAAAAAACCCCTGTTCGGCAGGGGTGCATGTCTGGAATAAGCGGCGCGAAAAGTTCGGCGCGGATCTCGGCTGGGCCAGCATGATGGGATGTCTCTTGTGTTGAATTTATCGGGTCATCATACAAATTTAATGATCGCGGCCATATCGGGTAAACCCTTAAACAGCCAAACAAAAGGCCCGGGCAGATGCCCAGGCCCCACGGACGAAAACTAGCGCGAACTAACGCGAACAGCAGCGTCTATGCGAACGCAAAGACAGCCTGCGCGGCGCTTATTCCAGCACGCGCCCCTTCGTCTCGGGCAAGAGCAGCGCCGTCACGATCACCACCGCGTACGCCCCCGTGGCAAACGCGCCGATGGCCCAACCCAGCCCGTGCGTCTGGCTAAGAAAGCCGACCAGGCTGGGAAACAGCGCACCGATGCCGCGCCCGAAGTTGTAGGCAAAACCCTGGCCCGATGCCCGCACGCCCGACGGGAACAACTCGGTCAGGTAAGCGCCGATGCCGCTGAAAATGCCCGACGCGGCAAAGCCCAGCGGGAACCCCAGGAACAGCATCTGGTGATCGGTCAGCGGCACCTGCGTGTACACATAAACGCTGATGGTCGACAGCACCGAGAAGATCAACAGGTTTGCGCGACGGCCCAGGCGGTCGGCCAGATAAGCCCCCGCAATGTAGCCGCAGAACGAGCCGAAAATAATGACCATCAGGTAACCACCCGTGTTGAGCACCGACAGTTGGCGCTCCACCTTCAGGTACGTCGGCAACCACGTGGTGATGGCGTAGTAACCGCCCTGCACGCCGGTGCAGAGAATGGCCGTGATGACGGTGGTCTTGATCAGCGCGGGCGAAAAGATCGTCCAGAACGACGCGCGCGCCTCGCCCGCCTGCACCTTGGCCTGGGCGCGCTTGAACACTTCGGGTTCGGGCACGTTCTTGCGGATGTACAGCACCAGGAAGGCGGGCAGCACGCCGATCCAGAACAGGCTGCGCCATGCCCATTCGGGCGGCAACAATGAGAACGCCACGGTGTACAAGACCGCCGCTGCGCCCCACCCCACGGCCCAGCCGCTTTGCACGGTGCCCACCGCTTTGCCCCGGTGTTCGGCGCGCACGATCTCGCCCATCAACACCGAGCCCACGGCCCACTCGCCGCCAAAGCCCAGGCCTTGCAACGCGCGCAGCACGAACAACTGCTCGAAGTTCTGCGCAAAGCCAATGGCCACGGTGCACGCCGAAAACCACAGGATCGTGTACTGCAGGACGCGCACGCGGCCATAGCGGTCGGCCAGAATGCCGGCCAGCCAACCGCCGATGGCGGAGAACAGCAGCGTTACCGTGCCCAGCATTCCCGCCTGGCCCTTGTCGATGCCCCACAGGGTCATCAGCGTGGCGATCACGAAGGTGAACACCATGAAGTCCAGGGCGTCGATGGCCCATCCGCCGAACGCGGCAATGAAGGTGCGGCGTTCGGTCTTGTTCAGCTCTCTATACCATTGCATGGCTTGTCTCTTGGGTGATTCTGAAGGTGCTGGCGCTTAGCGCGCCGGGGTGAAGCCGTACAGGCGTTCGGGGTTGCTGACCAGGATGCGGTGGCGCACGTCGGCATCCGGCGCCCACTGCGCAAGCTGGTTGCGCAAGCGGCCCGTGTTGACCATGCGCGTTTGATGCACGTGGGGCCAATCGCTGCCCCACAGCATGCGGTCGGGCGCGGTGTCGATCAGCGTTTGCGCCCACGGCGTTACGTCGCTGAAATCGTCGAAGCGGTCGCTGATGCGGTAGGCGCCAGACAACTTCACCCACCAGCCGTGGTCGCGCACCAGATGCTGCAAGGCCAGGAAGCCCGCGCTGTCGGTGCCATCGGCCACCGGCATGTGCCCCATGTGGTCCACCACGCCCGGCACCGGCAGCTTGCGCATGCGCGGCAGCAGGTCGGGCAATTGGCGCGCATCCATCAGGAACTGCATGTGCCAGCCCAGCCCGGCAATGCGGTGCGCCAGCGTTTCCATGGCGTCAAAGCCGATGCCGCCACCAAACAAGACGTTGAGGCGCTGGCCGCGCACGCCGGCGGCATGCATGGCTTCCAGTTCCTGGTCGCTGACGTCGGGCGCGACGACGCCAACCCCACGCAGTTGCTCGGGATGGCGGCGCAGCACTTCCAGCATGTAGCGGTTGTCGGTGCCATAGACGCTGATCTGTACCAGCACCCCGCGCGACATGCCGGTCTGGCGCAGCATGCCCAGGTAAGCGGATTCCGGCGCGGGCGGCGGCGTGTAGGTGCGCTCGGGCACCAGCGGATACGCGCTGCTGTCGGCGGCAACCACGTGCGCATGCGTGTCGCAGGCGCCGGGCGGGATGTCGAAGGTGGCGGCGTCCATGTCGGGCAACGGGGCCAGGCACAGCGGCGGTTCTTGAGACGGCTGGCCGGACGGGGTGGACGGGATGGTACTCATGCGTATGTCTCCTTGTTTCATGATCGCTTGGTGATCATGCCAGCAGATCGGGGTGGCGCCAAAGGAACTGGCAACAAAGCGGCTGGCGCCACCCCGGCCTTCAGTTGACGGTGATGTTGGCGTCCCGGATCAAGGCCGCGAAATGCGGTACGTCACGCGCGATCAGCGCCTGGAATGCCGCCGCGCCCTGGTCTTTGCCGGCGGGCGCCTGCGCCGCCAGCTTGTCCAATGAATCGCGCACGCCGGGGCTGTTCAAGGCTGCCGCCAGCGCCTGCTCCAGGCGCGCGATGACGGCGGGTGGCGTGCCGGCCGGCGCGGCGATGCCGTTCCAGACGCTCATGTTGAAGGCCGGCACCCCGGCTTCCGCAAACGTCGGCACATCCGGAATCTGCGGCAGGCGCGAGGCGCTGGCCACGGCCAGGGCTGTGACGCGCTTGCCTTCATGGATGGGAATCATCGTCACGGTCTGGTCGATCACCGCGTCCACCGTGCCGGCCATCAGGTCGGCGATGGCCGGCCCCGCCCCGCGATACGGAATCTGCATGCCCTGGGTCTGCGTCACATGCATGAAGTAGGCCGCCGCGATGTGGCTGGTGGAGCCGGACCCCGCATTGCCGAAGTTCACCTCCGCACCGTTCTTCTTCATGCGCGCAACGAAATCGGGCAGCGTGGTGATGCCGCTTTTCTTGCTGACCGACAGCACCATCGGCACCGTGGCCACCAGGCCGATGGCGGCCATGTCGCGGCGCGGATCGAACTTGGCCTTGGGATACAGCGACGGCGCGATCGCCAGCGAACCCATGTTGCCGAAGGTGATCGTGTAGCCATCGGGCGCGGCGCGCGTCACGCGCTGATTGCCGATCATGGTGCCGCCGCCGCCCAGGTTTTCCACAACGACGGTCTGGCCCAGATTCTCGCCCATGGCCTGCGCCACGATGCGGGCCAGACCATCGGTGGAGCCGCCCGCCGCATAGGGCACCACCATCGAGATGGACCGCGTGGGGTAGTCCTGCGCGCCTGCGTTGGCGCCAAGCGCAAGCAGGCCGACGGCCAGGGCCGCCCGCAATGTCTTCTTCATGTCTCGCTCCTTGCTGTACGTGCCGGCGATAGCCGGCCCCTCCGCCTGGTACCGGCGGTTATGGGTAATGCAGGTTGAAAAAAAGGCGCGGACCGTGCCGCGCCGTAGGGTGAAATCTAGGAATCCGCTTTCTTTGCGCCCAGCTCCACGCCCGCCAACTGTTCCGACAGGCGCGCCACGGCGGTGTGATCCTGCCCCTTGCCCAGCGTCTTGCCGGCCGAGGCCCAGAGCTCGCGGCACAGCGACGCGAACGGCGTGGGCGTGCCGGTATCGGTGGCGATGCCCAGCGCAATGCCCAGGTCCTTCACCATCAGATCCAGGCCGAAGCCCGAGTTGAATTCGCGCGACAGCACGAACTGCTTGAACTTCTTTTGCGTGGAATTGTTCATGCCGGTGGAGGCGTTCAGCACGTCCACGATCACGTTTGGATCCAGGCCGAATTGCTGGCCGATCAGCATGGCTTCCACGCCGATCAAAAAGCCGCCCGCCGACACCAGATTGTTCAGCGCCTTCATCGCGTGGGCGCTGCCCACATCGCCCACCGGGGTGATGGACGTGCCCATGGCCGACAGTGCCGGGCGCACGCGCTCAAGCGTCGCGGCCGGGCCGCCGAACATGATGGACAGGTCGCCGGTGCGCGCGCGCGGCACGCCGCCGGACACGGGAGCATCCACCATCTGCCCGCCCGCTTCGGCCACGGCCTGAGCCAGGCGCTGCGTATGGGCCGGCACGCCCGAGCTCATCTCCACCACCACGCTGCCGGCACGCAAGCCGGCCAACACGCCGTCGGCGCCGCTCAAGACTTGTTCAACGATGCCGCTGGTGGGCAGCATGGTGACGATGATGTCGCTTTGCGCGGCCAGCGCCGCGCACGTGGCGGCCGCCTGGCCGCCCACTTCCCGCGCGAACTTATCGGCTTGGCCCGGCACGGCATCAAACACCGTCACCGCGAAGCCGGCCTGCACCAGCCGCGCCGCCATCGGCCAACCCATGCTGCCGATGCCGATCAGGCCCACGCGTTCTTGCGCTGCGCTCATGCTTGCTGCTCCTTGAAGGCGCCCTCTTCTTCCAGCACCTGGTTGGCCACTTTGAAGGCGTCCAGCCCCGCCGGAATGCCGCAATACACAGTGGCTTGCAGCAGGATCTCTTTGATCTCTTCCACCGTGACGCCGTTGTTCAGCGCGCCCTTGACGTGCAGCTTGATCTCGGCCGGACGGTTCAGCGCCGTCAGCATGGCCAGGTTCAGCATGCTGCGCGTCTTCTTTTCCAGGCCCGGACGGCCCCAGGTATAGCCCCAGCACCATTCGGTGGTGATGTGCTGGAACGCCATCATGAAGTCGTTGGCGCGCGCCAGCGAACCATCCACGTACTCGGTACCCAGCACCTCGCGACGCAGGTTCAGGCCTTGGTCAAACAGGGCTTGGGTTTCGGATTTGATGTCTGCCATGAGTTCCTCGTTGGTGATGGTGATGGGCAATTACGGGGTCGATTGTCAGCCCATTTTTGTCGGATCGTCAATAGTCGGATTGTCTGACAATATGCTTGACTGCGTAAATATTGAGCACAATAATGCCGCAAAGCGCCGGGCTGGCTGCCGTGCGCCCATTCCCCATAAAAGCCAGGAGACAAGCATGAAAAGCAACGCCAAACAGGTAGTGCGTCACGCAGCCGTGCGCCACGCAGACGTGCGCCGCTCAGCCGTGCACCAAGGCCGCCGGGATTTTGTCGCGGGACTGGGCGCCGCCGCGCTGGCGGCCTCGCTGCCGGGCATGGCGCGGGCGGCGGCGGCCGAGATCAATGTCGGCGTCATCCTGCCGCTGTCCGGCGCCAACGCGCAGTTCGGCATCAATTCCCGCCAGGGGCTGGAACTGGCCGCCGACGAGATCAACGCGGCGGGCGGCATCAAGTCGATGGGCGGCGCCAAGCTCAAGCTGATCATCGCGGACGCCACCTCGCAACCCACCACCGCCGCTACGGTGGCGCAGCGCCTGATCACGCAGAACCGCTGCGTGGCCATCATCGGCGCGTACGCCTCGTCGCTGACGCTGGCGGTGTCCGAGGTGACCGAACGCCGTGGCATTCCGCTGTTGACCATGTCGTTCTCGGACATGCTCACCGAGCGCGGCTTCAAGCACATCTTCCAGGTGGTGTCCAAGGGCTCGGTGCTGGGCAAGGCTCAGTACGATTACGCCGCGTCGGTTGTGGCCGGCGCGTCCGACATCAAGAAGATTGCGCTGCTGTACGAAGACACGGCCTACGGCACCTCGCAGGCGGTGGGCGTGCGCAACGCGGCCAAGGCGGCCGGCGCCCAGATCGTGCTGGACGAGGCCTACCCGCTGGGCATCACCGACGTGACGCCGCTGATCAGCAAGCTGCGCGGCTCCGACGCGCAGATCGTATTCCCCATTTCGTATCTGAACGACAGCCTGCTGATCATCCGCGTGATGCGCCAGCAACGGCTGACCGTGCCCGTGGTGGGCGGCGCGGCGGGCTACGTCATTCCCGACTTCGCCAAGGCACTGGGCCAGTACGCCCAGGCGGTGCTGTCGATTGCGCCGGCCAACTACGACCAGGCGCCCGAATACACCGAGCGCTACCGCAAACGCTTCGGCACCTTCATGCCGCACGAAGCGCTGGAACACGCCGTGTGCGCGGGGGTGCTGGCCGAAGCGCTGGAGGTGGCGGCGTCCGACAAGCCCGAGGCCGTGACCCAAGCCCTGCGCGCCAAGAAGTACGACCAGGGTTGGGCGGGCGTGATGTCGGGCGGCGGCGTGCATTTCGACGCCAAGGGCCTGAACACGCTGGCCCAGCCCGTCATGGTGCAGTGGCAGAACAACGAGCTGGTGTCGGTGTGGCCGCAGGCCTTGGCCAAGGGCCGCGTCATCAGCGCCGGCTGAACGCCACCTTGAGCGAAAGATAGAAAGCAGAGGGGGAAGGTCATGCAATTCTTGCAGGCGCTGGTGGACGGCATTCTGCTGGGCGGCGTTTACGCGGTGATCTCGATCGGGCTGACGCTCGTCTTCGGGGTGGTGTCCATCGTCAACTTCGCCCAGGCCGAGTTCCTGATGGTGGGCATGTTCGTGGCGTACTTCGCCTGGAAACTGCTGGGGCTGGACCCGCTGGTGGGGTCGCTGCTGTCATTCGCCGTGGCCTTCGTGCTGGGCGTGCTGACGCAAAAGTTCCTGATCAACCGGGTGATGAAGGCGCCGGCCGTGGCGCAGATTTTCCTGACGGTGGGCTTGCTGATCGTCATGGAAAACCTGGCGCTGGTCCTGTTCGGATCGGAGTTCCGCTCGGTGCAGACGTCCTACCAGATGACGGCGCTGGCCGTGGGCCCCATTCTGTTCAGCGCGCCGTATCTGCTGGCTTTCGTGGTGGCGTCCGTGGCCGGGCTGACGCTGTGGTGGGTGCTGAAGAAAACCTGGTGGGGCATGGCCGTGCGAGCCACCGCGCAAGACCCGATGGCCGCCCGGCTGTCGGGCATCTCTACCCACCGCGTGCATCAGTTGGCCTTCGGCCTGGGCGTGGGGCTGACGGCCCTGGGCGGCGGCATCATCCTGCCGTATCTCACGGCATCCACCACGGTCGGCGCGCAATTCAGCGTGCTGATGTTCACGGCGGTGGTGCTGGGCGGCCTGGGCAGCGTGATGGGCGCGGTGGTGGGTGGCGTGGCGGTGGGCGTGATCCAGTCGCTGTCGTCGCTGGTGCTGCCCATGCAACTGCAAAACCTGGTGCTGTTCGCCATCTTCATTCTGGTCCTGGCCGTGCGCCCGGAAGGTCTTTTGAAAAGGGCGGCATGATGCGCATGAATCGACAACTCTTGCCCTGGGCGCTGCTGCTGGCGGTGGCGTTGGCGGCGCCCTGGTTGATGGAAGACCAGGGCTACGCCATGCGCGTCGTGACGCTGGTGCTGCTGTTCGCGGCCATGGGCCAGTCCTGGAATATCGTGGGCGGGCTGGCCAATCAGATCTCGTTGGGCCATGCGGCCTTCTTTGGCCTGGGCGCCTATACGTCCACGCTGCTGCTGATGCGCTATGGCATTTCGCCCTGGCTGGGCATCGTGGCCGCGATGGCGGTGGCGGCGCTGGCGGGCGCCCTGCTCAGCCTGCCCACCATGCGGCTGCGCGGGCATTACTTCGCGCTGGCCACCTTGGCGTTTGGCGAAGTGCTGCGCGCCATCGCCAACACCTGGGCATCAGTCACGGGAGGGCCGGTGGGCCTGTCCATTCCGTTTGCCGAAGGCTGGGCGCAGATGCAGTTCAAGTCCAGCATTCCGTACTACTACCTGATGCTGGGGGCCGCCATCATCACGTCGCTCGTCTTCGCGCTGATCAGCCATTCGCGGCTGGGCTACCGCCTGCGCGCCGTGAAGGCCAACCCGCAAGCGGCGGAAGTCATCGGCGTGAACACCGCGCAAACGCGCATCCTGGCCGCCGTGGTGTCCGCCGCGCTGATGGGCGCCTGCGGCACGCTGTACGCGCAGTTCATCTACTTCTTCGACCCGGACACGGTGTTCTCGCTGGTGGGCGTGTCGGTGCGCGTGGCGCTCATCTGCATCATCGGCGGCGTGGGCACGGTGGCGGGGCCGCTGATCGGCGCGCTGGTCATCATTCCCTTGGAAGAGGTGTTCAACGATTGGCTGTCGGGCCACACGGCCGGCGTGTCGCAGTTGGCGTTCGGCCTGATCCTGATCGCCATCATCCTGATCGAGCCGCGCGGCCTGTCGGCGTTGTGGGCGCGGCTGCGCAACCTGAAGCGGGGCCAGCATGCCTGACATCCTGAAAGTCTCGAACATCCAGCGCCGCTTCGGCGGCCTGAAGGCGGTGGACGACGTGTCGTTCAGCGTGGCGCGCGGCGACATCCTGGGCCTGATCGGGCCGAACGGCGCCGGCAAGACCACGCTGTTCAACCTGTTGATGGGCTTGTACGCCAGCCAGGGCGGGCGCATCGAACTGGAAGGCCGCGACGTCAACGGCCTGCGTCCCCACCAGATCGCGGCGTTGGGCATGACGAAGACCTTCCAGAACGTGGCCCTGTTTCCCGAGATGACGGTGTTGGACAACGTGCTGGTGGGCGGCCTGCTGCATCACGACGTGCCGCGCGCCCGCGAGGTGGCCCGCGACAGCCTGGATCGCGTGGGCCTGTCCGCCATTGCCGCCAAGCCCGCCGGCGAACTGTCGTTTCCCGAACAGGCGCGGGTGGAACTGGCGCGCGCGCTGTGTACCGACCCCCGGGTGTTCCTGCTGGACGAGGTGATGGCGGCACTGAACGAAACCGAGATGGACACCATGCTGGACCTGATCCGCACGCTGCGCGACGAATCCGGCATCACCTTCATCGTGGTGGAACACCACATGCGCGCCATCATGCGGCTATGCAACCGCATCCTGGTGCTGTCGTTCGGGCAGAAGATCGCCGAGGGCAGCCCAGCCGAGATCGCGGCGAACCCCACAGTCATCGAGGTCTACCTGGGCAAGTCGATGGAGCACATGGAGGCCGGCGCATGAGCCTGTTGCAGATTCGGGGGCTGACCGCCTCCTATGACCGCAGCCCGGTCTTGCACGACGTGTCGCTGGAGGTGCCGGAAGGTGGCTTCATCGCGGTCGTGGGCGCCAACACCGCGGGCAAGAGCACGCTGCTGCGCTGCGTATCGGGTTTGCTGGACAAGGTCAGCGGCAGCGTCGTCTTCGACGGGCAGGACATCCTGCGCCTGCCGCCGCACCGCATTCCCGAGCTGGGCATTGCCCATGTGCCGGAAGGACGCCACGTGTTCCCCGAGATGACCGTCGAGGAAAACCTTTACCTGGGCGGCTACACCCGCCGCCGTGACGGCGCGGCCCTCAAACGCGGCTGCGACGAGGTCTATGCCTTGTTTCCCCGGCTACTGGAACGCCGTCGGCAGGCCGCCGGCACCTTGTCCGGCGGCGAGCAGCAGATGGTGGCGTTCGGCCGCGCGCTGATGCTCAAGCCCCGGCTGCTGCTGCTGGACGAACCCAGCCACGGCCTGGCGCCCAAGGTGGTCGAGGAAATGCACCAGGCCATGATCGACATCCACCGCAGCGGGCTGACCATTTTGCTGGTGGAGCAGAACACGCGGCTGGCGCTGTCGGTGGCTGAACACGCCTACGTGCTGCAATCCGGCGCCATGGTGCTGTCCGGGCCCAGCCACGCGCTGATGGAAGACAGCCGCGTGCGCGAAGCGTACCTGGGGCTGTAGCGATGGGGCCAAGGCGATGGGGCTCAAGCGATGAGGTTAAGGCTATGAGGTTAAGGCTATGACCCGCCGGCGGGATATATTGCGTCTTTACGTTGAATCGGCGGTGCGCGGCGCCCTGGCCAAAAGCCTGGATGACGCCTTGCCCCCGCCGCCACGCTAAGCGAGAGACAGCCATGCCCACCCCCACCGGTGCGATTTTCGAGAAGCCCACCACCCTGCGCACCCGCGTCGAGGAATATCTGCGCGGCGCCATCATGGATGGCCATATCAAGGGCGGTGAACGCCTGCGCGAAGTGGAGCTCTGTGAGCAACTGAGCATCAGCCGCAGCACGCTGCGCGAAGCCCTGCGCACCCTGGAGGCCGAACGGCTGATTTCCATCGAGCCCCATCGTGGCCCCACGGTGGTGCGCATCACTGAAAAAGCGGCGCACGACCTGTATGCCCTGCGCGCGCTGCTGGAAGGCTTTGCCGCGCATGAATTCGCGCGCCTGGCCAGCGATGCCGACGTCGACCGGCTGCGCAAGGCCGTCGACGCGCTGCACCGCCAGGCCAAGGGCAGCAACAAGTCGGCGCTGCTGGCCGCCAAGCGCGATTTCTACGACGTGCTGCTGTCGGGCTGTGACAACGACCTGATCAAGGACATGCTGCCGGGGCTGCTGTCACGCATCAACCTGCTGCGCGCCACCTCGTTCGCGCGCCCCGACCGGCTGCCGGAAAGCATGGCCGAAATCGACGACATCTACGAGCGCATCCGTGCTCGGGACCCACAAGGCGCCCAAGCGGCCGCACAGAGCCATATCGTGAACGCGGAACGCACCGCGCTCGACGTGCTCAGGCGCCAACAAGAGGAGGCATCAACCCGTGAAGGCGACCGTCCAGGAACTGAGGGCCGTAACGGCCCTGGCGCAGCAGGATAGCGAATTCATCAGCGCAGCCAGGGGCCTGCCCTGCGCCATCTGGCTGCAAGTAGGCGCTGATCCTGAAGACCGGATTTGCGCCTGGGCCGGCCAGCCCGCCGCCCCCTCGCAGTGCATCGTCATCAGCGCCTTGCCGGACACCTGGCACAAGCTGATGACCCCCACCCCACCCCCCGGTTACCACTCCTTCACCGCCGCGCATCGGCAGGCTCAGGGCCTGCGTGTCAAAGGCGATGCGCTGGCCATTGCGCAGGCGCTACATCCCCTGGAACGGCTGTTTGAAATCCTGCGCGGGCAGCAGGACGACGCCGCGCCCTCCGACGTGCTGGACCGCGGCAGCATCACCGGCCATTACGCCACGCTGGATCTGGGCGACACCCGCACTTCCCTGTATGTTGAAACCAGCGGCCTGACGGACGGCCCGCCGCTCTTGATGCTGCACACCGCCGGCGCCGATTCCCGCCAATACCACGCGCTGATGGCCGACGCCGAGCTGCGCGCCCAATGGCGAATGATCGCCTTCGACATGCCCGGCCATGGGCGCAGCATGCCCCTGCCCGGCCGCGCCTGGACCGATACCCGCTTGACCCGCGACGCCTACCTGCACACCTGCCTGGCCGTGATCCGCCAACTGGCGGGCGCGCCCGTCGTCCTGCTTGGCTGCTCGATGGGCGCGGCGATGGCTTTGGTGATCGCCGCCCGCAGCCCGGCGGACGTAGCGGGCGTGGTGGCACTGGAAGCACCGGACAAGGCCGTTGGGCGCCGCACACCCATGCTGTGCCATCCCCAGGTGAATCAGGCGGCGCACAACCCGGCCTACGTGCGCGGGCTGATGGGCCCCGCCGCCACCTTGCACGCGCGCCGCGAGGCGGCCTGGATCTACGCGCAAGGCGGCTACAACGTCTACGCCAACGACCTCTGGTTCTACAGCGAAGACTTCGACGCTTCCCAACACCTGGACGGCCTGGATACGCGCGCATTCGGCGTGTCGTTGTTGACGGGCGCCTACGACTATTCGGCCAGCCCGGAAGATTCTCGCCGCGTCGCCGCGCGGATTCCTGGCGCGCGCTTTACCGCCATGCCGGACCTGGGCCACTTCCCCATGGTGGAAAGCCCACAGCGCCTGATGCACTACCTGAAGCCCGAACTCGACCACATCCGAACCACCCGGGGAATCGCATGACGCTGCCTGAATACGAAGTCTATGCCCTGCGCTATGCCACCGTGGCCCGTCGCCGCGCGCAGAACTTCATCACGCCGCCCGACCCGCACGACGGCCCGATGCCCATGGATTATTTCGTCTGGGTCATCCGCCGGGAGCAGCGCGTCTGGCTGGTTGACACCGGCTTCAACCACGCCGCCGCCGACGCACGCGGCCGCGACTTCCTGCGCTGCCCGATCGATGCCTTGAAAACACTGGGGCTGGCGCCCGACGGCATCCAGGACGTCATCGTCACGCACCTGCACTACGACCACGCCGGCAACCTCCGCAAATTACCGCATGCCCGCCTGCACTTGCAGGAAAGCGAGCTGCACTACGCCTGCGGCTGCAACATGCGCTTCGACATGCTGCGCCACGCCTATGCGGTGGAAGACGTGCTTGATGTGGTGCGGGGCGTGTACGACAAGCGGGTGGACTTCTACAACGGCCACGACGAGATTGCGCCGGGCCTGCAACTGCTGCACATCGGCGGCCACACACAGGGGCTGCAAGCGGTGCGGGTGCATACGGCGCGCGGCTGGATCGTGCTGGCCTCGGATGCCAGCCACTACTACGACAACATGGGCCTGGATGCGCCGTTTCCCATCGTGCTGAACGTGGCCGACATGCTGGCTGGGTACGAGACCTTGCTACGCCACGCCGAGTCGCCGGACCACATCGTGCCGGGACACGACCCGCTGGTTCGAAGCCGCTACCCCAGCCTGGTGCAAGGCGACACCGAAGTCGTGGCGCTGCACCTGCCTTGCCTCCCTTCGGATTAAGCCCTTACAGCGAATACCGGTACTCGCAATTCAGCGTGGCGGTCAACGGCGTTGCCGTCTGCGCGCCCGTGGCCGAGCGTGGGCGGGGCGCGGTCAGTTTGGCCTGGAAGGTGCCCGAGCGGTCGCCGCTGTCGCTCGTCTTTTCCACCGCCATGCTGGCAGGCAGCGCGTACAGGGTCAGCGCGGTGCCGGGGGACGGCACGCGCAGCAGGAACACCGATTGCGGGAAATCCGAGACCACGAAGCTGCCGTCGCTTGTGCTGTCGTTGAAGCTGAGCTGTGCGTCGAAGTAGCTCAGCGTCAGGTTCAGGTCTTCGGAAGACGGCGACGGGATGACGCCCTTCAAGGCCACCTTGCCGCTGTCCGACAGGCACGACAATTCGGCCGGGGCCGACCCGGCGTGGGCCGCCCCAATCAATAACATGCAGGACAGAAACGAAATCGCGCGTGCGGGCATGTGGGCTTCCTTGCAGGGTCGGCGGATTATGAAGCCGCCAAGTTTATGCGCAATTTCCGCCCTGCATTTTTCGGCCCTTGTTTTCCACCACCCGACCCGCGCTGCCTTCAATAGCGCAGTTGCGCGTCCCGTCCGGCCGAGGCCGCCTGCGCCAGCGCCCGCGTAATGATGCTGGTGGACACGTTGGCGAAATAGCGGGCGCCCAATGCGCCGTACTTCTCTTCGTCGGCCGGTGTCAGCGCAATGATGCCGGGGCATTTCCCGGCCGATGCGATGGCCTTCAGGCCCTGCTCGATAGCCTGCTGCACGGGCGCCGCCGTCCAGTCGCTGCCATGGCCCATGGCGTGGGCCAGGTCGTTCGGACCGATGAAGACGGCGTCCACGCCCTCCACCGCCGCGATCTCCGCCGCCACCGCAATGGCTTCGGGGGTTTCGATCATGGCGATAAAGCCGATGCCGTCATTGCTGTGTTGCGTGTGCCCTGCCCCGCCGAACGCGCCATAGCCCGCCGCGCGCGTGCTGAAGGCGCTGCCACGGCGGCCCAGGGGCGGGTAATGCACCATGGCCGCCAGCCGCCGCGCCTGCTCGGCGCTTTCCACCATGGGCACCTGCACCGCGCTGGCCCCCATGTCCAGCACGCGCGGCAGGTCGTGTTCAAAGCAGCGCACCACCGGCACAATGCCCGCCGCGCGGGCGGCGCGCAGCATGTGTTCGGTGGTGCCCAGGTCAGCGCTGCCGTGCTCGTTATCCAGAATGATGAAATCGAAACCGGCATACGCGCACATCTCCACGATGGCCGGGCTGGGCAGCCCGTTGAACAAGCCGCGCAAGGGCTTGCCGCTGCGCAGCATGTGCGGCAGGCGGCCGTCCAGGGGATGGTGGGAATGGGTCATGGAAGTCTCCTGCTATGGCTGGGAAAGGCGATCAGTCTGCCTGGATACCGGCGTCCTTGATGACCTTGCCCCATTTATCGATTTCGCTGCGCTGAAATTGCGAGAACGCCGCCGAGCCGCGACCATCCGGCGCAACGCCCAGCGTCAGCAGCTTGGCGCGCACCTCGGGCGTCTTCACGATGGCCGCCAATTCGCGCGCCAGCCGGTCCACCACCGGCGCGGGCGTGCCGGCGGGCGCGAAGATGCCTTGCCAGGACTGCATTTCAAACCCGGGCAAGCCCAGCTCGGCCAGCGGCTTCACGCCCGGCAGGTCGGCCAGCGGCGCGGCGGACGTCACGCCCAACACCTTGACGCGCTTGGAGTCGATCATCGGACGCGCGGCGGCAACGGTTTCGAAGACCATGTCGATCTGCCCGCCAATCAAATCCACCATGGATTGCGAGCCGCCCTTGTAGATGATCTGGCGCAATTGGGTGCCGGAGATGGACTGGAACAGTTGGCCCGACAAATGTTGCGAGGTGCCCGCGCCCGCCGTGCCGTAGGTCAGCGTGTCCGGCTTGGCGCGCGCCGCGTCGATCACCTGCTGCACCGTGTTGAAGGGGCTGTCGGCGCGCACCACCAGCGCATTGCTGACCATGCCCACCAGGGCAATCGGCGTGAAGTCCTTGACCGGGTCATAGCCCAGCTTTTTGATGAAGAACGGGTTGACCGCGTGCGTGGTGATGGTGCCGCCTTCGATCGTGTAGCCATCGGGTTCCGCGCGCGCCGTCAACTGCGTGCCCACGATGCCGGATACGCCCGGCTTGTTCTCAACGATTACCGATTGCCCCAGCCGTGCGCTCAACTGCTCGGCCATCAGACGGGCCACGCCGTCAGACACGCCGCCGGGCGAGAACGGCACGATGTATCGGATGTTCTTGGTGGGCCAGGCGGCGGCGTCGCCTTGGGCGTGAGCCAGGGTGGCGGTCAGGCCGAACGCCGCGACGGCGCTCAGGGTACGGATGAAAATGCTGCGCATGGGTGTGTCTCCTGCTGAGTGTGTTGAGCGCGTTCTGTGTGCGCTTTGGAGTGTTGCCGGTAAAAAAGAAATCAGGGTCCTGCCCGCACGGTGGCGCGTTCAATCAGGCTGCATGGCACGACGATGTCGCGCGGTTGCAGTTCGGCGTGCATCTGTTCGCGCAGCAGGGCCACCGTGGCGTCCACCATGGGTTCGACCTGCTGGCGTATCGTCGTCAAGCGGTACGCGCCCCATGCCGCCTGCGGCACATCGTCAAAGCCCACCACGGCCACGTCTTGCGGCACGGACAGGCCCAGTTCCTGGCGCAGCACGTCCAAGGCCGCGATCGCCATGTGGTCGTTGCCGGCAAGAAGCGCGTCGGGCGCGGTGGGTCCAGGGTCGGCAAACAGCCTGCGCACCGCTTCTTGCGCGCGATCAAAGTCGTAATGGCCCACCTCGCGACGATGCAGCGCGTGACCCAGTTCGTGCAGGCCGTCGACAAAGCCGCGTTCGCGTTCGATGCTGGTCGATGAATCTTCCAGGCCCGCCAGATAGGCAAAGCGCCGGTAGCCGCGCTGCACCAGCAAGCGCGCCGCCATCTGGCCGCCCGCGTAGTTGTCGGACGTGACCGAACTGCTGGCATGCCGCGCCAACCCGCCCAGGATGGACACGCGGTTGAATTGCACCACCGGCACGCCGACCTCGGCGCAACTGCGCGCCACGTTCGAGGACAGCATGGCGGATGCCATGACGATGCCGTCCACCTGGTATTGCAGAATTTCCGCCAGCACGCCGTCCGCCGCTTCATCGACTTCGGCGATGAACATCAGCACGTGATAGCCCTCTTTCTGCAGCTTCTGCGACAGCTTCTCGATCACCAGCGGATAGAACTGGTTTTCCAGATAGCTCATCACCAGGGCCACGATGCGGCTGCGCCGCGTGATCAGGCTGCGGGCCAACGCGTTGGGCCGGTAGCCCAGCTTTTGCGCCGCCGCCAGCACCTTGCGGCGAGTGGCTTCCGACACGCTGGCGCCCGGCGTAAAGGTGCGGCTGACGGCGGACTGGGACACGTCCGCCAGGTCCGCCACGTCCTGGGCGCGCGGCGCGGTCTTCATGCGGCCGTCCATCCCGCATCCAGCATCAGCGCGCTGCCCGTCATCAGGCTGGACGCGTCGCTGGCCAGGAACACGATGGCGCCCATCACTTCTTCCAGCCGTCCGACGCGGCCCAGCGCGTTGCGCGCGCAGACCCAATCGCGAAAGCCGGGCTGCTCCAGCATGCCCGCGGTCATCGGGGTTTCGATGAAGGTCGGGCACACGGTATTCACGCGGATTCCCGCGCCACCCACTTCCCAGGCCAGCGCGCGCGTCATGCCTTCCAGCGCGTGCTTGCTGGCGCAGTACAAGGTGCGCCGGGGGCTGCCCACATGCCCCATCTGCGACGACACGTTGATGATCGACCCCGGCAGACTTTCCTTTAGCAGACGGCGCGCCACCGCGCGGCTGGTGTAGAACGCCGCCTTGACGTTCAGGTCCAGTACCGCGTCGATGTCCTCGTCGGACTGCTCCACCAAGGGCTTAGGGCGATTCATGCCGGCGTTGTTCACCAGGATGTCGAAGGGGTCGGCTTGCGCGACCGCGGCATCCACAGCAGCAGAGTCCGTCACGTCCAGCACCAGCGCGGCGCAGTCGATGCCTTCGGCGCGCAAGGCCTCACAGACTTGCAGCAGTTCAGGTTCGCGGCGCGCCGCCACCGTCACGTGCGCACCGGCGCGCCCCAGCGCGGCGGCCGCCGCCAGGCCGATGCCGCCGCTGCCGCCCGTGACCAGGGCACGGCGTCCGTCCAGACGGAAGTCGGGTCCTTTGGGCAGCGCAATCATGCCTGCGCCTCAACGGGCTGATACCAGGGCAGGTCGGGCCGGTCGCCATAGCGGCGCACGCGGATGTTGGCCTGTTCGCCGTGGCCCGCGAAGTTCTCCATATGGCACAGGCGCGAGCAGTATTCGCCCATCGTCGCGCTGGCCGCGTCGGTCAGCACGCGCTGGTAGGTGCAGGTCTTCAAGAACTTGCCCACCCACAAGCCGCCCGTGTAGCGCGCATTGCGGTTGGTCGGCAGCGTGTGGTTGGTGCCGATCACCTTGTCGCCAAAGCTGACGTTGGTGCGCGGGCCCAGGAAAAGCGCGCCGTAGTTCGTCATGTTGTGCAGGAAGTAATCGGGGTCCCGCGTCATGACCTGGACGTGCTCGAAAGCCAGTTCATCGGCCACTTGCAGCATTTCCTCGATCGTGTCGCAGACGATGACTTCGCCACAATCCGCCCAGGCCTTGGACGCGATGCCGGCGGTGGGCAGGATGGCCAGTTGGCGTTCGACTTCGGCCAGAGTGTCGCGCGCCAGTTGTTCACTGTTGGTCAGCAGCACGGCCGGTGACGTGGGGCCGTGCTCGGCTTGGCCCAGCAGGTCCACCGCGCACAATTCGCCGTCCACGCTGTCGTCCGCGATCACCAGCGTTTCAGTGGGGCCGGCAAACAGGTCGATACCCACGCGCCCATACAGTTGCCGCTTGGCTTCGGCCACGAACATATTGCCCGGCCCGACCAGCATGTCCACGGGCGCCACGCTGGGCGTGCCCACCGCCATGGCCACCACGGCCTGCACGCCGCCCAGCACCAGGATTTCGTCCGCGCCGGCCATGTCCATGGCGGTCACGATGGCCGGGTGCGGCTTGCCTTGATACGGCGGCGCGGTGGACACAATGCGCTTCACGCCCGCCACCTTGGCGGTCAGCACGCTCATGTGCGCCGAGGCCAAGAGCGGATACTTGCCGCCCGGGATGTAGCAACCCACGGCGTTCATCGGCACGTGCTTGTGGCCCAGCACCACGCCGGGATACGTTTCCACTTCCACGTCGCGCATGGAATCACGCTGGATCTGGGCAAAGTTGCGCACCTGGGATTGGGCGAACGCAATGTCCTCGATTTCCCGCGCCGACAATTGCTTGCGGGCCGCTTCGATTTCCGCGCGCGACAGGCGGAAGTCCGCCGGGTCCCAGTTGTCGAACTTGCGGCTGTAGTCGCGCACGGCGTCGTCGCCGCGTGTCTCGATGTCGCGGATGATGGCTTCGACGGTGGCGCGTACCTTGGCGTCATCGTCGGTTTTTACGGCGGCGGTACGGCCGCGCTTCAGATAGCGAATCATGGTTTTCTGGCCCTGCAATCGTGAGTGGTTCAACAAAGTGAGGCCACTTTCGAAGGCTTGCATACGTATGCAAATAGGGAGAAACCCGGATACCGGGCTTCGCTCGCCACAGACTATCGGCGCCTAGCTTGCATCGCCGTGATATCCGTATTTGATGCCGCCCAAGAGGCGCGTGCGCACCGCTTCGTTGAAGGGGTAGGTGTAGGCCTGGCCCACCACCACCACGTGCGCCACATTGGCCAGCACGCGGCGGCGCAGCGCCTGGCCGAGGGATTCGTCGTCGCGCCCGGAATCCGCCCGCGACATCTGCTGGAACAGCTCGCTTTGCGTGACGCCGTTCTGCATGAAGGAAAACGCCGTCCACACGCAGACCAGCGTCAACACCAAGGCCGCGCCCGCCGCGCGCGTCGCAGTGCGGCCCGGTTCCTGGCCAGCAGGCGTACGCAGCCAGACGACCAGCTTGGCGATCAGGTAAAGCAGCTTGGCGAAGTGGCCCACCGCGCCCAGCAGCGAGCACAGCAGCGCCACCGGCGGCACGATGGCCGCACGGGCCGCGTCCTGGCCCAACTGCTGATGCTGTCCACCGCGCTGAAAGTCGGCGGTGTGCGCGGAAAAGCGCGGCAGGGCCTCGTCCACCGCGTGGTCCAGCATGCCGTCGTACAGCCGTTTGAAGCTGGCGGCATCGGTGTAGTTGGCCGCCACGTTCATGTTGGCCGGCACCAACAGCGCCTGGCGCAACAGCTTTTGCACACCGGGGCGGGCCACGAAATCTTCATACGACAGGCCGGGCGGAATGGCATCGCCTTCGACGTGTACGGTACGGCTGCGCAGGGTCTTCCAATACTGCTGCGCCACCGCCTCGTGGAAGGTGGCGCGGTCATGGGGCTGCCAGCCGGCCGGCACCGGCACGCGCTTGCGCACGTCGCGCACCACGCGGTCCTCGTAGCGCGCGGGCACGGTTTCCGGGGTCCAGCCGCGTCGCGACAGGTTCTTGCGGTAATCGCTCCACGCGCGGTCCTGCTCGCGCGCCAGGCCGATGTCTGACGCCACCGGCACACCCGCGTATTTCTTCCAGCGGTCGGCCACGGACTGCATCACCGTGGTGTAGACCTGGTGATAGCCGCGTATGCCCGGCGCCGTCATGCGCACGTCGCGGCCGTCGAAAGTGAACGTCTTCATCTGGCGTTGCAGGTCGGCGCGGATGACCTGGCGCTTCTTGGGTTCGACCTTCTCGTCCAGGTTATCGATGTTGGACAGCAGCACCTGGAACACCGCCAGGAACGCCTTGCCCTCGGGCCGCGCATAGACCGCGTCGTCCACCAGGCCGTCCAGATGCAGGTCGCCCTGCACCAGCGAGCGCTGCAGCAAGCCGGCATTGGTGGCGATGCGGCGGAAGTCGCCGTCGCGCGTATCCACCAGCACATTCACCAAGGTCTTGATGGCGCCGAACACCACGAACGCGGTCACGGCGCAGGCGACGGCGATCTTCAGAAACGAAGGCTTGCCGGTACGCAAGCGCCGCGTCCACAGCACTTGCAACACCACCAGCGCGGCGGCAATGCCTGACAGGCTGCGGCCGAAGAACTCCAGCTCTTCGATGTCGTGCGGCGTGGCGCGGCTGCCCACCACGTCAAGCAGGCGCGCGTTGAAACCAAGTTCAAAACTCAGGTAGACGACCGTCAGCGCGATCAGGATAAGAATCTGGCGAATCTGGGCTTGCCGCACGTCAATCTCTCAGGTCGATTCGGGTCGAGGTGATTTCCTCGTCGGGCAGGTCCAGCTTGGCGGGCGTGCGCGAGGCGCTAGCGCGCGGAGACGAGACGCTGGCGTTGGCCGCCGTCGCGTTGCCGCCCGACACGGGGGCGGGCGGCGCGGGCACGACGCGGCCCGCGCTCTGGGATGGCGCGGTGGCGGGCGTTGCCGGCGTCGGCGCGGGGGACTTGGCCGGTCGACCGGACTTGCCCGATTTGCCAGGCTTGCCCTTGGCGGTCTGCGCGGCCGGAGGCGGATACACGCCGTACTGGCGTATCGACTCCATATAGCCCGAGGGGTACAGCGATTCGTCGGCGAAGGGTTTGGCGCGCGGATTCATACCGGCCACCGACTTCACGTCGCCACGACGCATGCGGCCGTCCTGCGTGTAGACAAAGCGCTCGATCGCGCTGCCTTTGGGAAAGTCCAGCGTCATGGCGCTGCGGTCGTCCTGCACCAGCACGGCCGGGCGGTCGCGGCAATTGCCCAGGTCCCAGGACAGCACGTCCGAGCCCTCGATGGCCAGCACGGTGTAGCGGTAGTCGCAACGACGGGTTTGCGTCTCGATGACCACAACGGTGCGCGGGCCCACGTTCTCGGTGCGCGCCACCCGGGCCGACTCCACATTGTTCAAGGGCACCACGCGCTGGTTGCCCGACAGCTTGACCGAGAAGTTCTTGCCTTCGCGCCGCAACGTGCCCAAGCCCCCGTCTTGCAAGGGGAACTGGCCGATCTCGGTGCCGAACAAGGCCGCGGTGTCGACGCTATAGACGTAGCCGCCACGGGAATTGGTCTTGACCGCGCAAGCGCTCAAGCCTCCCAGCAACAGCAGCGCGGCCGCAAGGCGCAGGGTCAACGAACGGAACAAGAACGGGTGCATCGAGATCATCGTGGTGTCAGGAACGGCCCCGCAATGTATCTCAAAGTTACAAGACGAGGCCAGGCTTGTTTCAATTCCGCGGACGCCACAGCGCCCGCATTTTTTAATCAGCTTTTGCTGACGCCGCCTTGCTTGCTCTCCAGCACGTCCTTGACCAATTCGTTCGCGCTATGGCGGATGACCGACACGCAACGCGCGATGATGGCGCGCAGCAAGGCTTCGGCCGGCAGCGTATCGGCGGCGGCCACAAAGCTCTCAAGCGATGCCGTCACGCGCCCGGGCTTGCCGTCGCGGTCTTGCTGCAAGCTGAGCTTGACCGCCTTGCAGCGATGGTTGACCGCGTTGATGACTTCCAGCAGTTGCACGCGGCTCAGGCCCAGTTCCTCGGCGTCGACAAAGCTCGGGTAGACCAGGCGCAAAAACTCCGGGTCCGACTCGCTCAGGCTGAAGAACATGGTGCCCAGGTCCGGGTGGCGAAACAGCACGTCGCCGTCTTCGTCAATGCGGGCGACCAGGCCCAGTTCTTCCTGGACCACGTTCTGGTACAGGGCGGTCAGCGGGGTGGGGTTGGACATGAGGAGACTCTCCGTTGGGGGTATGGCAAAGGATGAAAGGTGGCGCGACAACCCGCGCCCTTGCCCTCTGCTACGCACCCGGCGCGGAAAGGTTCGAAAAATAGGTTCGACGAACCCCAAGAAAAATAAATCGAACCTTTCCTCGCGCCGTGCATAGAGGTGGGTACAGGCACACAGTGCCGCCACCCACAAGGAAAGACCATGCAAGAGAAAGCGCTGCGCGACGCCCTGACCCAGGCCAAGACCCTCGGCGGCCGTTTGCTAGCCATCGCCGCCCCCGCCGCCGCCCGCGTCAACCGTGGCGACGCCGTGGGCGCATTGCTGTTTTTGCTGGCCACGACCGTGTTCTCGGTGATCACCGTGCGCATGATGGGGTCCAACGCCAGCCTCAGCTTCTATGACCTCTTGCGCCTGCAAAACGGCGGCAGCGCGCAAGGCGCCATGGCGGGTGAAGCGTCCGGCGCGGGCATCTATGCACTGCTGTGGCTGCTGGCCGTGGTGGGCCCCTTGCTGCCGTCGCTGATGCCGCAGCGCGCCGCCCGCCTGGGCTACTTCATGCCGCTGGTCTTGTGGGGCATTGCGCTGGCCGGTGTGGTCTCGCAAGTGCGCGAACTGATGGAGGCCACGCGCCAATTCGCGGGCTTCATGGGCAATTCGCGCGCCAGCCGCAACATGGCGGGCGACATGGCCTCCACGCTGTGGAGCAGCCTGAGCTTTGGTTTCGGCTTCTATCTGTCGTTGGCGATCGTGGCGGGCTTCACCATTCGCGGCATCGCCGTGCTGCGCCGCCGCGCTTGATTTTCCTGGCTTGCACGGCTAAGGTGCCGCTGCCCTCGTCTTGCAGGGCGGCGGCGTCCCGCGCCGATGGGCTGACGTCACGCGCGTCCAGTTCGCCAACAACAAGCTAAACCATGAACTCGCTCGAACCCAAGCGCTACGTCATCACCAACGTCGACGCGCTGTTGCGCATCATGCATGCCGACCCCCGCTACGCGCTGGAGTTCCGCAACAAGGCCGAGCACCACATCACGCTGAAGTTGCGCAAGAAGTTCTTCAACACCTCGCCGGAAGGCGTGGTGGACGCATTCAACAACGCGCTGATGAAGTTCCTGCAAACCCGCACGTTCAAGGACGAAGGCTTTCAGCACGGCCAGCCGCCGGGCGGTTGGGCGGCGCATGAATTGGCGGTCAGCAAGCTGGGCGGCTACCTGTACCGGGGATCGTTGCACGAGCTGATTCAGATGCATCGGCGCACGCGGCACGAAGTTAATTGGAACGGACCAAACGCCGACGGCGACGCGGACGACAACGTCTTTGACGACGCCGAAGACGTTGGCGACCCCTCGCCGTTTGCCGACCCGGCGCATGCCTACGAGCACCTGTCGGTCGTGCAGCGCATGCGCGACTGCCTCAACAAACTAAGCGATACCTTGCGCGCCACGATGTTCCTGTATCTGGACGAAGTGCCGATGGAACAGATCGCCAAGCAGCAAGACCTGCACGTGCCCACCGTCAAGAGCCGCCTGCACGCGGCACGCAAGCTTGTGGCGGACTGCACGCGCAAAGGAATGGACTGATCATGTCTGAAGACCGCGTACTGTCCTACTTGTCCGGCGAGCTCGACGACGACGCGCGCCGCGCGTTCGAGGCCGACCTGGCGCGCGACCCCGCGCTACAGGCCGAGGTCGACGACTGGCGCACGCTGGCGCAAGCGCGCCAGATGGCGCACAACGACATCGGCCAGGCCGAGCGCGACACCGGCTTTCTGCGCGCGCTGGCCGAGCAGGCACGGATAGCGTCCACGCCGAAGCCCGACATCAAAACCACCCGCGCGCGCGTGTGGCAATGGTTGTGGCCCACACCCGCCAGCCCGCTCATGCCCTTGGGCTGGGCGCTGGCGATCGCGCTGTCCGTCGTGGTCGTGCTGCAAGCACCGCAAGACGGCAGCGTGACGGGCGCGGGATCAGGCGCAGGATCGGGAGCAATGCCGGGCGCCATGTCCGACGGCGTGCCGCTGTCGGGCGGCACGCTGACCCGGGGCGGCGGCGCTTGCCCGCGCCTGGTGGTGGATTTGCCCGACGGCGTGACCGCCAAGCAATTGCGCAATACCTTGTCCCAATACGCCGTGTCCGTTGTGGCGGGCCCCGACGAAGACGGCCGCTTCGTGTTGAGCGCGGCGCGCGAGTCCTCCTTGCATGACGCCGCGCAGGCGCTGGGTGCGCGGTCCGTGTCCGTGGCGCCGGCCGGCGTCTGCCCCAAACCATGAAAGCGCCCGTGAACGCCCTCTCCCCCTCGTTGTCTCGCCTGTCCGCGCGACGCCGTCTGCTGGCCGCCTCCCTCGGCGTCGGCCTGCTGGCCTGGCACAGCATTGGCTTGAGCAACCCCACGCCAATCCCGGCGCCAACCCCTGTACCGGCCAAGCGCCGCTTTGCCTTGGTCATCGGCAACGCCCGCTACGCGCTGCCCGCCAACGCCTTGGCGAACCCGGTCAACGACGCGCGCCTGGTCGCCGACACGCTGCGCAAGCGCAACCTGGACGTCACCTTGCTGACCGACCTGACCACCGCCCAGATGGAAGCGGCGGTGGACGAGTTCGCCACCCGCGCCACGGGCGCCGACCTGGCGCTGGTGTACTTCGCGGGCCACGCGGTGGCGGTGGACGATGTGAACTACCTGTTCGGGGTGGAACTGCCCGTGCCGCTGGCCGAGGTGCGCATCCGCACCGCGCAGCAAGGCTCGCTGAGTTTGAAGCGCGTGTCACAGGCCCTGCGCCGCGCGCAGGTACGCGCCCGCCTGCTGGTGCTGGACGCTTGCCGCACCAACCTGACGCGCGGCGCGCCGTCGGCGGGCCTGGTCCATACCGTGCCCGCGGGCGGTGAACTGATCGCGTTCTCTACCCAACCCGGCGCCACGGCTGAAGACGGCTTTGGCAACGAAGGGCCGCGCCACAGTCCCTATGCGTTCTACTTCGCGCAAGGCCTCGCTGACTTGCCGGCGTCCGCACCGGTCGAAACGTTCTTCAAGCAATTGACGGGCGACGTGCAGGTGGCCACCGCCTATCGGCAGATTCCGCACTACGCCAGCAGCCTGGTCGGCACCATCACCTTCACCAGCCTGGCGGACGGCCAGACGCCTGCCGTACCGGGAGCCAAGCCCGCCAACTCCGCCAGTGCCGGCGAACCGGGCAGAGGCCCGTCGCCCACGCTGGGCCGCGATTTGATCAAGGCCCGCATCAGCGCCTGGGAGTACGAAATTGAACGCGGCGCGCAGTACCTGGACGAGCCACGCCTGGCTTCGCTACAGGCGCGCGCGCAAGCGGGCGACGTGGTGGCCATGACCACGCTGGGCCTGATCGCCGAAAACGGCGAGCACGTCACGCAGGACTACAAGGCCGCCGCCCGCTGGTATCAACGCGCCGCCGACCAGGGCTTCGCGCCCGCGCAGACCTATCTGGGTGAACTGGCCGGCATGGGGCGCGGCGTGCCCAAGAACTACAACGTGGCCGAGCGACTGTTCCGCGATGCGGCCGAAGCCGGCCACCGCCGCGCCGCGCTGAACCTGCTGGACCTGCGCGTGCGCATGGGCGAACCCCTGGACCCGCGCGAATGGGCCGAGGTGCTGCAAGATGCGCTACGCAACCCCCCTGGCCTGCCGCAGCCGGGCATGCCGCCCATCCAGGGGCTGCCCGACATGCCCTGGATGCGCGCACTGGGCGTGCGACCGCCCGGGCAGCCTTGAAGTGAACGGCAGGCGCCACTTCGGCTAGGATAATGGCGTCGTCCAACAGCAGGAGATTGCGATGCCCTCACTGAGACACGTCATCCTGGCGGCCGCCGCCGCCCTGGCAATGCCGCTAGCCGCGCACGCCGACAGCGTTACCTTGCACGCCGAACGCGCCACCGCCGGCGCCGATAACACCGGCGCACGCGTGGTCGATGTTGAACTCAAGCCCGACAGCCGCAAGGCGCTGGCCGATTTCACCCGCGAGCGCGTCGGCAAGCGCATTCAACTGCGTTCCAACGGCATTCTGCTGTCGTCGGCCACCTTGATGAGCCCGCTGGAAGGCGATAGCTTTCGCATCACGGCCGGCGAACACGGCTTTGCCGGCAAGTCCGCCGAAGAGATTGCCCAAGGCATCATGAAGGAAGGCGGCCTGACCGTGGACGACGAGAACACGGCCAAGTAGCGGCTGGCTGGCGTCACGCACCAAACACCACGCGCCAACGCGCCAACGTGCCGGTGGCCACCTTCGGCGCACAGGACTCGCACGCCGTGCATCACCCCTCAAACCCGCGCGGGCCGGTTCAGCCCGCGACTTCAAACAGGCCGGCCGCGCCCATGCCTCCGCCCACGCACATCGTGACGACGGCATAGCGCACGCCGCGCCGTCTGCCTTCTATCAACGCATGCCCCGCCATGCGCGCGCCCGACATGCCGTAAGGGTGGCCGATAGCGATGGCGCCGCCGTTGACGTTCAGGCGCTCGTCCGGAATGCCCAACTGATCGCGGCAGTACAGCACCTGGCAAGCGAAGGCTTCGTTCAGTTCCCACAAGCCGATGTCATCGACCTTCAAACCGTGTCGCGCCAGCAATCGCGGCACGGCGTGCACCGGCCCGACGCCCATCTCTTCCGGGCCGCAGCCCGCCACGGCCATGCCCCGATAGATGCCCAGCGGTGTCAGCCCACGGCGGCGCGCCTGGGCGGCTTCCATCACCACGCAGGCCGAGGCCCCGTCCGACAGTTGCGAGGAATTGCCGGCCGTGATGTGGTGGCCGACTTCCAAGCGCTGGCCGTTCTTGAACACAGGTTGCAGCGCGGCCAGGCTGTCCAGCGAGGTGTCGGGCCGGTTGCCCTCGTCGCGGGTCAGGGTCACCGCCTGCGCGGAGGTCTCGCCAGTGGCGCGGTCGGTCACCTGCTTGATGGCGGCGAGCGGCACGATCTCTTCATCGAAGCGGCCGGCGGCCTGGGCGGTGGCCGTGCGTTGCTGCGAGCGCAGCGCGTAGGCATCTTGCGCGGCGCGGGGTATGCCGTAGCGGCTGGCCACGATCTCGGCCGTTTCCAGCATGCTCATGAATATTTCCGGTTGCTCGCGCATCAGGGCATCGTCGAACCAGCGGCTGCGGTTCATGCGGTCGTTCTGCACCAGCGAAATGGATTCCAGCCCACCCGCCACCACGATGTCCATGCCTTCCTGCGTGACCTGGCGCGCGGCCGTGGCAATGGCCATCAAGCCCGAGGCGCACTGGCGATCCAGCGTCATTGCGGCCACGTGCACGGGAAGGCCGGCCCGCAGCGCCGCCTGCCGCGCCACGTTCATGTGGGTGGTGCCTTGCTGCAAGGCGGCGCCCAGGATCACGTCTTCCACCTCGCGGGGGTCGATGCCCGCGCGCGACACCGCATGCGATATCGCATGGCCGCCCAGCGTGGGTGCGGTGGTGTCGTTGAACGCCCCGCGATAAGCCCGGCCGATCGGCGTGCGGGCGGTCGAAACGATGACGGCTTCTCTCATGATGGGTTCCCAGGTCTTGACCGCATTGACCGTGCTGGTCGTGTTGATCTTGCTGATCTTGCTGATCGGGCTGCTCTCGCTGATCTTGTTGATCTTGCTGATCGTGTTGATCTTTCTGATCGTGTCATCGGCGCCAGACGGTGTGGCTTTGCTCACGTGCGAATTGCGTCACGTAGTACGGCCCCAGGCCGCCCTTGCCCGTCATGCCCGACCCCTTCCAACCGCAAAAGGTTTGTATGCCCGGCCAGGCGCCGGTGGTCGCGCCGCTGGCGCGGTTCACGTACAAGGCGCCGGCATGCGCCTGGTTCAGGAACAGGTCGATCTCGTCTTGCTCTTGGGCGTAGCAGCCGGCGGTGAGACCGTAGTCGACCGCGTTGCCGTCATCGATAGCCGCTTGCAGGTCGTTAAACGGCAGCACCGAGACGAACGGCAGGAACAGTTCCTTGCGGTTCAAGCGGTGCTCGGCGGGCAGACCTGCCGCCACGGCCGGGCGCACGTAATGGCCATATGCCAGCTCTCCCGCGCTCAAGCGACGTCCGCCCGACAGCAGCCGGCCGGCGGCGTCCACGTCTTCGCAAGCCGTGCGATAGCGCCGCCACGCCGCTTCGTCGATCAGCGGCCCCATGAACACGCCACGCTCACGCGGATCGCCCACCGTGACGGCCTCGGTGGCCGCGCATAGCCGTTCCAGAAAAGCGTCGTGCACCGCCGCGTGCGCGTATACCTTCGACCCCGCCGAACACTTCTGCCCTTGCAGCCCGAAGGCGGAGCGCAGCACGCCTTGCACGGCCACGTCCAGGTCCGCGCTGGCGGTGATGTAGGTGGGATTCTTGCCGCCCATCTCGGCAATGACCGGCCGCGCGTGGCGGTCCGCCGCCACCGTTTGCAGCAGCTCCATGCCCACGTCCAGGCTGCCGGTGAAGGCGTAGCCGTCGATGCCCGCGTGATGCGCCAGCAGCGCGCCCGTCTTGGCGCCGCCGTACACGCCGTTCACACAGCCCGGCGGCACGCCCGCCGCGTCGCACGCGCCCAGCAGCAACGCCCCCGTCAACGCGGCGCGGGGCGATGGCTTGTAGACCACGGCGTTGCCCGCCAGCAAGGCGGCGCACATCATGTTCACCGACAAGGCCAACGGAAAATTGAAGGGCGCAATCACCGCGAACACGCCATACGGGCGCAGAACATCGTGGGTGCTTTCGTTATCGAAGGCGCGCGCCAGCGGTTGCCGATAGCCATCGCTGCGTTCGGCTTGATCGCAGTAGTAGCGGATCAGGTCCACCGCTTCCTCGGCTTCGCCCAGCGCTTCCAGGCGCGACTTGCCGATCTCGATCATCGTCGCCATGGCGAAGTCGTACTTGCGTTCGGACAGCACCATCGCCAGACGCCGCAACACCGCGATGCGCGCTGTCCAACCCTGCGCGGCCCAAGCCGGTTGCGCATGCCGGGCGCAGGCGATGGCGCGGTCCACGGTATCGGCATCCGCGCAGGGGAAGCGGCCGATCAACAACCAATGGTCGATCGGCGAATAGCATGCGTGCAGGTCTTCGCCCGCCACCGCCTGGCCATCGAAACGATGGCGATGGTCATGGCCCAGCATGCGCGATTCGAAATCGGGCAGGCGCTGGTCCAGCAGGTCGTGCACCGCCGAAAAGTCGGTGTGGATGTTCGAGTAGGTGACGCGAGGCAGGGTGTGGTCGATCACAGCAGCTCCCAGGGCGGCGTTTGGGTCAGTGCGGCCGGCTAGGTGTGGCCGGCTGAGGTGTGGCCGGCGAAGGCGTGGCCAGCTACGGCGTGGCCGGCCGTCGGGCTCAGGCCGCGCGCAACAACGGTTCCAGCGCGCGGCGCAAGGCCGGCGGCAGTTCGACGGGCTTGCTGGATTCACGGTCCACATAGGCGTGGGTGTAGCTGCCCTGTGCAGCCGCCGTCTCGTCATCCTCGCGAAACATCGCGAACTCGTAGGTGACGCTGCTGCGGCCCAGGCGCCCCACGCGCATGCCCAGCACCACGCGGTCGGGAAACGTGACCGGGCGAAAGTACGAGGTCTGGCTGTGCACCACCAGGCCGATCACGGCGCTGGCGCGCAGATCCAGCACGCCCAGCTCGATCAGCGTCTGGTTGACCGCCGTGTCGAAATATTCGTTGTAGACCACGTTGTTCATGTGGCCGTAGACGTCGGTGTCGCGCAGCCGCGTCGTCATCGGCAGCAGACGCGGGTAGTCGCCACGCGCGTGCGGCGCGGCGCGCTGGGGTTGCGGCGTTTGCTGATGCGGTTGCTGATGCTGATTCGGCTGCGGTTGTTCTGCGCTGGCGTTCATGCGGCCTCCTGTGCGCGCTTCAAGATACGGGCAACGTGGGCCAGCCCCTCGGGCGGCTCGATCAGCGTGTCCAGGCTGGCGATCTCATCAAAGTGCGCGGCGATGCTTTCCGGCGTGCGTTCGCTTTCTGGAAAATACATGCCCGCGCTTTCCACGATGGCCAACCGCGCGTAGGTGCCCGCGCCCGCCAGCAACGCCGTGCGGCTGGGCGCGCCTTCGGCCACCAGGAACAAGGCCGCGGGCGTCACATAGGCGGGATCCAGCGCGCGCAGCGCCTCGGCGTCGAACATCTCGGCGGTCATGCGGGTGGCGGCGGTGGGCACCAGCGCATTCACATGGATGCCATGCTTCTGGCCTTCCAGGTGCAGCACGTTCATCAGGCCGACCACGCCCGCCTTCGCCGCGCCGTAGTTCGATTGGCCGAAGTTTCCATACAAGCCCGAGGTGGACGTGGTCATCAGGATGCGGCCGTAGCGTTGCTCGCGCATGATCGGCCACACGGCGCGCGCGCAGTTGGCCGAGCCCAGCAGATGCACGTCGATGACGGCGTTGAAGTCGTCGGCGCTCATCTTGGCGAACGTCTTGTCGCGCAGGATGCCGGCGTTGTTGATCAGGATGTCCACGCGCCCCCAGGCGTCCATGGCGCGCGCCACCATGGCGTCCACGGCCGAGGTATCGCAGACGTTGCCGCCGTCGGCAATGGCCTGCCCGCCCGCCGCGCGGATCTCGTCGACCACGGCTTGCGCCGCGCCGCCAAAATCATTCACCACCACCCGGCAGCCGCGCGCGGCCAGTTGCAGCGCGTGGCTGCGGCCCAGCCCTTGTCCGGCGCCTGTCACGATGGCGATGCGTTCGTCAAAGCGTATGGTCATGGCGGTCATCCTTGAAGCACGGTCATGGTGATCCAGTCAGCCACCAAGGCGGGGCGCGCGGCGCCCTCGATCTCGACGGTGACGGCGTAGCGGGTGGTGAATTCACGGTCGTTGCGGGACGTGAATTCGCTAAGGACAAAGCGGCCGCGAATCCGTGCCCCCACGGGCACCGGGGTCAGGAAGCGGACTTTGTCGAAACCGTAGTTGATGCCGATGGCCCCTTCGAATACGGGCAGCACCTGCAAGCTGAACCGGGTCAGCAGCGACAACGACAGAAAGCCATGAGCGACCGGCCCGCCAAACGCGCTTTCACGTGCGGCGCGCTCCGGGTCCACATGAATGAACTGATGGTCGCCAGTGGCGTCGGCAAACAGATCCACCTGCGCCTGCGTGACGGTGAGCCAATCCGACACGCCGATTTCTTGCGAAACCAGGGCAGCCAGGGTTTGGGGGCTGGTAAGAGGGGAGGCAAGATCTGTCGTCATGGAAGGCCGTTATTGGACTAGGTGATCAGGGCTATGCGATGAGGGGCTGCGTGGTCCGGACTGCGGGAAACGGGCTGCCCGATAGGAGTTGCATGAAGAGAGTTGCATGAAGAGAGGTGCCCGAAAGGCCTGCATGACAAGCGCCACGCGAAAGAGCACCGTCATGCGATGGAACACCAAAACATACCGAGTAGTATAAACTTCGTTTTTCCGATTTGCATAGTGCGCCGTTCGCTGGTGAGCGCCGGTGCAAAAGTGTCCCGCCACGCGGCGCGACACGGGGCGATTGGCTAAACTGGCGCTTTGCCGCGACGCATGGATGGAGATAGGCGCAATGAATGGGGAACCTACGGTGACGGCTGCACGCGATGACGGCATGGGCAACATTGAACTGCTGACCGCGGCGGCCGAGTGCTTCATGGAGCAGGGGTTCCACGCATCCAGCATCGACGACGTGGCGCGCCGGCTGGGCGCCACCAAAGGTCGCGTCTACCACTACTACCGGTCAAAAACCGACCTGTTCTTCGACGTGCACCGCGAAGGCATGCGGCGCAACTTCGAGGCCGTGCGTCCGGTCATGAAGGAACCAGGCACCGCCGCGCATCGGCTGGCGCTGATGCTCAAGCACCATGCGCTGTCCATGATGGAAAACCTGGCGTTTGAAACGGTGGTGGTGCAAGGCGTACACATGCATCGCCTGGGCGCGACCACCCCCGCGCAGCGCCAGACCCTGGCCGACCTGATGACCATCCGCGACGATTTCGAAGCGCTGTTCAAGCGCGTGGCCTACGAAGGCGTGGAAGACGGCTCGCTGGCCATCGACGATGTATCAGTCGCCATCAAGGCGGCACTTGGCGCCATCAACTGGCTGGCCGTCTGGTATCGCCCGCGCCTGGGCGAAACCCGCGACGACCGCGAAATCCTGGCCAACAAAGTCGTCCACACCATCATCGCCGGCCTCGGCACCCGCCCCTGACGGCAAACGTCGCGGTCACCCCGCGACGCCCCCACCGTCTCTGCCGCCTCTGCCGTTTCTCCCGTTTCTGCTGTCCCCACCGTAGGATGGGTGAAGCGCGCAATGCCCTCAACAAGAACCCCAAGACCCAACGCGCGCAACCCATCACCGCAACCTAACCGCATCACCGCAACCTAAACACCATCACCCCAACCTCTCCCTCCGCAACCGAACCCCCGCGCGTTCCCGATCCCACGTCCCCGCCGCCACCCCCTCGCTGCGCAACACATGCTTTTGCAGCTTGCCACTAGCCGTCTTGGGCAACTCCTCCACCACCCTCACATACCGCGGCACCATGTAATGCGGCACCCGCTCCGCCAGCCACGCGATCAACTCGCCCGGATCCACCTGCGCGCCCTCCACCGCCGTCACCACCGCCAGCACATCATCCTCACCGTGCTCACTGGGCACCGCCACGGCCACCGCTTCCCGCACCGCAGGGTACGCACAAATCTCCCCCTCAAGCTCGAACGACGAGATGTTCTCTCCGCGCCGCCGGATCACGTCCTTCAAACGATCAACAAAGAAAAACGTGCCGTCCGCCTCGCGCCGAAACGCATCCCCCGTGTGGAACCAGCCGTTGCGCATCGACGCGGCGGTGGCTTCGGCGTTGCGGTAATAGCCCGAGAACAGCGCCCAGGGGCGATGCGAACGGATCAGCAGCTCGCCCACCTGGCCGTCCGGCAGCGCGCGGTCTTGCGCATCGCCCACGCGCAGTTCGAACCAGGGCCTGGGCTTGCCGCAGTGCCCGGCCTCGGTCAGGCCCGGCCCGGCGCTTAGCGGGCTGGCAATCTCGGTCATGTTGTAGACCGTGTAAAGGTCCACGCCAAAGCGCGCCTGAAACGCCGGCGCGTCTTCGCCAAACGGCACGATGAACGCACTACGCAACGTGTGCTCGCGGTCGCGCGGCGACGGCGGCTGCTTGAGCAGGAAGTTGGCCATCACGCCCAGCAACAGCACGACCGTGCTTTCGGTGTCGCGGATGGCGTCCCAGAACTCGGCGGTACGAAACTCCGGCACCATCGCGATCGACCCGCCATAAGCCAGCATGGCGTACACGTACAAGGTGCTGCCGCAATGGAAGATGGGGCCCGCGATCATGCAGCGGTCTTCCGGCGTGATGCAGTCGAAGGCGTCCGGCCCCATGGTGTAGATCTGCACGTAGGACGTCACCACGCCCTTGGACAGCCCCGTCGTGCCGGACGTGTACATGATGGACTGCGTATCCCAGGGCTCAATGGGCGTCTCGGTAGCCAGCAGCTCCGGCGCGGGGTCGCCCGGTTCATCCACCAGCGGCGCGAACGACACGCCGGCCAGTGGCTCGGACGGGTTGAACGACGTACCGCCATCGCCTTCACCCGTGAGCAGCACGTGACGCAGCGCCCCCGCCTGCAATTCCTGCAAGCGCCCCACCAGCGCGCGGTGCGCCAGCATCAGCGAGGCCTGGGCGTTTTCCAGCACATGGGCCAGCGGGCGGCCACGCAGCGCGGTGTTCAGCGGCACGTACACCGCGCCCAGATAGTTGATGGCGAACCAACTGACCAGCAGCTCGGGCCCATTGCCCATCCAGCACAGCACGCGATCGCCCTGCTTGACGCCCGCGCGACGCAGCGTCGCTGCCCGTCGGCGTACCTGCGCCAGCGTCTGGGCATAGGTCCACGCCGGACCCTTATGGAATTGAACAAAGATACCGTCTGGTATCTTTTTCGCTTGCGCTTCCAGCAGATAGCGCAGCACGCATGCCTCGCGCTCGGGAACGGCTGCCCCAGCCTCGTCATTCATCAACTGTCTCCTCATCTTGTGGTTTCGCCTTATTTTTCATGACTTCCCGGCGGCCATCCAGCGTTGATGGATACGGACTTACCCGCACCCGCAATGAAGAACCGTCCAGGAAGCCTTGCGGCTTTCAACATACTTGGTAGTATATCCACCAAATTCCTCAAAACAAGCACGGAAAAATCCCATGAGCATGGTTTCAATCGAGCGTGACGATGGCGTGGCGGTGGTGCGTTACGACCGTGGCGGCAAGGCCAATGCATTGAACCTGACCGCCATGGACGCATTGATAGCTGCCGCCACCGAGTTAGCGCGCGACGAACACATCCGCGCCGTGGTGCTGACCGGCACGCCCGCCGTCTTCAGCGCCGGCATAGACCTGAAAGACCCCGCGCTGTGGACTCATGACGATCCCCTGACCACGCAGCGCGCCTTGGCGCGGGGCGAGGCGCTGTGCCGCGCGTGGGCCAACCTGCCGCAGGCCACCATCGCCGCCGTTGAAGGCGCGGCCGTGGGCGGCGGCGCGGTGCTGGCGCTGGCGTGCGATTGGCGCGTGCTTTCAACCAACGCCTTTCTGCGCCTGCCCGAAGTGCGGCTGGGCCTGCCGCTGGCCTGGGGCGGCCTGCCCCGGCTGGCCAGCCTGGTGGGGCCCGCTCGCGCCAAGCGGGCGCTCTTCACCGACCTGCAATTGGACGCCGATACCGCCCACACCTGGGGCCTGGCGGACGTAGTGGCCCCCACCGGCGACGCGCTGCACGCCGCAATGGCCTTGGCGCGCGATGCCGCCGCCTGCCCGCCTTTGGCGCTACGCCTGAGCAAACGCGCCATCGACGCCCAATTCGACGCGAGCCACCTGGCGCACGCGCAGACCGATCAGTTCCTGTTGTGCCATCTGCTGTCCCAACCCACCGCCGTATTACCAATGCCGCAAAGATCCGCGTAAACAGCGGACGCCCCCTTGGAGGAAGACATGAACCATTACCTACGCGCCCTGCTCGTTGCCGGGGCATTCGCCATACCGGCCGCGCACGCGCAACCCAACACGCCCATCCGCATCGGCGTCCTGACCGACCTCTCCGGCATGAATGCCGACCTGTCCGGCCAAGGCTCGGTGGAAGCCGCCCGCATGGCGGTGGAAGACTTCGGGCCGACCGTGCTGGGACGCAAGATTGAAGTCATTGCCGGCGACCACCAGAACAAGGCGGACGTGGGTTCCGCCACCGCACGCCGCTGGATCGACCAGGAAAACGTCAAGGCCATCGTCGACGTGCCGACCTCTTCCGTGGCGCTGGCGGTGCAGGAAATCACGCGCACCGCCAACATCGCCTTTCTGGCGTCCACGGCCGGCACATCGGATTTGACGGGCAAGGCCTGCTCGGCTTCCACCGCGCAATGGACCTACGACACCTATGCGCTGGCCAACGGCACCGGGCGCGCGCTGACCGAGTCCGGCATGAAGAAGTGGTACTTCCTGACAGCCGACTACGCCTTCGGCCACGCCTTGCAGGCCGACACCGAAAACGCCGTCAAACAGGCGGGCGGCCAGACCTTGGGTTCGGTCAAGCATCCGCGCGCATCGAACGATTTTTCGTCGTTCCTGTTGCAAGCGCAGGCCTCCAAGGCCGAGATCGTGGCGCTGGCCAATTCGTCGGGCGACACCACCATGGCGATCAAGCAGGCCAATGAATTCGGCCTGATCAAGGGCGGGCAAAAACTGGCTGGCTTGCTTATGTTCATTACCGACGTGGACGGCGTGGGGCTGGAGCAGGCGCAAGGCCTGGTCCTGACCAGCGGCTTTTACTGGGACATGGACGAGCGCACGCGCGACTGGTCCAAGCGCTACGCCGAACGGATGAAGGGCCGCGTGCCAACGATGGCGCAAGCAGGCGTCTATTCCGCCGTCCTGACGTTCCTGAACGGCGTGAAGGAAAGCGGCAAGCTGGAAGGCGACGCGGTGATGAAGCAGATTCGCGGCATGAAGATCGACGACATGTTCGCGCGCAATGCCTATCTGCGCGAAGACGGCCGCCTGGTGCACGACATGTACCTGGTGGAAGTGAAGAAGCCGTCTGAGTCCAAGGCTCGCTGGGACTACTTCAAGATCCTGCGCACCATTCCGGGCGACAACGCCTTCCGGCCGCTGGACCAGGGCGGATGCACCTTGGTCGCGTCGAAATCAGCAGCGACAAAATCTGCCGCCAGCACATCCAGATAATCACGCTTGCTTGCGTTTGGCCGGCCCCGCGCAAGCGGCGCCGGCCTTTTTTTCGCGCGCCGATCACCCATAAACCCTTTCAGCGTGGTGTCATTAACCTTTCATTTGCGGCTTCTAGTATTGCTCGTCCATTCAGGCACAGCCCATCAACGCCAGGAAGCCACATGAGCAAATCCATCTCCGACAAGATCGTCCGCAACCCCAGCCAGAGCAGCCCGTTCAGCGAAATTCTGGAAAAGAATCTGTCGCGCCGCATGGTCATGCGCGGCGGTCTTGCCGCCGCCTTCGCCACGATGACCAGCCTTGGCCTGGCTGGCTGTAACAGCAGCGATGACAATGATGACGACAACGTCGGCGGTGCCCCGACCCCCACGCCCGAAGTCCCGCCGCTCAAGCTCGGCTTCGATTCCCTGCCCACGTCGATGACGGACGCTTGCGTCGTGCCGCAAGGCTATGTGGCCCACGTGTTCGCGCCGTGGGGCACGCCGTTGAACGACAACGCGCAGCCCTGGGACCAGAACGGCAACAACACGTCCAACGACCTGCTCAATTCCATGGGCATGCACCACGACGGCATGCACTTCTTCCCCATCGAAGGCAGCTCCACCGAAGGCCTGCTCGCGATCAACCACGAATACATCGACCAAGGCGCCCTGCACCCCGCCGGCCCCACGACGGTGGCCGGCAAGCGCCCCGCTGAAGAAGTGCGCAAGGAAATCAACGCGCACGGCGTGGCCATTGTGCATGTGCGCCGTGAAAACGGCCGCTGGAACATCGTCAACAACTCGCGATACAACCGCCGCTTCACGTCGGCCACCGCGATGAAGCTGGCCGGCCCCGTCGGCGGCACGGACTGGGTCAAGACGCCCTTCTCGCCCAACGGCATGCAAGTGCGCGGCACCAACAACAACTGCGGCAACGGCTACACGCCGTGGGGCACCTACATCACCGCGGAAGAAAACTGGGCAGCCTGCTTTGTGAACACTGGCGTGCGCCCCGCGCACCAGCTTCGCGTTGGCGTCTCCGCCGGCCCCGCTGGCCGCTACCAGTGGGAAACCGCCGCGGGCGATGTGACCGAAGTGCAGGGCGAATTCGCGCGCTTCAACGTCACCGAAACGGGCGTCGACGCCACGCAAGACTGGCGCAACGAAGTCAACGGCTTCGGCTACCTGGTTGAGATCGACCCTTACGACCCCGCCAGCATCGCCACCAAGCGCACCGCCATGGGCCGTTTCGCCCATGAAGGCTCCGCCTACAGCAAGCCCGAAGCCGGCAAGCCGCTGGCCTTCTACAGCGGCGACGATTCACGCTTTGAGTACATCTACCGCTTCGTGTCTGAAGCCGTGTGGGATCCGAAGGACGCCGAGCGCACCGACCGCCTGGCCGTGGGCGCGAAGTATCTGGACAAGGGCACCTTGTACGTGGCCCGCTTCAATGCGGACGGCACAGGCGAATGGCTGGCATTGACGGGCACCACCGTGGGTGCGGGCGGCCGTACACTGGCCGACGAATTCGGCAGCCTGGACGCCATTCTGATCAACACGCGCGGCGCAGCCGACTTCGTGGGCGCCACCCCGATGGACCGCCCGGAGTGGACCGCCACGCACCCCACCAACGGCGACATCTACCTGACGCTGACGAACAACACCAGCCGCAACGCCGGCACCGGCACCAACCCGCCCAATCCGCGTCTGAACAACGTCAACGGCCACATCATCCGCTGGCACGACGAAGCCGGCTCGACCAAGTTCGACTGGGATATCTTCGTGTTTGGTTCGGATGCCGGCGCCGACGCCGACACCAACCGCTCGGGCCTGACCGCGCTGAACCAACTGGCCAGCCCCGACGGTATCGGCTTCGACACCCGCGGCATCTTGTGGATTCAGACGGACAACGGCATCGACGGCGGCCGCAACAACGACGTGGCGCGCGCCACCAACGACCAGATGCTGGCCGTCATCCCCGGCGCGCTTGCCGACAGCACCGGCACGGGTCCCGCCATCAACGCGTCCAATCAGGCGGACCTGCGCCGCTTCTTCGTCGGCCCCAACGAAGCCGAAGTTACGGGCTTCGCGTTCACGCCGGACTACACCAGCATCTTCCTGAACATCCAGCACCCGGCCAACTGGCCGGCCTACGCCACGGACGACGCGACGATCGCAGCCACTGGCACCGTACGCCCGCGCGCGTCCACGGTGGTGATCCAACGCGCCGATGGTGGACCGATCGGAGTGTGATCGACAACGCGCCGCCCTGTGCGGGGCGGCGCCGTCATCCCGCCAGCGGCCACATGCCTTCCGATTGCAGCAGGCGCCCCATGGCATTTTCCAGAATGCCACGCGCCTGGCCCGCGGCCTGCTCCAGCGCCAGATGCAATTGCGCGTCGGCATCATTGCGTGATGCGCATTGGGCGCTGTAGCGCTCGAAGCTGCCGACCATCATGAGCAACTCGGCCAGATGCCTGGGGCATTCGCAGGCGATGGGGTTGCGCAGCGCCATGATCTTGGCCAAGGCTTCTTCGTTGAACGTGATGGCCGAAGCCGGAGCAAGCGCGGCAAAGTTCGAGCCGGCGACCGCCGAACGGCACAGCGGTGCAAGTTCCGTTAACTGCGCCGGAATACGCGCGACCAGGCATCCTTGCGCGCGCAGGGTGCGTATGGTGGTGCTGGCGCAAAAGCGGTAGAGAACGACCACGGCGCCAGCCTCGGTCGCGTCCCGCGCGCGCTGAATGGGCGCGAGCGCATCGGCATCCAACTCGGAAATTTCAACAATGAGCACGTCGGCATGGCGCGGCAGCGACCCGGCGTCTTCCAGATGTGCGCAGGCGCCGACCACATGCACGTCAGGCCCGGCCATGTAGCCCGTGGACCCGTCGTGGCCCGCGCCCCCGGCCGAGAGGCGATGGACAAGGGTCGCGCCGACCGCCACGGCGCGCAAGGGCGGGCCGGCCACGCTTGGCTGCGCGCCAAGCATGGCTTGCAACTGCGCCAGCGTCAGCACCGCAAGCGTACCGATGGCGTGCCCCTGGTCCACAAGCTGCTTCAACAGGCTAAGCCGTCGAACCTGCTCGGCCGAGTACAGCCGCTGGCCATGTGGCGAGCGTGCCGGCGAGGACAGCTGATAGCGCCGCTCCCAGACGCGCAGGGTTTCGACGGGCAGGCCGGCCAGCTTGGCGGCAACCCCCGTGCGGTAGGCCGCGGTTGAACCGGAGTCGTCTAGGTCGGTGTTTGAAGTGTTTGGCATTTTGACCCGCCTATGAACCGATAAAGATAGCAATTACAGGTTCAAAATATGGACGAAGTGAAAGATGCCGCCTACTCTACCCTCACGCATCGCGTTTTCCAAGTTGCGAAGCGATATTGAGGGCCCCCCAGGACGCGGGCGCCTGATTCCCTCACTTTCTGGAGCACAACATGAAGCGTTTTTTGATTGGAACGACAATTGCCCTGGCTTGCGGCTGGGCCAATGCCGCCGACATCGTGGACACGGCCAAATCGGCGGGCGGGTTCAATACCTTGACGACCGCGGTGCAGGCCGCCGGCCTGACCGACACGCTGAAGGGTCCGGGCCCTTTCACCGTTTTTGCGCCGACTGACGCGGCATTCGCCAAGGTGCCGAAGGACAAGCTGGACGCGCTGCTGAAGGACAAGGCCGCGCTGACCAAGGTGCTGACATATCACGTCGTGCCGGGCAAGGTCATGGCCAAGGACGTCAAGGCCGGCAAGGTCAAGACCGTTGAGGGCAGCGAAGTCACCGTGACCGTCGCCGACGGCAAGGTCAAGGTGAATGACGCCAATGTGGTCAAGACGGATATTGCCGCCGACAACGGCGTCATCCACGTCATCGACACGGTTCTGATGCCGATGTAACCCGGGACAGTTGCGGGTCGCCCCGCAGCCACCTCGTCGCAAGCAATGCAGGGCCGCCACAAGGGCGGCTTTGCGCTTGGCGCAAGCAATCGGAACGTAAGAGGAAATGCGTCAGGCAACGCAGACGTAGGGAGACAGCAGGAGCTTCTTATGGATACGCAAGAATTGGTCGCCCAGATGATCACCAGAACATCAGGCACGCGGCGCTTCGAAGACTGGCCCGAAGTCCTGGCCGCTTACGCCGCCTGCCTGGACACCGTGCAACACAAGCTCACCCGGCAGGAAATGGAAGATTTCATCAACCTGGGCGCGGACTTTTATCGAACCTTGGCTCGGGCCGAGGACTACCGGCGAGGATGCAGCTTCGGGGCGGGAAGCTGATTCGATTACCGCAGGTTTGCACCAGCGGGGAATGGCCGTAGGCGCCCATGACCAGCAAGGATGCGAAGCCATCGGCAACGACAACGTAGGATGGGTGGAGCGCGCCAGATCCGCAAAAGGAATACCGGTGTGTATCGCGCGAAACCCATCAACCGGCGCCTGACGAATACGTAGACCGCCAAAAGCAAGAACAGCCGGCAGATTGGATAGCCCTGGTCCATCATCTACCGGCTGTTTTCCTGCGGTAAGCCTTGGCCTCGTTCAGCGCTGCTTGATGGGTTCCGCGCGTTTGTATGGCCCGGGGACATGGGTAACGGGTGTTCGGGGACATAGGTAACACTTCTAGCATCACGGTATGGTCGTTTTTAGGAGCGAGCGATGCCGTGGAAGGAGTCAAGCCTTATGTCCTGCCGAATGGAGTTCGTTCAGCTTGCCCTGCAACCGGGCAGCAATGTGCGGGAGCTTTGCCGGCGTTTCGATATCAGCGCCAAGACCGCATATAAGTGGTTGGGCCGCTACGAGCAGAACGGCCAGGCTGGGTTGCAAGATCTGTCTCGCAGGCCAGGCAATAGTCCTGGGCGCACGTGTGAGCAAATCGAAGCGCAGGTGATCGACCTGCACAAGCGTTACCCGTACTGGGGGCCTCGCAAGTTGCGGGCGCTGCTTGGGCCGACTACGGCGCCCGCGCCCAGTACCATCTCGGCAATTTTGCGACGACATGGCTATCGGGTCCAAGGCGAGGACTCGAACGCCGGGCTGGCGAACCAGCGCTTTGAGCATGAGGCGCCAAACCTGTTGTGGCAGATGGACTTCAAGGGGCACTTTGCCCTGACCGACGCGCGTCAGGGACGGTGCCATCCGCTGACGCTATTGGACGATCACTCACGCTACGCCCTGTGCATCCAGGCTTGTGGCGATGAGCGCAGCAAAACCGTGCAGCAGCACCTGAAGGCCGTATTTCGCCGTTACGGATTGCCCGAACGGATCACCGCGGACAACGGCCCATCCTGGGCATCGGTGCGCGGCCTGGGGCTGACAGGCCTGGAGGTTTGGCTCATGCGGCTGGGTGTGCGTATCAGCCACAGTCGCCCTCATCATCCGCAAACCCAAGGCAAGCTAGAACGCCTGCATCGAACGCTCAAGCGCGAGTTGATCCAGGCCCGGGGGTTTAGCAGTCTGCCGGACTGCCAGCAAGCCATGGATCAGTGGCGTGAACAGTACAACCACGTCCGGCCCCACCAGGCGTTGGGGCAGATGCCGCCCCTGTCGAGATATAGACCTAGCCCTCGTCGCTATCCTGCCTCGTTGCCTCCGATCGAATACGAGCCGGGCGATCGAGTGCTCAAGGTCAGGACCAAAGGGCAGATCATTGTGAACGGACGCGTCGTCTTCGTCGGAGAGGGAATGGCGGGTCTGCCTGTCGCGGTCAGACCCTCCTCGCAAGACGGCGTGCTTGATGTCGTCTTCCTGTACAAAATTGTTCAACAGATCGACCTCAGAGCACCCCAATAGGATAAAAACCTATGTGTTACCCATGTCCCCGAACATGTGTCACCCATGTCCCCGGTCCATACACGCGTTCAGCGTTAATGTTCTTGCCTACACCATGCCGCGCTACACCCATCCTACAAGGCGGCAAACTGCAAAATGTAGGATGGGTGGAGCGCGCCAGATCCGCAAAAAGAATACCGGTGTGTATCGCGCGAAACCCATCAACCGGCGCCTGACGAATACGTAGACCGCCAAAAGCAAGAACAGCCGGCAGATTGGATAGCCCTGGTCCATCATCTACCGGCTGTTTTCCTGCGGTAAGCCTTAGCCTCGTTCAGCGCTGCTTGATGGGTTCCGCGCGTTCAGCGTTAATGTTCTTGTCTACACCGTGCCGCGCTACACCCATCCTACAAGGCGGCAAACTGCAAAATGTAGGATGGGTGGAGCGCGCCAGATCCGCAAAAAGAATACCGGTGTGTATCGCGCGAAACCCATCAACCGGCGCCTGACGAATACGTAGACCGCCAAAAGCAAGAACAGCCGGCAGATTGGATAGCCCTGGTCCATCATCTACCGGCTGTTTTCCTGCGGTAAGCCTTAGCCTCGTTCAGCGCTGCGTGATGGGTTCCGCGCGTTCGGCGTTAATGTTCTTGCCTACACCATGCCGCGCTACACCCATCCTACAAGGCAAAGTCGCTGGGCGCGGCGCCGCCCAGGCCGACAAGTCACAAACCGACGCGGCGTAGGGCGAGGCATCTGGGCATCCAGGCATCCAGGCATCCAAGTATTCTCGACATGTTGTCTCGTTAGTGCCCCAAGGACTTGGCGTCGGCGCCGGCTTTTTCGTGAATCGCGAATCGGCCAATCAGTGTGGCGCTGGCGGCGTTCAAACCGACGACATCCACGGCCTTGCCTTCGCGGCGCAGCTTGATCACGACCTTGTCCAGGGCGCCTACGGCAGAGATGTCCCAGAAGTGCGCGGCGGAAACGTCCAGCACCACGCGGTCAACGACCTCTTTGAAATCGATGGCTTCGGCAAAGCGCTCGGTGGACGCAAAAAACACCTGCCCCGCGTAGTAATAGGTACGGGTGCGTCCGTCTTCCGACAAGGCTGAAGTCACCGCGAAAAGCCGCTTGACCTTGCCCGCGAAGAACACGCCGCTCAACAGCACGCCCGCCAGCACGCCCCGGGCCAGATCATGCGTCCAAACCACCACCACAACGGTCGCCAGCATGACCACCGACGACTGCCAGGGATGCGAGCGCAGGTTGCGGATCGAACCCCAACTGAACGTGCCGATGGACACCATGATCATGACCGCGACCAATGCCGGCATCGGAATCCTGGCCACCAAGGGCCCCAGCACCACGATCAGGAACAGCAGGAAGGAACCCGCGACGAAAGTGGAAAGCCGCGTCGACCCGCCCGACCTCACGTTGATGACGGACTGGCCGATCATGGCGCAACCGCCCATGCCACCAAAGAAACCCGTCACGAAGTTCGCGATGCCCTGGCCCTTGCATTCACGCCGCTTGTTGCTGGGCGTGTCGGTCATGTCGTCCACGATCTGCGCGGTCATCATCGATTCCAGCAAACCCACCGCCGCCATGGTCAGCGAATACGGAAAAATGATCTGCAAGGTTTCAAGGGTGAAGGGCACGTCCGGGATCAGGAACGAAGGCAGTGCCGACGGCAGCTTGCCCATGTCACCCACCGTGTTGACGGGCAGGCCCCAGTAAATGGAGATGGCCGTCAACACGATGATCGCGATCAAGGGCGATGGCACGGCCCGGGTCAGGCGCGGAAACAGATAGATGATCGCCAACCCGCCCGCCACCATCACGTAGGTGACCCACGTGACGTTGATCAACTGCGGCAACTGGGCAATGAAAATCAGGATGGCCAGCGCATTCACAAAGCCGGTGACCACCGACCGCGACACGTATTGCATCAGCAGATCAAGCCGCAGGAATCCGGCGATGACCTGGAAGACGCCCATCAGGATGGTGGCGGCGAACAGATATTCGACGCCATGCTGCTTGACCAGGGGACCCACCAGCACCGCGACAGCGGCCGTCGCCGCCGAGATCATGCCGGGCCGACCACCCACCAAGGAGATGATCACGGCAATGGAGAACGAGGCGTAAAGGCCCAGTCGCGGGTCCACGCCGGCGATGATGGAAAAGCCGATGGCTTCAGGGATAAGCGCAAGGGCAACGACGATGCCCGCAAGAATGTCGTTGCGAGGATTGGACATCCATTCGCGACGAAAAGAAGAAAGAAAAGACATTGATTGGCTAACCTGACGTTAGCAAGCGATGCCTCACACCGAGGAGGGTTTGTTTTGGTCCCGGAGCGAGCCGTGATTCGCTTGGAGTTGTCCGAGGGATAGGCGCCCGGCCGAGCCACCCGGCCAAGCCGAGTCCACTGGTATCGCTGTCGAGGCGATGCGCATCCATTGCAGATGCTGCGGGGGTGGATTTTACACGGGTTGGGGGGCATGCTTATTTTGAAGAGTCCGCCACCAAGTGCGCCGCGCTAAAAAAAGTGGCCCGCTAGGCCGCCTGTGGTGCGCCATCCCATACTCGGGATTCTGCCTTCCTGGCCGACATGGACAGGCCCAGGCGGCGGCTTTCCGTCAAGGCTTGCCGCCAGCACGCCACGGCCCGCGCGCCATCGCCTCGTTTTTCCCAGGTGTCGCCCAGTAAACGAAGGTACTCTCCGCGCAGGGACTCGGTGCCAAACTTCTCTATCAGCCCCCCTGCCCGTTCAACGGCCACCGTGGCCGCGTCCATCTGGTTCCAGGCCAGATGCGCCTGCGCCAGCATCAGTTCCATCGTGGACTGCATGACCGGCAGGTCCTTGCCGCATGCCCCGACCGCGCGCTCAATGTCGGCAACGCCCGATCTGTCGCCATTGCAAGCATTCACCCATCCCGTCCAGCCCAGGGCAAGTTCCTTCCAGATGGAAAAGTCTGCTTGCCCGGCCAGGAATGACAAACGCGCCGCCGTCTCGCGCGTCGCGTCCTCGTCGCCCCGTAGCCAATGCAGCCTGACCACCAGGCTAAGGCACAGCACGCGACTGGCCAGGTGGTCGAGCGCATCGGCGCTTTCCAGGGCGGCTCGCGCGCAGGCCTGCCCTTCCGCGTCGCGCCCCTGAAGCGTCAAGGCCAGACCCAGCATCGCTTTAGCCAGGCTGGCGCCATCCGCGCCACAGCAGGCGAAGCGCAGGCTGTGATCCGACTGGCTGCTCAGCGTCACAACGGAGGCGCGCAGCCAACGCTCCGCATTGGCGGCATCGCCCATCCACAGACGACTGTCGCCGTAGGCATATTGCGCCCAGCCCAGGTGCAGTCCATCGCCTGTCAGCTCAGCGTGGCGGTGTATGCGTTCGGCGAATTGCACGCTTTCCGCATGCGGGCGCGTGCACAGCGCCACGACCCAGTCGCCCCACATCTGGCGAAACTGGATATGCGGGCTATCGTCGCTGACGCGCAATGTGGCGGTACGGACATAGGCCTGCGAGGTTTCGCGCGCGCCCCCGCCCTTGATCGCCGTGAACAACGTCCCCCGCAAAAGCTGGCACTCGAGTTCGGCCTTGCGGCGCAGATCCGCATCCGCGATCAGCGGCAGCGCTCCCAGCGCGCGCTCGCTCAAGGCCTGCGCTTCTCCCACGGCCGACTGCGCCAACGCGTCCCGCATGGCCAGGCACCACCAATGCGCGGCATCCGCGTGCCGCGCATGATCAAGGTGCAGGGCGATATGCGCGGGCTCCGGCGCATTGGTGCGCGGATCCAGGCTCATCAGGTACTGCGCAACCTGCTCATGCTGGCGCTGGCGCTCTTGCGGGCCAAGTGATCGGTAAATGGCGGTGCGGATCAGTTCATGCCGGAAGTTGGCCGGGATGCCGTCGTCGATCAGACCGTGGCGGTGCAAGTCCCCCAGCAAGCGCGGAATATCGCGCCGGTTCAATCCGGCGGCAAGGGCCGCGCGGGCGAGCAAGGCATCGTCCAGCCGGCCTGCCACGGCGGCGAACTGGATCAGGTGGCGTGCCGCGGTATCCAGCGCGGACAGCCGCGATGCGACCAGGTCGGCAATGACGGGAGTCACCCCGATATCGGTGCCAAGCGCGACCTGACGCACCATTTCTTCCGCGTACAGGGGAACGCCCTCGGCGCCCTCAACGATCCTGGCGCGCAGCGCGGGCGCCAGGCGCTGCCCCCGCGAGCGGTGGGCAACAAGTTCCCCCATGGCTTGGCGGTCCAGGGGGCTAAGGCGCAGATCGTGGGCTTCCCATGTGCGAACGAATTCCTCGCGCGCCGTGGTCAGGAGCATCATCGGCCCCCGTACGGTCCGGCGCATCAACGCCTCGATAAGAGACAGGCTGGATCGATCCGCCCAATGCAGGTCTTCCCATATGAGCAGGCGCGGCCCTTCGCCCTTTTCGTGATGCGCCAGAATGGCGGCCAACGCATCGACCAGCGCGCCATGCGGGGTGTGGCCTGATACCGGGACACCGGCTTCGCCGCGGCTATTCTCAGGAAACAGCACCCGCTTGAGTGCCGGCCGCAAGCTGGGATCCAGCCCCGCGCGCTTGCACAGGATATCGACCGAGCGCGTCGGCAGGTCGGCCGACCCCGGTTCGGCACTATCGACCGTGCCCCATTCCAGCGACAGGCGTTGCAGCAAATGCTCGCGGACCGGATGGAAAGGCGTTTCGCTATGACCTTCGTAACAGGCAAGCACGCACACTTCACCGCCCGTGCGGCGCACATATTCCGCCGTCACGCCGGCAAGCAGCGACTTGCCTATGCCGGGCTCGCCACGCACCATCATGGCCGTCGGCGGCTGCGCCATGGGCAGGCGCGCCCACATGCGCACCAGGCTGTCGAATTCACGCACCCGGCCGAACATGCGATGCACCGCCGCGGCCTCGAGTTGCGCATCCAGCAAGCACAGCTCGCGCCCATGCCGCTTCTCACGACGCACGGCGAACTGATCCATCAGGCGTTCACGAACCGCCGACCCGATCAGTATCTCGCCCGCCTCGGCAAGGTAGCTTAGCCGCATGGCCTCTTGCGTGACGAGCGCGCCACCATCTGGCCGCTCGTCGGCGTGCACCAGCGCGATATCCGCGTGCAGGCCCATGCCGACACGCATGCCCGGCGGCAAGGCCAGATCGCGAATGGCGCACGCCAGCCGAGCAGCGGCGTGCGCGGGCCGCTCGGTCAGAACCGGGTGGCCAAAAACGATCGCCATATTGCTGGCCAGACCGAGCAGCACCTGCCCCCCTTCCTTGCGCGCCAGATCCTGCAAGTGCCTGCGCGCCATCTGCATGCCATGCAGCGTTTGCTCGGGCTGCAGGGTGGGATCGTCGGCCGATACGGTCACGGCCAGCACCGCCAGCGGGCGGTAGTGCCTTTGCTCGCGCAAGGTCACGCCGCCCAGCTCCGCCGGCGGTACGACGTTTTCCATCAGCGCGCGGGTTTCTTCAGAGGGCTCGGTGTCGAAGCGATCGCGCATCAGGCTGACGCAATCGCGGAAAGCCAACATGGCGGCATCGCGATTGCCGCTGTCCAGCAGCAGGCGTATCAGCTGGCGATGCGCGCCTTCATCCTCCGGGTGAGTCTGCACCCATTGCTTGGCATGCTCCATCGCCTCGGCTTGCCTGCCCTCCCGGCCCAGGCGCGTCAACAATGTCTTGCGGCATTCCGAGATCTCGCGCTCGATACGCGATTGCCAACTGGTGTGCCAGCTGCTGAACGCGGCGCTTTCGGGTAGCTCCGAATATTCCAGCAGTCGGCCCCTGTCATAGGACAAGCGCTCTTCCAGGCCAAGCGCCTCGTAGCCGGCACTGCCGGTAACGGCCAGGACGTCCACCATGATGACCTGGGGATTGAGCGCCAGGGTGCTGTTCGTGCCCGACCACACGTCCGGCACGTTTTCGAACAGACGCCGCAGCACGAACAAGGCGTGCCGGAGGTTGGCACGCCCATTGCCCAATTCATCCGGCCACAGCATGTCGGCCAGATCCGCCCGTGCATATGGCTTGCCTTGCGCAAGCGCGAGCAATGCGAGCAATAGCTTCGGTTTGTTGTAAGTGATGGCGCGCGCACCGCTAACGTCCCCCACGGCGACATCGAATTCGCCCAACAGACGTAGTTGCACGGGCCTCAGCAGACTGGGATGCATGGGACCCTGATAGACCAAGCGGCCGCGCCTAAAGGGTTTGCCCTAGGCGCCTTGTACTGATGAGCATTCTTTCTTTTCCCCGTGACAGTTGTTGTGTCTTCTGGCGGTTGTCCCCCCAATCTTGCGGAAGGTAACACCGGCCCGTTTTACTTTGCAAACGTTTAATAAACGTTTAATTGCTGCCGCAATGTAACAACAGGGGGAGCAATTGCTTCAACGGTTTCTCAACGGGGGGTCGATAGCATCATTTCCAAAGCGGAAGTAACAACGGTTACGCCATCAGGATAAGAGGGTGGGCCGACATCCGAGTCAGGGAAATCCCGCTCGTATCGGTTTATTACAGGTGAGACATTGTGTCTGCAGTGCTTTTCGACCGTGATGTAGGGCAGCAACCCATACAAGCCGACCACCCCGCCGGCGTTAGCCCGCGCGATGGTGAAGCATTCGCGGCACTGAAGGCGCACATCGACCAGTTGACCGACATCCACGCAAGCACCGCCGTGGACTGGACATCGGTTGTCGCGCTGGCCAACGGCATCCTCAAGCAGGAAGGCAAGGATCTGGCGGTCGGCACCTGGCTCGCCGCCGGCCTGCTTGAAACGGCAGGCCTGACGGGCCTGGGCGAAGGCATCCGTGTCTTGCGCGACCTGGTCGCGACCTACTGGGAAGACATGTCGCCCGCCGTCACCCGCATGCGCGGCCGACGCAATCAGATCCAGTGGTTGCTGGACCATTTGAACGAGCGCCTGCAGGCGGGGCGCGACAGCTACCCCGCAATGCCGGCCGCCGCGCACGCGGCCATGCTTGAAGATTGGGAAGCGCTGGACAGCGAATGGCAGCGTCACGATGACGAAGCCCCTGCCTTCTACGGCTTGCGTTCCGCCCTGCGGAATTTGCCGGTCGAGGCGCCTGCGCAACCTGAGCCCGTCGTTGACGCCGCGCCACAGCAGGCGCCCGCTATCGCGCCCGTCGCCGCGCAGGCCGCAGTCAGCCGGTCCGCCGCGCCGCCCCCTGCCGCCGGCATCGCGGCGCCCCCTGCCGCAGGGGCTGATCCGGGGGCTGCCGCCGATGCGGCACTGACCGGCCTGCGCCCGCTGGTTGACTGGTATCTGCAGACGCAGCCCACGCTGCCCTTGCTGTTTCGCCTGAATCGTGTGTGCGCCTGGGCCACGCTGGAACAGACACCGCCTGCGCAAGGCGGCGTCACCTTGCTGATGCCGCCGCCCTTGCAAATCGTCAGCAGCTTCGAGCAGATCGCGCAGACCGGCGAACCGCAGGCCGTCGTGCAGTTCGCGGAGTCGCACCTGATCACGCATCGCTATTGGCTGGACCTGAACCGCGCAAGCCATGCCGCGCTGACCCGCCTGGGCGCCGCCGATGCCGCGGCCTGCGTCGGGTTCGAGACTGGCCGCCTGGTCGCCCGACTGCCCCAACTGGCCGGCATGAAATTCAACGATGGCCAGCCTTTCGCTGACGCCCAGACGCTTGCCTGGCTGGAGAGCTTCACCGGTGCTGGTGAAGGCGCGTCCACCACGCACGACGACGCCGACGACCTGCAATCGCTTTCCTCGGCCGCCGAGGCCGATGCGGCTGCCGGACGCCTGGACGATGCCCTGGACCGCCTGCAAGAAGCTGCGCGCCGCACGGAAGGGCTGCGCAAGCGCTTTCGCCTGCGGCTGGCGCAATGCGCGCTGCTGCACCGCTTCGACGACCGTGCGGATATTCGCGCGCTGATGTCCCCCCTGATTGATGAACTCGACGCCCACCGCCTGCAGCAATGGGAACCGGAGCTTGCCCGGCAAGCCCTTGCACTGGCGGCGGCCGTCGAACTGCGATACGGCGCGGAAGACGCCGGGCCCTCCCATCCCTTGCTGGCCAAGCTGGCCAGCCTGGATTGCCGGGCCGCCTGGCAACTTTCGCAGTCAACCGCCGCCGCCTGACCCACCGGAACCTAGGAGAAAACCATGGCCAATGAAGGATCAGTAGCCCCCAAGGAACGCGTCAATATCGTCTACAAGCCGGCCACCGGCGACGCACAGGAACAAGTCGAACTGCCTCTGAAGCAACTGGTGTTGGGCGACTTCACGTTGCAGGAAACCGAAACCCCGCTGGACGAGCGCAAGCCCATCCAGGTGGACAAGGACAACTTCAACGATGTCCTGAAGGCGCAGAACCTGAACCTGACGTTGTCGGTGCCGAACCGACTTGCCGAAGGTGAATCCGACGAGGCGATTCCCGTGTCGCTCAAGTTCGAGAACCTGCGCGACTTCGAGCCTGATGCGCTGGTGGGCCAGGTGCCCGAACTGCGCCAGTTGATCGAACTGCGCGAAGCCCTGAAGGCGTTGAAGGGTCCGCTGGGCAATCTGCCCGAATTCCGCAAGAAATTGCAGGCATTGATCCAGGACGAAGGCGCCCGCGAACGGCTGCTGGGCGAACTGGGCGTACAGGAATCCGACGCTGAGTCGGGCAAGGCCAAGGAGTAAGTGATGAGCCAGGAATCCCCGCAGCAGCAAGAAGGCGCGCAAGGCGCGGCACAGGAAGGCGGTTCGCTGATCGACCAGCTGATCGAGTCCACCCGCGTCAAGCCGGGCGACGAAGCCTATTCGATTACGCGCCAGGGCCTGGAGGCCTTTGTTGCCGAATTGCTGGAGCCCAGCCGCTCGCAGGAAAAGGTCAGCCAGGGCCTGATCGACGAGATGATCGCGGGACTGGACCGCAAGCTGTGCCGTCAGGTCGACGCCATCATGCACAACGAGCAATTCCAGAAGCTGGAATCCTCGTGGCGCTCCTTGAAATTCCTGATCGACCGCACGGACTTCCGCGAGAACAACCGTATCGAGATCCTGAACGTTTCCAAGCAGGCGCTGCTGGAAGATTTCGAGGATGCCTCCGACATCACGCGTTCCGGTCTGTACAAGGCGGTCTACACCGCCGAATACGGCCAGTTCGGCGGCGAGCCTTTCGGCACCATCATCGGCAACTACGCCTTCAGCCCCGGCGGCCAGGACGTCAAGCTGCTGCAATCGATCGCCAGCGTCGCCGCCATGGCGCACACGCCGTTCATTGCGTCGGCCGGCCCGCAGTTCTTCGGCATGGATTCGTTCGCCGACCTGCCGAACCTGAAGGATCTTTCGGCTGTTTTCGAAGGCCCGCAATACACCAAGTGGAATGCCTTCCGCCAAACGGAAGACGCGCGCTTCGTGGGCCTGACGATGCCCAACTTCCTGCTGCGCGTGCCCTACGGCGACGATACCGTGCCCAGCAAGAAGTTCCGCTACAACGAAGACGTGTCGGGCGGGAACAAGGATTTCCTGTGGGGCAACGCGGCGTTCACCTTCGCCAGCCGCCTGTCGGACAGCTTCGCGCAGTACCGCTGGTGCGCCAACATCATCGGGCCCCAGGGTGGCGGCACGGTGGGCGATCTGCCGGTCTACAACTACGAGGCCATGGGTGAAACCCAGAGCAAGATCCCGACCGAAGTGCTGATATCGGAACGCCGGGAATTCGAACTGGCCGAGCAGGGATTCATCGCGCTGACCATGCGCAAGAACACCGACAACGCGGCGTTCTTCTCGGCCAACTCGGTGCAGAAACCCAAGTTCTTCGGCAACAACAAGGAAGGCAAGGACGCGGAGCTTAACTACAAGCTGGGCACGCAACTGCCCTACATCTTCATCGTCAGCCGCCTTGCGCACTACATCAAGGTGATCCAGCGCGAAAACATCGGTACCTGGAAGGAAAAGACCGACCTGGAATCGGAGTTGAACAACTGGATTCGCCAATACGTGGCCGATATGGACAACCCGGCGCCGGGCGTGCGTAGCCGCCGTCCGCTGCGCCAGGCGGAAATCACGGTATCGGACGTGGAGGGAGATCCCGGCTGGTATCGCGTGGGCCTGAAGGTTCGTCCCCATTTCAAGTACATGGGTGCGTCTTTCACGCTATCGCTGGTGGGCAAACTCGAAAAGAGCTAACCCGTTGATCCAGCGGAACCGGCGTGCCGGCTGCCACCGGCACGCCTCCGGTTTCGTCTGCAATTGCATTCAGACTCAACAACTGCAAGGAGAAATTTACCATGGCCATGCCGTGCTACCTCACGCTTGAAGGACAGAACCAGGGCAAGATCGAAGGATCCTGCGAAATCAGCGGGCATCAGGGAAAGATCCTTGTGCAAGCGGTCGAGCACAAGATCGAGATCCCCAAGAACCCGCAGTCCGGCCTGCCCTCGGGCAAGCGCCAGCATCTGGGCCTGACCTTCGTCAAGGAAATCGATAAGTCCTCGCCGAAGATCTACCAGGCGCTGTGCTCGGGCGAACAGCTCAAGGACGTCACGCTGGAGTTCTACCGCATCAGCCCCAAGGGCACGGAAGAGAAGTACTACACCATCCAGCTGACCAACGCGGTGGTCGTCGGTACCCGCCTGTGGGTGCCGAACTGCCTGCAACCCGACAATCGCCAACTGGGTCACATGGAAGATGTGGAGCTGACCTACGAGAAGATCGTCTGGACGTGGGAACCCGACGGCATCGAGTCCGAAGACTCCTGGCTCGCGCCGAAGGCGTAATGGCGAGCGGCGGGCGCATGCGCCCGCCCCGCCTGCATCCCCATGCGAGAACACCGCCTGCTTGAACGCATCGCCAGCCTGGGTTCGGACGTTGAACGTTCGCACATCACGCGGGCGGAGGTTCTTGTCGACTCGATCCTGGACCACTTGCGTCGCATCCTGAACACGCGTCAGGGCAGCGTGCCCATCGACCTGTCGTTTGGCGTGCCCGACTTCACCAATCTGGCGGGCTCGTTCAGCAGCGGCACGACTACGCAGATGATCGAGGACATCGGCCGCATGATCCAGCGTTACGAACCCCGTCTGCGCCAGCCGCAGATCACTTTCACCAATACGCAGGACGAAGTCCTTTCGCTGGGCTTCGCCATTTCAGGCTTCATCGCGGTGGACGACCGCGAAATTCCCGTGCGGCTGGCGTCGCACGTGGCGTCCAACGGCAAAGTTTCACTGCGAAGGCAATAAGGCATGTTGAACCGCTACTACGAACAGGAACTGGGCTATTTGCGCACGCTTGCGGCTGAATTCGCCGCGAGCAACCCTGCGCTGGCGCCGCTCTTGGGCGCGGATAGCGCAAGCGACCCCGACGTCGAGCGTCTGCTAGAGGGCGTCGCCTTCATGACCGGCCTGATTCGGCATCGCCTGGATGACGACTTTCCGGAATTCATCCAGAACCTGGCGCAATTGCTGTTTCCGCACATGTTGCGGCCGTTGCCCTGCATGACGATCATGCGCTACGAGCCGCGCTCGACACTGGAAGGACCGGTCACGATTCCCGCGGGTACGGAATTCGCTTCGGTGCCCGTGGACGGACAGCGCACGATTTTTCGCGCCTCGTTTCCCGTCACGCTTGAACCCGTTGAACTGAAGTCCGCGCAGTGGGAAGGCGGCGGCACGCGGCCGCGCTCGCTGCGCCTTCAATTCACCATGTCAGGACCCGCGGCGGCCGATTGGAAAGGCGACCGGGTACGCATGTTCCTGGGAGACGCCCCCGCCGATGCCGCGCGGCTGTTCCTGCTGCTGCAACGCTACGTGCGCGAGGTGCGCGTCAGCGCCGAGAACGGCCCCATCACCGTGCTGCCGCCGTCCAGCATCGAGCCCGCGGGCCTGCGCCCCGATCTTGAACTGCTGCCGTGGCCGCCCGGCGCGCACCCGGCCTGGCGCGTCCTGCACGAGTACTTCGCGCTGCCGGAGAAGCTGCTGTTCCTGGATTTCACCGGCCTGTCGACATGGACCGCGCGCGGCGCCGCGAAGGGTTTTTCGATACAGCTTGTGTTCGACCAGGTGCCGGACTGGGCGCCCGCGGTCGGCCCGTCCAGCTTCATCATGAACGCGACGCCGGCCGCCAACCTGTTCAGCCAGGACGCGCACCCGATCAGGGTGGACCACCTGCAGCCGGACTACCGCATCCATCCCGTTGCCCGCACCAGCAAGGCCGCCGAGCGGATTTTTTCCGTCGATGCCGTCAGCGCGCGCGGCGCCGATGGGGTCGAGCGTGAATACCATCCTTTCTCCGCGTTTCGCGGCGGCGACCAGGCCTCGTACAACATCAGCATCCGGCCTTCCGCCCTGCATCGCGGCTACGACCACTACCTGAGCCTGCCCTACACCGAGGGCGGCATGCCGCAGATGCAAACGCTGTCCACGCGGCTCACCTGCACCCACGGCGATCTGCCAGAAGGTCTGCGTCTGGGCGATATCTGTGAGCCCACGGACAACTCGCCGCCCCGCGTGGGGTTTCGCAACATCCATGGCGTGACGCCGCATTGCCCCCCCGTCATTGACAGCGCCCTGCTATGGCGCGTGCTGTCGCACCTGAACGCCAACCATCTGGCGCTGGCCAGTGAAGGACAACTGCGCGATCTGCTGTCGCTCTACGTGCCGCCACGCCAGGTGGACGCGCAGCGCAACGCGGCGGCGCGCCGCAGTATCGAATCCATTACCAGCGTAAATGTCGAGTCGGCACGCCGCATCGTGCGCGGCATGCCGGTGCAAGGCAGCGAAGTGCGCATCGAATGCCGGGGGGACCATTTCCCCGGGCCGGGCAGCCTGTTCCTGTTCGGCACCGTGCTGGACGAATTCCTGGCCGGCACCATCGCCCTGAACACCTTCAGCGCCTTGACGCTGGTGGATACCGTCAACGGAGAGACCCTGACATGGCCCGCCAAGATCGGCCGCTATCGCCTGCTGTAGCGGTGTCGGGCACCGACCCACTGCTGGAAGAAGGCCATCGCTACGCCTTCTTCCAGGCGTTGCGTCTGCTGCGTTTGCGCAACCCCGACGAGGCGGTGTTCAACCGCGATGTGCGCGTGCGCCCGTCGGTTTCCCTGTCTTTTCCCGACCGCGATATCGAGACGATCGAACGCGACGACGCGGGCAAGTACCGCATCACGGCAAATTTCTTCGGGCTGTATGGGGTGACCTCGCCGCTGCCCACGTTTTATACCGAAGACCTGATCGACCAATACCTGCAGGGCAACTCCACCGCGCGCGACTTTCTCGATATTTTTCACGCCGCGCTGTATCCGTTGCTGTTCCGCGCATGGGAAAAGAACCGGCTGTGGCTGGCCGTCGCCGAAAGGCGCGACTCCTCGCGCCTGGACCAGTTGTTCGCGCTGGTCGGCCTGGGCGGCAAACGCGGTACGCGCTGGCAGGCCGCGCGCGCCCTGCTTCCGCATGCGGGAAACTTCAACCAGTTCCCGCGTTCCGCGCTGGGCCTGCAGTCGCTCGTGTCGGGCCTGCTGGACAACCTGCCGGTGGAAGTCGAGCCCTGCGTAACGGAAACGGTGTCCATCCCCGAGGCCGCGCAGTGCCTGCTGGGCGAACAGGCATGCCGCCTGGGAGAAGACACCCTGCTGGGCAGCCGCATCGACGAACGCGCGGGCGCCCTGCGGGTGCATGTCGGCCCCATATCGGCCGAGCGCCTGGCCGGTCTGCTGCCAGGCACGGAGCGTTACACCGAACTGGTGAATGCGATCGCGCTGTATCTGAAAACGCCTTTGCGCTGCGAGCTGGCGTTGAATGTAGACCCCCAGCGGCCCGGCGCAAGCCTGGGCGAAGGCTGGCACACGTTGGGACTGAACACGTGGTTGCCGGAGCAGGTACCCGGCGACACCACGGGGCCGTGGCCGCGCTACGACCAGATCTTCCTGCCGATTGAAACCGAATCAACACGAATCTCCGAGAGGCCTTTGCAATGATGCTGGTGGAACTGAAACCCCTGTTCGCACGCCTGAACCCCACTTGCTCGGCCGCGCTTGAAGGCGCCGCCGGCTTGACGCTGGCCCGCAACCATTACGAAATTGCCGTTGAACACATGCTGCGCAGGCTGGTTGAAGAGCCCGGCGGCGACGTGCATTGCATCCTGGCCCACTTTGATATCGACCCCTTGCGCCTGACCGCGCAACTCGACGAAAGCCTGGCCCAGTTGAAGAACGGCAACCCTGGCCGGCCGGTGTTCGCGGGCCTGCTCACCGAGTGGGCGCAAGAGTCCTGGTTGACCGCCTCGATCACCCTGGGTGAAAGCCGCGTGCGCAGTGGCGCGATGCTGCTGGCGCTGGTCTCGCGCCTTAGCTACTACGGCGCCGGCACCCGCTACGCCGAAACGCTGCGCGCCATCTCGCGCGACAAGCTGACCAGCGACTTCGACACGATAGTCAACGGCTCGAACGAGGCCAGCACGCAGATCGCGGACTCGGCCTCGGGTGGCTCCGCCCGGCCCGCCGCCGCGGGCGATGCCGCCATCAACCGCTTCTGCGAAGACTTCACGGCCAAGGCCGCCGCCGGCAAGATCGACCCGGTGTTCGGGCGCGACAGCGAAATCCGCCAGATGATCGACATCCTGGCGCGCCGCCGCAAGAACAACCCCATCTGCGTCGGTGAACCGGGCGTGGGCAAGACCGCGGTGGTGGAAGGCCTGGCGCTGCGCATCATCAATGGTGACGTGCCCGAGTTCCTGCGCGACACGCGCCTGCTGGGCCTGGACCTGGGCTTGCTGGAAGCGGGCGCCAGCGTCAAGGGCGAATTCGAGAATCGCCTGCGCGGCGTCATCGACGAGATCAAGGGTGCGTCGCGCCCAACCATCCTGTTCATCGACGAAGCCCACATGCTGATCGGCGCGGGCGGCCAGACCGGTGGCTCCGATGCCGCCAACCTGCTCAAGCCGGCGCTGGCGCGCGGCGAGTTGCGCACCATTGCCGCCACCACCTGGAGCGAATACAAAAAGTACTTCGAGAAAGATCCGGCGTTAGCGCGCCGCTTCCAGGTCGTCAAGCTGGATGAGCCGGACGTGCCGACCGCCGTGCAGATCCTGCGTGGCCTGAAAGACCGTTACGAGGCGGCACACGGCGTCACGGTGCGCGACGACGCCATCGTGGCCGCGGCCGAACTTTCCAACCGCTATATCACCGGCCGCCTGTTGCCCGACAAGGCGGTCGACCTGCTGGACACGGCGGCCGCGCGCGTGCGCATTGGCTTGGGCATCAAGCCCGCCGAACTCGAAAACCTGGAAAGCCGCCTGGCGGGGCTGGAGCGCGAGCGCCAGGCGCTGGCGCGCGATGTTCGCTACGAACCCGGCAGCCACAGCGAGCGGCTGGAAGCCATTACCGCCGAGCGCGCCGAACTGGAAAGCAGCCGTGACGCGCTGCACGCGCGCTGGACCGAAGAGCGCGACGCCGCGCAAGCCGTACTCGACCTGCGCCGGCAGGTGGGCGAGGCCGAGGCAGCCGCCGAGGCAAAGGCTCAGCAAAACGACAGCGCGGCGACCGATGACGCCGCGCAGGCTGCCGCGGGCGTGGATGCCGCGGATGCCGCCTCCCTCAACGCGCAGCTCGAAGCGGCGCGTGCCAAATTGAAAGCACTGCAACGCCACGAGCCTCTGGTGTTCATCGAGACCGACCCCGACGCCGTGGCGCGGGTGGTTTCCGATTGGACCGGCGTGCCGCTAGGCAAGATGCAGCGCGACGCGGTCAACGGCGTGCTGGCCCTGGCGGACCACATCAAGGATCGCATTCGCGGGCAGGACCACGCCGTGGACCAGATCGCCGCCACCGTGAAGGCCGCGCAATCGGGCCTGCGCGATCCGCAGCAACCCATGGGCGTGTTCCTGCTGGTCGGCCCTTCCGGGGTCGGTAAAACCGAAACCGCGCTGGCCATTGCCGACCAACTGTTCGGCGGCGACCAGGCCCTGGTCTCGATCAACATGAGCGAGTTCCAGGAAAAGCACACGGTCAGCCGGCTGGTGGGGTCGCCCCCGGGCTACGTCGGCTACGGCGAAGGCGGCGTGCTGACCGAGGCCGTGCGCAAACGGCCCTACTCGGTCGTGCTGCTCGACGAAGTGGAAAAGGCGCACCTGGACGTCGTCAACCTGTTCTATCAGGTCTTCGACAAGGGCACACTGGCCGATGGCGAAGGCCGCATCATCGACTTCAGCAACACGGTGGTGTTCCTGACCAGCAACCTGGCCACCGAGGAAATCACGCGCCTGGCGCAGGACGGGCGTCCGGATCCGGATACGCTGGCAAGCGCGATACACCCGGTGCTGGCGCGGCACTTCAAGCCGGCCTTGCTGGCCCGCATGACCGTCGTGCCCTACTACACGCTGCCCGCGTCCGAACTGGCGGGCATCGTCAAGCTGAAGCTGGCCAAGCTGCAGCAGCGGCTTGCCGCCGCCAACCGGATCGCGCTGACGTTCGAGGCGACCGTGGCCGACACCATCGCCGCGCGTTGCACGGAAGTCGACAGCGGCGCGCGCAACATTGACTTCATCCTGCGCAAGAGCCTGACACCGGTGCTGTCCGACACGGTCCTGTCCGCCTTGGCCGAGGGCCGCTCGCTTAGCGCGCTGCATGTCGAGGCAGGCACGGACGGCGGCTGGAAGATCACGCCGACGGAGGCCACGGCATAATGTCCAACGCCTACGACTATGCCTTCGATTGCGCCGCGCTGAGTTCAATGCTGCACGGTCAGGCGGTGCCCGCCGCCAACGTCATCGTGACGCATTGGCAGGGCACCGAGGCAGTGTCGCGGCCGTATCGTTTTGATATCACCTTCGCGGTCGCGCAAGGCGACCTGGCGCTGGAGAAACTGCTGGACCAGCCCGCGACGCTGACCGCGAAGGCGCCGGACGGCACGGTGCGCCAATGGCACGGCATCATTACCCAAGGCGCGGAGCAAGGGCGCGACGAGACCCATTACTACTACCAGGTGGCGCTGGAGCCACGGCTTGCGCGCCTGCGTTCAATGCGCTGGTCGGACATCTACCTGAAGCGCGACCTGGCCGATCTGATCAAGCAGCTACTCGGGTATGCCGGCCTGACAGAGCCTTACAGCAACGACGACACCGCCTACGACTACCGGATCGCCGCGACGCAGCTGACGCAGACGCAGGCCGATTTCACCTGCCAGTTCGAGGAAACCTGCCTGGATTTCCTGATGCGCAAGCTGGAATACTACGGCGTCTATTTCTGGTTCGAGCAGGGTTCGGAACAGGAGTCCGTGGTGTTTGCCAACAGCGTCGAGCAGCAGCCTGCCGACCCGGACACCGCCGTGTATTACCCCCGGGGCATGATCGACCCCGACGTGCGCGAAATCGCCATCATGCAATTGAACCGGCGTGTCGGCCTGACGCCGAACATGGTGGTGCTGCACGACTCGCAAGAACAGGGCAACACCACCATTACCCTGTCGAGCCAGGCCAGCGTGCCGAAGCCCGCCACGGTCCTGGGCCTGGGCGAGGTCCATCAGTCGGACGATCATTTCGAACAGCTGGAAAGCACCTCGGCCATCTCGGGCTCGGCGCTTGCCTCCTGGCGCGCCCAGGAACTTTCCTGCCAGCGCGTGCGCCTGGAGGGCGAAGCGCACACGCCCGGCATCCGCGCGGCCAGGCTGCTTGCCGTCTCGGAATATCTGCGCGGTGTGGACGCGCGGCAGTACTACGTGATCGAGGTCAAGCACGAAGGCACGCAAACGGTCGAGACCTCGCCTCAAACCGATATTCCGGCCTACCGGGCGACCTTTGTGGCGCTGCCACGCTGGCTGGACGTTGACGATCCCTCGTCGCCTCCCCTGCAGTACCGCGCACCGCGCATTACTCCCGTGCCGCAGGTCACCCGCCTGGTCAACGGTTTCGTCGACGTTGCCACGCCTGGACAACCCCGGCGGTTCGCCCAACCGGACACCAACGGCCTGTACAAGATCCGCTTCCTGTTCACCAAGCAGCGTTACGACGGTGAACAGAATTCCGCCTTCGTGCGCATGGCCACGCCCTATGCGGGCGGGGCGTCGTCGCAAGGCCTGTCGGATGCAGGCATGCATTTTCCGTTGCGCGAGGGCACGGAAGTCCTGATCGCGTTCCTGAACGGCAATCCGGATCGCCCTGTGATCGTCTCGTCGCTGCCCAATACCGAGGCGCCCAGCGTGGTCAACGCGCAGAATTCAGCGCACCACAGAATCGGCACGCCCGGCGGCAACACCATGGTGCTGGCCGACGCGCAGCCGGGCGGCGACGGCGCACCGGCCATCCGGCTGTACAGCCCCACGCAGGATTCCTCGATGAATCTGGGCCAGTCGGACGAGGAAGGTGTGAACGACGGGTTCCACTTGAAGACGAACTTGCACGGCGAACTGTATGCCGGCAGCAGCATGCTGATTGAAGTGCCGGGCCACTACCGCGTATGCGCGGGGTCCGACTCCGATGAAACCCAGGCCAACTTCCTGGGATCGGAGGCGCAGGACATGCCGTCCGGCATTACGGTGGGCCAGAGTGGCGGGATTGTCGTCGAGAATTTCATGGGCATGAAAATCGAAAGCGTGGAAGCCCTGACGCTGGGGCACTTCTTCGGCGGCAAAGTGGAATTCAACGAAGCCGCCACCTTCGAATCGACGCTGGGCGTGAAGCTCAGCATGGAGTGCGTGGCCGCCAAGGAGATCAACCTCCTGGAAAAGAACATCGTGCGCGACAACGCCAATTACGCCAACGCCTTCACCAAGTGGGTCGCCGGGAAATGGAACGGCATCCTGGCGGAGAAGACCGAGGAAGTCGGCATGATGAAGACCACGGCATTGGAGACCTACAAGCTCTTCACGCCCGACGCCTGGATGGGCTCGGTGGCGTCGTCGCTGTCGCTGGAACCTGCGGGCGCCACACTCAGCAGCTCGATCGCCACGCTTGACGGCTGGACCAAGGCCACGGTGACCAGCCTGACGGAAACGCTGGTCGAAGGCGGCATCTCGACTGTCAACCTGACCAGTGCAAGCGCGTCCATCACCAGCCCTTCGATCGAGCTCACCGCCACCGCGGACGTGGCGGTGACGACAGGCGGCGACGTCACGATCAACGGCACTGTCGTCATGCTCGGGTAACGCCATGCACGTGCACAAACCCGCCGACGCCATGCTGCTGCTGGGATATCAATCCCGGGGGGGCCAGTCGTCCCTGACCGTCACGGTAGGCTACTGTTGCGGCGCGGACGGCACGCGCGTGTCGGAACAGGACGCCTGGAAAACGCTGACGGCGCTCTTCACCGACGAACCCTTCGACCTGGCGCAGAAAAAAACGCGCGGCGGCTTTGGCGTGGCCGGCGCGGCCAAGGCGCCGCAAGGCCGGCCCGTTACCGGGCTGACCGTGCGCGCCGGCGTGGGCGAGCTGCAAAAATCGGTGCTGGTGCTGGGCGACCGCTACTGGTCGCGCGGCATTGCCGGCTGGCAGCCCAGCGCGCCGCAGCCTTACACCGACATGCCCATCGGCCTGGCACGCGCCTACGGCGCCAAGGGCTGGGCGGCCAATCCGCACGGCCGTGGCCATTGTGCCCAGGCGGACCAGGCCGACGGCGTTGCCCTGCCCAATATCGAAGACCCCGCCGCGCCGGTGTTGCGGCCAGGCGATGTGCCGCGCCCGGCCAGTCTGGGCGTGCTGACCCAGGGCGCGCCTGAACAGATCCGCTGGCTAGGCACGCTGGACAAGCGCTGGCAGCGCGCACGGCTGCCCTGGTTGCCCGACGATACCGACCCGCGTTGGTTCGACCGTTTCGCGCAAGACCAATGCCAGGAAGGCTATTGGCGCGGCGACGAAAGCTGGTTCGCCGAGAACATGCACGCCGATCATCCGCTGCAACGCGGCACCCTGCCCGGCTTGCGGCCGCGTGTGCTGGTGCGCACCGATGCGGCGCCCGAGCGGCGCGTGGAATTGCCGCTGGACCTGGACACCGTCTGGCTGCTGCCGAACGACGAGCGCGTGCTGGTGCTGTACCGGGGCGAATTCGCCACGCGGCGCGAGGATGCGGAGGACGTGCTCGGCCTGGGCATCTTCACCGAACGCATGAGCGAAGCGCCGCAACCCACCCAGCATTGGGCGCTGATATGGCAAGAGGCCGGCGAAGCCGCTACGCCGGCGCAAGCACAAACGCTGGCCGCGCCCGAGCCCGGTCCCGAGGCCGCCGCGAAAACGGCCGCGGCAGGCAAGGCGATCGAAGAGATGGGCAAGGCGGCGGCCGCGCATCGCGCGACGGTTGCCAAGACCCTGGCCGACACCCGCCAATCGGCCATTGCCGAAACCGACCAGACCATGCAGCGCTACGGCCTGGGGTCACTGCAAGCCAAGATGGCGCAAAGCGATGCCCCGCCCAACACGCTGGCGCTGCCGACCCCCGAATGGCCCAAGGAACCGACGGCGTTCAAGGCTGCCGTGCGCCAGTACGTGGCCGACGCATTGGCCGCTGGCGAAGCCGAGACGCGCGAACAATGGCGCGCCCACGGGTTGGATTACGACGCTGCGCTGGCGCGTTCGCGTGCCCGGCCGCCCGTCGTGCTGGACCCGGCCGATGCGGTCGCAAAAATGAAGCTGCCGCCCGACGCCAAGGCCGCGCTGATGGAACGGTACCAGGCATTCCAGATCAAGATGGACGCGCTGCAACTGAACGCCAAGAAAATCTCCAAGCAGGCGGAAGCGCTACAGGCCCAGGAACCGCCGTCACTGCCCTTGCCGGATGAAGCCCTGCCGCGCGGCCCGCGCACCGCGCTGGACCGCGAGGCCCTGCTTGGGCGCCACGCGCGGCGCGCCTCGGCGCAATGGTGCGAACTGCAAGGGCTGGACCTGAGCGGGGTGGACTTGGCCGGCTTGGACCTCAGCACCTCGCTGCTGCGGAGTTGCGTGCTGCGCGGCGCCAATCTGGAGGGCGTCAATTTCACCGACTGCCAATTAGAGGACTGCGACCTTGGGGACACCCAACTAGGCCGCGCCCGTTTCCCCCGCGCCCTGCTGAAGGGGTGCCAGGCGGCTGGGGCGAAGCTGCCCGGCGCGGACTTTTCACAAGCCCGCCTGGAGAAATGCGTGTTCACCCAGGCCGATCTGTCGGCCACCGAATGGGCAGCGGCGCAGGCCAAGGAATGCGACTTCAACAAGGCGGTTCTGCGCCAGGCCCAGGGTCAGGAGGCGCGCTTTACGGCGTGCGGGTTTGCTGGCATCGACGCGGCATCAAGCCGCTTCCCCAAGGCCATGTTCAGCAAGTGCATGCTGGAGGACGCCACCCTGGATGGCGCCGACCTGCAAGGCGCGACCCTGATGACCTGCCAGGCCGCGGGTTCGCGTTACGACGGCGCCAGCATGGCTCAACTGCGCACGCTGAAGGGCACCGATCTACGCCGCGCCAACCTGAACCGCGCGCTGTTGGACAGGGCCAGCCTGCAGGATACGAACCTGGGCAAGGCCACGCTGCGCGAGACGCACATGGACCGCGGATTCCTGAAGAATTGCGACCTGTCGGGCACCGACGCCTGGCATCTGGTGGCGCGCGTCTGCGACTTCACGGGCAGCCGCATCGAGCAGGCCAGCTGGCGCGGAGCGAACCTGATGAAGGCCCGGCTGCGCCAGGTGGTGCTGCAGGACGTGGACCTGACCGGCGCCAACCTGCACGCGGCCGACACCCGCACTGCGACCGCGCAAGGCGTGCAACTGGACCAGGCCCTGCTGACGCGCTGCCGCCTGCTGGAGGATTACGGCCGTGAGTGACGCGACCCAGAATCGCGAGTCGCTGCTGCAAGCGCTGCGCGCGGGCGAACGGCTGGCGCCCGACGCGCTGGCCGGCGTCGATTTCCGCAATGCTGACCTGTCCGGTCTGCGCCTGGCCAACCTGGACGCGCGTGGCGCTCGCTTCGATAGCGCCGACATGCGCAAGACGGTCTGGAACCGTTGCCGGCTTGACGAGGTGAGCCTGGACGGCGTGGCGCTGGATGGGGCGTCCTTCACCGCCTGCAGCGGCCATGCGGTGTCGTGGCGCGAGACCAAGGCCATCAAGGTCTGGATGATGGACTGCGTGTGGCAGGACGCGGATTTCCACCTTGCTGAACTGACCCGCTTGGCCGCCCAGAACACGGCATTCCCGGGCGCCCGGATGAGAACGGCCAAGGTGGACAAGGCATGGCTGTCGCGCTGCGACCTGTCCGGCCTGGATCTTTCGGGCGCGGTCTGGCGGCAAAGCCACCTGCCGGACAGCAAACTGACGGGCTCCACGCTGGCTGGCGCCGTGTTGGCGCAATGCTCCTTCAACCGCGTCCAGGCCGCCGATGTCGATTTCAGCGGGCTGGTGGCGCCGGGTGTGTCTTTCTACCAAGCCGCGCTGCAGAACGCCCGCTTTGATGGCGCGATGCTGGATGGCGCCATCTTCGACCAGGCACGTCTGGACAAAGCCAGCTTCGCGCGAGCGTCGTTGCAGGGCGCCCGCTTTCAGGCCGCCAATTCCACGGGAATATCGTTCGGCGAATCGAAGTTGATGGACGCCGACCTGTCGCACCTGCGGGTCGCGCATGCGGATTTTGCGCGCGCCGACCTGACGGGCGCGCGCCTGCACGCCGTCGAACTGCCCGATGCCTCATGGCGCGAAACCGTGCTTGAAAACGTCCGTCGCGATGACCCCGAATTGCGGGCCGCCGAATTGTGGCGCCCCCCCGTCTAACCCGATGCCATTGGACACTCGATGAACCATCCTAATCCCGCGTCGGACCCGGCCGTTAGCCAGCCTGACGCCGCGCCTGCCTATTCGCCGGACCAGGGCGCCCGTCTGCACCACGCGCGGCTAGTCATGCGCGACGGTCGCCGCTACGCCGCGCTGACCGGTGCCGGCGCCATCTGGGTCACCCCTGCCGCCGGCTGCCTGCTGCAACCCGAAGTCGGCGACATCGCGCTGGTCAGCCTGGCCGCGGGCCAGGGCTACATCCTGACCGTACTCGAACGCGGCGCGCCGGCATCCGCCGCCCGAGTGGAAGTGCCGGGCGATTTGCAGTTGTCGCTGCCCGAAGGAAAGTTGTCGATCCAGGCGGCCGACGGCATGGCGCTGGACGCCGGCCCCGCCCTGGAAGTCAATGCGGCGCACGCCACGGTGACCTTGGACGAAGCCGATCTCCGTTGCCACACCCTGCGCGTCGCGGGCGACAACGCGCACACGCACTGGAACACACGCAATGACGTCAGCGTCGAGCGCATGGAAATCTCTGGCCGCGCCGAAGTGCATCTGGGGCAGAGCGTACGCCGCGTCGCCGGACATGATGACGTCACGACCGGGTCGCAGCGCACCGTCGTCAACGAGGACTGGTCGGTGCATGCCGCAACGGCCGACCTGAAAGCACGCGACCGGGTGGCGGTGGATGCCGACTCGGTACAGATAGGTTGAAAGGAGAAAGCCATGTTCATGCTGAATAACGCCGGCGCGATGACCACGGCAACCGTGCCCGACGTTTGTCTGACGCCCGCGGTGCCTTCGCCGATTCCGATGCCCTACCCCAACATCGCCATGAGCGACATGGCCGACCCGGGAGGCATCGTCGAGAACGTGCTGGTTGGCGGCATGCCGGCGCTGAACCAGGCCAGCACCATCATGCTCAGCAACGGCGACCAGGGCGGCGTGGCGGGCGGCGGGGTGGCCTGCGGCGAAATCATGGGCGAGGCCGCGTTCGTGACCGGCAGCATGAAGGTCATGGTGGGCGGGCCGCCGGGCGTGCGCCTGACCTGCATGACCACGCAGAATGCCAACAACACGGTCGGTATCGTGGCTGCGCCCAGCCAGGTGATCGTGATGCTGGTAAGTTGAGGAAAGCCGCCATGCTCAAGCTCCAGGCTTCGATTCCGCGTTTGTTGTCCATCGTGCTGTGCAGCGCTGCGCTGGCATCGTGCAGTTCCTTGAACAGCATGATGGGCGGCACGTCGGAAGAGGATGCGCTCAAGGCGCTGAAGTGGACGTATGCGGCCGACGGCGTGCAGCTTGCCATTGAAGCGGACCCGAAGTTGAACCAGTCGACCGACCAGCCGCATACGCTGGCGCTGTCGGTGGTGCAGATGGAAGATCCCAGCGCGTTCGCCCCCTACGCCGCCAATTCCGCCAAGATGTCCACGCTGCTGCTGGCCGACACCCCGCCCAAGGGCCTGCTGTCGCTCGACCGCGTGTTCGTGTCGCCCGGCGAAAACCGCACGGTCACGCTACCGCGTGTCGAAAAGGCCAAGTACGTGGGGCTGGTGGCCGGTTACTTCCACCTGGACCCGACGCGCAGCGCACGGCTGTACCGCATCGGCGTCGAAGTGGATTCCAGCGGCATCGTGGTCAAGACACGCAACGCGTCGCCCGAGCCCTTGAAGATCGAACTACTCCTGGGCGCCGACGGCATTCTCCAAGCAGTCGGCACCCGTACGCCGCCCGTCACGCCCACCCGCCCCGTCGGCGGACTGGTGACGCCCCCCGCGACGACGCCCGCCTCCGGCAATACGCCGGCCAAACAATGAACCGCCCCCGCAAAGCATGAGCACGCATCTGAAACAACCACTGTTCTGGCATCAGGGCCTGTTCCTGCAGCCCCATCATTTCCAGTACCAGGACGCCTGGACCGAACGACTCCTGGCACGGCAGGTCGAGCTGACCGCGCCGTGGTGCTGGGGTTTTGGCGCGCTGGAAATCAATGAAGCCGCCCTGGCCGCGCGGCAGGTGGTGGTGGACCACATGGCCCTGCGCTGGCAGGACGGAACGCTGACCGAAATCCCCGGCAATGCCCGCATCGAATCGCGGCGCTTCGAGCTGGCCGAATTCTCGCAAGGCCCGCGCACGCTGTACGTGGGCCTGCGCCGTCATGTGGTGGACCAGCCCAGCGTACAGAAATACGAGAACCTGGACGACGCGGCGCGGGCCGAAGCGCGGCTGGTGGCGCCGGCCGATCCGCAACAGGTGCCCGACCGTTATGCGAGCGGCCCGTCGGGACGCGTGACGCTGATGACGTATGTGCTGCGCCTGTTCTGGGAAGAAGAGATCGGCGCGCTGGGCGATTACGACCTGATGCCCCTGGCGCGCCTGGAACAGGATGGCGAGGTCGTCAGGCTGGCACCCCGCTTCGTGCCGCCCTGCCTGAACCTGGCCGCGTCCACGTCGCTGCAACACATGCTGATGGAATTGCGCGACGAAGTCATCGGACGCGCCCGGCAGCTTGAAGTCTTCAAGCAGCCCATTGCCAACCGCTCCGGCGAGGATGGCCAGTTCGGCCCGGTGCTGGCCCTGTCCGTCCTGAACCGCTACGGACCGCAGATTACGCACCTGGTCGAAGCTGCGCAGACCCATCCCTGGGCCGTCTATGGCGTGCTGCGCCAGTTGGCGGGCGAGCTGAGCACGTTCTCGGACTATTGCGACCTGCTGGGCGAAACGCGGGACAACCGCCAATTGGTGGCGCCCTACAAGCACACCGATATCGGATCCGTGTTCATGGGCGTGCTGGACCTGGTGCGCCGCCTGCTGAACGAAATCACGATCGGGCCCGAGATGCTGGTGCATTTCGAGCAGGACGGCGCCGCGGGCAATCTCTACCGCGCCGACATGCCGGCCGCGTTCTTCGGCCCCCGCCATCGCTATTACCTGATGGCGCGCAGCGGCCTGGAGCCTAAGGAATTGGCCGAACACATGGTGCTGGAAGCCAAGCTGGGAATCCCCGACGAGATCGAAACACTGGTAACGCGGTCGCTGCCCGGCATCGAGATCATTCCGCTGCAGACGCTGCCGCTGGGCATGCCCCGCCGTGCCGGCAGCGCGTATTTCCGTATCGAAAGCCTGTCGGACGGCTGGGATGCCGTCGTTCGTGATGGCCGCCTGTCCCTGTCGCTGCCGGAGCCGCCGCCGGACCTGCGGCTTGAACTGATCGTGATCAAAGGATAGCAACGTGCGCCTGAGCAATATCTGGATTGCCTCCATGGAGTTGGCCCGCACGGCAATCACCGGCGCGGGCACCGACGCAACGCCTGACGCCGAAGTGGTGCGCGGGCAACTGAAGGCGTCGTTGGACGCCGCGGTCGAGCGCGTGCAGGCCCATGGTTTCACCGCCGCCGACGCGCAGGCCAGCCTGTTCGCCGTGGTTGCCTGGATCGACGAACTGGCGATGTCGCGCGACTGGGCGGCCAGTTCGTCCTGGCGGCTGGCGCCCCTGCAGCGCCATTACTTCTCGACGACACGAGCGGGTGTGGCGTTCTTCGAAAAGCTCGAGGCCCTGCCCGATGACGCCGTCGAAGTGCGCGAGGTCTACGGCCTGGCTTTGCTGGCCGGCTTCAGCGGCCGCTACACGCATCGTCCGCCCGCCGAACTCGCTGAGTACCGCGCGGCCCTGCTGGCACGCATCGCCGAAGAACGCCGCATGTCGCCGCTGGATCCCAGCCTGCCGCTGTTCCCGCAGGCGAGCGGCCGCGCGCGAAAAGTGGCGCCCTACCGCCGCGGTATCGGGCCGTCGCTGGCGACCTTTTTCCTGGTGGTCGTGCCCTTGTGCCTGCTGCTGGGCTTGTACCTGTACCTGGACTATCGCGTTGCGGGCGAGGCGGCGCAGGTAGCCGTGCCCACCGCCACCCGCTCCTGACCTGACCTGACCTGACCTGACCTGACCTGACCTGACCTGACCTGACCTGACTCGAAATGCTAACGCTGCTGTCTGTGCAATGATCAAAAAACTGCTTGTCGCGATCGCCTGGCTGTTGGGGCTGCTACTGCTGGCACTGGGGTGCTGGGTGCTGGGCCTGTACCTGGGCTGGCCTCTCTGGCGCTCCATCGCCCTGTTCCTGGGCGTACTGATCGGCCTTGTGCTGCTGCGCTGGCTGCGCGGCCTATGGCTGGCCTGGCGGCTAAGGCGGCGCCTGGCGCGCCCCGTCGGCAGCGTCACCGTCAACACCGAACGGCTGGACATGGACTGGCGCGCGGGCTTGAGCGCGCTGAAGCAATCGCGCCTGTCGCGCTTCGGATCGCCGCTGTATGTGCTGCCCTGGTACATGGTGCTGGGCCCCCACGACGCAGCCAGAACCGAACTGCTGCGCCGCGCGGCGGGCGCGGCACCGGTACAGGCCCGAGGCGACGACCCGGCCGAACTGCAATGGTGGCTGCTGCGCAACGGCGTCGTGCTGGATCCCACCGAAACGATAGGCGAAGAGCACAAGGCGCCTGATTCGCCGAAATGGCGCCGTTTGCTGCACTGGATGATGCGCACGCGCCGCCGCGAACCCTTGAACGGCCTGATCCTGGCCTTCAACGCGGCGTGGCTGACCAGCGGCAGCGATGCCGATCTGAACGAGACGGGCCAGGGACTGCGCAAGCGCCTTGATGAGCTGACCCGCATCTACGATGCGCGCATTCCCGTGTATGTCGTCTTGACCGACTGCCAGCTGCTGCCGGGCTTCGCCGCCTGGGCAAAAAGCCTGGGGCCCGACCTGACCAACCAGGCGATGGGCTTCGTGAACCCCGTGCCTGCCGCCAGCGTCGGACAGTTCATCAACGATGCCTTCAACAACATCGTGCACCGGATGTTCGATCTGCGTGTGCTGCAAGGCGTGCACGGCCGGCCCGCGCCAGAAGTCTTCGGCCTGCCGGAGCGGCTGGTGCCGTTGGCACGGCAGCTTGCCAAGGTGATGCGGCCGGCGTTCCAGGCAACGCCCTATGCCGAAACGCCGTTGATGCAGGGCTTGTTCCTGACCGGCCAGCCGGCCGGCAACGACCGCAGCCAGCCCGACTGGTTCAGCGCCGGCCTGTTCAACCATGCCTTGCCCGCGCAGCGGCACGCGTGGAAGCCCGTTGAGCGGTGGCGCCACTGGCGCCGCTTCCTGCGCCATGCCGCCGTGGTGGCGTGGCTGGGCCTGTGTGTGGGTATCGGATTGCTGCTGGTGCACTCGAGCAATACCGCGCAGGACGAACTGCGCGCCGCCGCGGCCGGCACGTCGGACAAGCCTGACTTCTCGGGGCCGATGTCCACGGATCTGCACGCCCTGCAAGACGAACGCAACGCAATCCACACGCTGCTGAAGCGGCCGACATGGCAGCGCCACTGGATGCCGTTTCAGCGCCGTGTAAATCAGGTCGAGCGCCGCATGATGGACCACTACACGCGTGAATTCCATCGCGAGGTCATCGCCGCCAATCTGGATCCCCTGCTTATCAGCAGCCTGCCGCAGTTGGCCAAGGGCAACAACGACATGCTGCTTGCCGCCTGGGCGCAGACCCTGGTGAGGCGCATCAACCTGATCGATGCCGCCACCGCGGGCCGTAGCGTGTATGCGCTGCCCGCGCCCGGCAGCGAGCTGCCCCTGCTGCTTGCCAGCGTCCACCAGACGCTGCGCGACTCCATGGATGCCATCCTGCTCGGCGACATGTACCGGGATTACCTGACATGGCAAGACGACCACACGACGCTTGATGACGAGCGGCGCGCGCTGCGCCAGGTTCTGGCGGGGCTCAACCTGACCAACCGCCCCATCCCCTGGCTTTACTCCTGGGTGGACCTGCAGGGCACCATCAAGCCGGTGCGCCTGACGGACTTCTGGAACATTCCGGACAAGCCGAACCTGCCGTTTATTCCCGCCGGGCTGACTCCCGACGGCGAGCGTGCCGCGATTGGCTTCCTCGACGAACTGGGACGCGCCACGGACAACACGCAGGAATGGTCAGCGCGGCGCAGTGAGTTCCAGCAGCATTACCAAAGCGACGGACTGGATGCGTGGTACCAATTCACCGACATCTTCCCGCACGTGCCCGACCTGCTGGCCGACGGCACGGCCCGGCGCGCCGTGCTGTCGTCGCTGTTGACGGCTGACGACCCCTACCAACGCCTGATACACATGCTGGCGGCCGTCGGCGAGCGCCTCCCCGAGGCATCCCGGCCGGACTGGATCGTGCAGGCCGGTCGCCTGGACGCGCTGGACGGACTTGCGCATTCCAGCCAGCAAAACACGGCAACCAGCGCGCTGCAGAAGATCGACGTTGTGCAGCGCTTTGGCGGCGACGTCATCAAGAACCTGCCGCAAGGCGGTTCGCTGGGACAGGGCATTTCCCGCCTGCGCAATGAAGGCAGCTCGCTGCAATTGCTGCAAGCCTATCGCCAGGGCGTGCGCGACACCATCGTTCCGCTGCAACAGGGCGATGGCACGGCAATGAAGGCCGCCATCGAGATCTGGTCGTTCGGGCACGACCCCAATGTGAAAAGCGTGCCCCTGGTCAATGCACGCACGGCGATTGGCACGCTGCGCCAACAACAGGGCACGACGGGCCCGCGCACCAGCGTCATCTGGGACGTCGCCGAAGGGCCGATGAATTTCGTCCTGGATTACGCCGGCCGCAACGCCGGTTGCCGCTTGCAGCAACAATGGGAGAACACGGTGCTTAGCGCCATCCAGGGCGTCACCGACGGCGAGCTGGCCGATCAACTGCTCTATGGCGACCGTGGCCAGGTCAAATCCTTCCTGGATGGCGACATCAAGAACTTCGTGGATCACGATAGCGTCCGTTACGAAGCCCGCCCGGCGATGGACAGCAAGATTCCCCTGAATGGCCAGTTTTATGCCTTTGCCAGCATGACGCAGTTGCGCCAGGTGACGCTGGCAACCCAGCAACTGCACTCCAAGCGCTCGTCCACTGAAGTCCAGGCGCTGACGCAGCAACAGGCCGAGTTGGAGAAGCAGATCACCAAGCTGGAGACCACGACCGGCACGGTGACGTTGAATACGGTCCCTCCGCAAACCAACGCCGATGCCCGCGCGCTGCCGGAAAGCGTAAACCTGACCCTGCAATGCGCCAGCGGCGCGATCACGCTGGAAAACCTCAACTTTCCCAACAGCGCGGTTTTCCCCTGGTCCCTGGCCACCTGCGGCGACACCACGCTGCGTATCCGCTATTCGGATTTCGAGCTGACTCGCCAATGGACCGGCGCACGCGGCTTCATCGACTTCCTCAAGGAATTCGCCAGCGGCCGCCACCGCTATACGCCCGCCGACTTCCCGGACCAGAAGACGCTGCTGTCGGTTGCCGACGTCCAATGGATCGTGGTCACCTACCGTCAGCAGGGCCAGGCGCCGCTGCAGAGCGCATTCGCCGAGGCTGACCGCCTGGCGGCCCAGCTGCAAGAGATCAAGACACGGCTTGCTGAACTGCAACCCGGCACCGCCCCCGGATCGGCCATGCCGACGCCGGCCCCCGCAAGCCCGGTGCCGCAGCGTATCGTGTCCTATTGCATGGGCCCCATCGACAGCGCGGCTCTCCATCTGCCGGAACCGCAAGCGGCGCCCGAGCCCAGCCCGGCGCCCGTCGCCAAACCGCCTGCCACCAAACGGGCGCCCGCAGCGGTGCCGGCAAAGCCCGCGAGCCGCGCGGCAGGGCCCTACGCGGTACAGGTCGGCATCTTCTCCCATCCGGAATCCGTGCGCGCCACGCTGAAAAAGAACGGCTATACCGCCCAGGAATCCGACATCACGCTCCGAGGCGTGAAATACCGCAAGATCTGGGTAGACGGCTACGCCACCCGGGAAGCCGCCCAGACGGCGGCGAGCAAGATAGGCGCCCTGCTCAAGCTGAAGCCGGAGGTCCTGCGGCAGGAGGCCGAGCGCTAGGTGGGTGGCGAAGGTGCGTGGCCTGAAGCAACAGGCCACGCACCGCGCTCGAAAGATGCGTGACCTGCCGGGTTACCGGGCGGCACTGCTGAGGACTCACAAAGCCCCAAACGCAAAAAAGCCGGCCCGCTTTCGCGATACCGGCTTTCAGCTAAAAGTGTCGGGAAACACTTTCAAGAATTCGACCACCAATCAGTGGTCGGGGCGAGAGGATTCGAACCTCCGACTCCTGCGTCCCGAACGCAGTGGTCTTCGAGGCCCGAGCAAAATCGCCGAGCTTTTGAATCGATACGTCTTTGGTTCCGCCCTGGCCCGATTCCAGGACGAAATCCCGCAAGCACTCTGAGCGCTTACGGGCAAAGGATGTCGCGGTTATGCGAAAATATCGATTCATGTCAATATGTTATCATCATTTGCCAGATATTTGCGAATGTCGGTCGTTCGTGACCTCCTCCCCGAGCGCTTTCCGCGCGTAACGGCCGGCCACTGACATGGACCCTACTCTCGCATCAGCCCACCACGTTCCCGGCCAACTGGCCCCAGCGCGTCCGCCGATCGATGGCGTGAAGGACTCCGCGCAGAACATCCACGACGAAGGCGTGGTCGACGAGAATCCGACCTACGATGCTGTGATGCAGGTGTACCAGGCGTCCGGCAAAGATACGGAGCGATTTCGGTACAGCCAATTGCAGCTCGACCGCTTCTTCAAGGGGCGTACGGTACGCAGTTTGAGACGTGCCACCGTCAATCGGTACATCACCCTTCGGAAAACTGCTGGCGTCAGCCCTGCTACGATCAACCGCGAGTTGGACGACATGAGCGCGGCGATCAATTGGTACAACTTCCTGCACGAGCTCAACTTGCCAAATGCCCTTGTCGGCATGGCATTGCCGGTGCCCGAAGGCAGAACACGATGGATCACACGGGCCGAAGCGCAGCGCCTGATCTCTGTAGCTCAAGCGATGGCGGTGCGGCCGCACCTTCCCTCGTTTATCCAATTGGCTTTGCACACCGGCTGCCGCCGGAATGAACTGCTCAGGCTGCGTCTGCAGCGCGTGCGCACCGAAGAGGGTCTTATAACGCTCGAGAGCGAAGACACAAAAACAAAAAAGCACCGCATCATCCCGCTTAACGCACCGGCGCTTGAGGCGCTCGACACCATGGCCGCATGGCGCGCGGAACACTGCCCCACATCGCCCTGGGTCTTTCCCTCTCCCCGAGACCACACCAAGCCTTTGGGCACCGTTCAGAAGGGCTTTCGCACCGTCTGCACCAAGGCAAACATCGAAGACTTCCGGATCCACGATCTTCGCCACACATGCGCGTCGTGGCTGGTCATGGCCGGCGTACCATTGCTGGTCGTGCGCGACCTTCTCGGTCACTCGTCTATCGAAATGACGGAGCGATACGCGCATCTGGCTCCGAACCAGGTCCATGACGCCATGCGACGACTGGAAGACGCGTGGCTTCAACAGCCGATGCGTACTGTCAATGCGTGACACCGTTGCGCGCTCCATCTAACTCCGCGGACGGCTCCAGACCGACGTGGATCGAAAACGGCAACGGACGCCCCGTTGCCGCGAGCGCAAGCAGCAGGTCAATCTGATGCGCATCCTGGTCGCTCAGCACCTCCATTAGTTGCACGCACCGCTGAACGACGTGCATTCGGCGTTGCAGCTTGCGATACATCGCATTGACAATCTGGATGCTGCGTTGAGGCTCCGTCGGGTCCCCAGCCAGAATTCGATTCAAGGCTTGCCGTTCTTGCTCACGCAGGGGAATCTGATTCATCTTTCTTCGTGCAGCTCCCATAGTTTTGCTTTGATCGAACGTCTGCTCAGGAATCAGCGTACTCGCGACGGCGTGCAGCCCCATCCCGATCGCGAACAGCTCTGAGCGCCGCTGTGTCTCCGCACCCAATGTACGACCAGGGCGGCCATTGCCCTTCCTTTCGCGAACGCGCAGCACTACGTACTCCGCACTGGGTTGTTCCTCAACACACAGAAAGACGTCCCCAACTGCAAAGCGCATGATCTCTTTCATTCGTTCATCCTGACCGTCCTAGGACGGCGTTCAGTTCGTTGTTATAAGTATTTCTTGAAGTACTTGGCCATGACCCACACGAGGACCGCGCCACCCACTGCAACGGGTAAGAAGAACAGCGCCAGAGACATCCGGGCTGGCACGATGAGCCATACCACGGCTACCATTGGCACGATGCCCCGATTCAACAGACGTTTGGCGCGCGTGTGTCGGGTTGCGGATTCATGCCCCCCGCACTCTCGCCGGACGTACCGCGCGACCAGGCCGTCCGTTAGCGCAATCGTCAATAACAACCCGAGCGTCGGCAACGCGCTAAACAGCAATAGCAGTCGGACACCCAGCAGTTCAACGGCGTGCATGGTCACCAGTATCAGCTCGCGGCCCTGCCCCTGTGTGGACCTTTGCATCGCCCCGCCAAGGAGGCTCGGACCCGGCTTCGCCTCGTCGGACAGGGCAGCGGCCACACCAGGCCAACCGAATACCAATGCCCGAGAAATTCCGGCAGCGTCATTGGCGGCCTTCTTATTTGGAGCTTGCTCCAGGTAGTAGTCGACCAGGTCGCTCATGTACCTGGATGGGGCTTTGTCGGTCTGCAAGGCCACCGCGACCGTGAGAGACACCACGATGGACAGGAACATCACCACGATTAGCCAAACTGATAGATGCAGAACGGCGTGAATAGGCCAAAAGAAGGCACGCACCGCATCCTCGCCGGAAGCTCTGTCCTTAGAAGCCACGGCCGCTACCCTCCACGGTCACATTGGACGAGACCTCGCCCGCACGCTCAGAGGCTGAAACCGTGCTGTCGAAGTCGTGCATGTCGACGGATAGGCCGGCATCAACTGCGTCCGAATACGCCTTATAGGTCGAACGCATGCTCTTAACGACGTCGGCTAAGCCGGCAGGCATGAGGTGATCAGAATCCTTACTTGCCAAAGGAAGCCGCAGCTTTACGAGCTGACCGCCCTCTATAAGGGCGAAGGCCTGCCCCTTTGGCAACTGCACCAGGTCTGACGGGTCTACTAACGGCACCTCCCGCGGCGAATACTTGTCCTGCGTTCGGGATGTGAAATCGGTTACTCCATCATCTGTTCCATCCCCAGTCGCAGAGTCCAACTGGCGCGTGTAGATCTGTACCTTCGGGAGTTGGTCTGTGAGAATTTCAGCTGTTGGCAGGTTCTTCACTCGGAGCATCACGAGCGTGTTGAAATTGCCGAAGATCTGATCCGCCTTCGCTTTCGACCCGATCCTGGATTCCACATCCGAGCCTGTCTGGGTGTACGCCGTGACCTGATAGCCCGCGCCGCCGGCCTTGTTTACCATCGGAATGAACTCGTCCCCGACAAGCTCATTGAACTCGTCCGCATGGATACACACGTTTCGCTTTTTACCGGGAATTGCCTGTCCATAACCGGAGCCGAATTTGTATAGACGCCCGGCAGTAGAGGTAAGGTCGGCAAACATTGAATTTCCGACTGCGCCGGCGACTTCGAAATCGCTGAGCGCGTCCAGTCCCACATAGACGATTCCGCCTGTGTCGATGATCTTCTGCCAGTCGAATACAGTGCGCGGATCTGAGGGATCCGAATAATCTGGAGACAGGAGCTTGGATACTGGTCCAGTGGTTAGCTTTTCCAGCAGTGGATAGAGAGACGAGACCAGCTTCTCAAAATACGATCGGTCGTTTGTGAGAACGCTCGCGAGACCGTCCGCGATCTGGTCATGCCAGCCCTTGTCCCGGATTAGCTTGAGGATCTGGAGCGGATACATCGCTCGACCTGTCTTTTGCGCTTGTGCCTGGAGTTGCTTGTCCGGCTCCGACATCTCGTCACGCCAGCCCATGTGATCGCGGTCGAGCCAGTATTCGAAATACTTCAAGCACAGGTCGTCGATGTTTACCGCGTTTTGATAGATGACCTCATAACTGGGCTTCATCCCCAGCGCCACCATCGCGCGCGCCATCACGTTGATGTAGCGCCAAACGAACTCTCTGAACGCAGCGGCTTGCCCCTCGGACGGTAGCTGACCGGCGAGCCGCGTTGCGACTTCCGTAATACGCGAGAAAGTCGCAATTGGTGAATATCTGGACGAGGCATCCGGATATCCGAGGTGGAAAAAGTGGAAGTCCTTCTCGCGGCCCGCGCGGCATGCTTCCGCATACATTCGGAGCAGCAGCTCAACGTCTCCCTTGGGATCAAAAACAATTACAACGTCGCCGCGGCGAATGTCCTGCGTCACCAGCAATTCGCAAAGGCGAGTCTTGCCGACGCGCGTAGTTCCCAGTACAAGCGTATGCCCGACACGCTCCCCCAGGCTGGACCATATATCGCGCTCGTCGGGCTCGACGCCATGAATAACGGGGTCTCCGCCCACTGGCGGCAGCGGCTTGACCGAGTTCCACCACGCGTCCCTCTTGAGCTGATTTGCGATCCAACCAGGGTGCTGTCGCTCCATCCGACGGGCCCACTGATACAGCTCATTGCGGGCCGTCAAGTGCTTGTATTGTGGAAGGCGGGCGGTGTACAGACGCTGCGTGTGTTCTTGCGTCCAATAGAAGCCTTTACCAAGGAACAACTCTGTTGACGAGCACGGGATCTCGTCAGCGGCAAGCGAATAGGTGGGTAGACTCCGGAGGTTGCGTTGGAATCGGATGAGGCGTCTCGCTTGCCGAGCTCGAATGGCGGCCAGCGAGAGCAGTCCTACACTTAAAACTCCCCCTGTCGCAGGGGTAACCAAAAACAACCCTTGATAGGTCCAAAGCGCACCGACCGATGCAAGTGCGGCCATCGACGAAACTACTTCATATGGGCGCCGAAAGAGGTTCTCGTAAGGGTGGGACATAGATCAGGCGCTCGCACCGGCGGACGCCGGCTTCAATAACTGGTTGGCCGCAGGGACGGGCTGAAAGAAGCGTTCCGGTCCGGGGATCAAGATCCCCGTCAACTGTTTGCCGCCTGGACCACTGACGTTGTATCGGTGGAGAAAAGAGCCGCTTCCGCTCTTCTGCGGGTACTCCGACTTTTGAAACTGCTGTTGCAGAACCCGCCACGGCTCCTTGGATGGCGCGCCATCTGTAGACGTGGGCATGTCGATCCGCGCCTCGAAGTTGTCCGCGTAGTCCTTGAAGATCTTTGGCGACACCAGAAGCACGCCTTCTTCACAGAAATGCACTGCGGCGTTGGCCTCGTTGTATGCAATTGATCCAGAACTGACACCGGATTGAATCCAGGCCATGAAGCGCTCTACGTTCGCCTTGCGAGCCGGCATGGCAGGCAGCGCCGCCGGAGCTGGCGCAGCCCTCACACGTGGGGCAACTGGCGCACTCATCAATTCGGGCGCTTCAACCTCTGGGGATTGGACCAGCTCCGGAATCGCGCTATCGATATCGTCGAGATACTGATCATCCGCTTCTAATTCGATCGAGGCAGATAACGAATTGCTGTCCTGCACCACGCCAACAACATCTGGATCGAGATCATCCATCTCGGGAAGGTCTTCAACGCCGGGGCTCGTGCCAGCAACAGGCTTGTCATCGCCTGCACCAACATCGGTAGCTTCTATGATCGGCTCTTCGTGCGCAGGCGGCATCTGCTCTGCCGGCGCCGATGGCGCCACAGGCGAGGCGGGCGGACAGTGGTCGTCGGCGTGTCCGCCTGCCGCGCCGCGCGGGGCTTTTACATCAACTACAGAGACTGCACCAGGCGGCAGGGCCGCCGGATATTGGGCTGGATCCTGGAACAGTATCGACAAGGGAAATCGAAGGACGGTAAGGCGTTGGGACCACGTCCCAATCGCGATTTTTACGGTCCAGATGGCTGCACCAGCTTCATTTGATATCGCTGCGCCATATTCCTGCCAGGTGTCGAATAGCCGCGAGTTATCGTCGGGAATGCCCGCTGCGCCAGGCCTACGCTGCTCAGTCTGCGCCAGATGGTCTCTGACAAGCTTGGCAATTGACCCGGAAACGCACCATAGCGACTCACCATCACAAAATCCGACTGCCCCAGCCCGATTGATCGAAACAGACCCTTCTGCCAGAACGCGGCGCAGCCCGCCCATCAACCGTTCGATGAGAGGAACGGCGCGCGCCGATGCAAAGCGCGTTCTCGGACCAGTGGCTAAGTTGCTCGCTACCGATTCCCTGTCGGCCCGACCCACGAGCTCGGCGATCACTCCCTTTCTCTGTTCTCCGCCCAAGTAGTCGAAGAGCTCGTCCATAAGGGGACTATGTTCGCCAATCCAAGCAAGCGCTTTACCTGGAACAAGGGTGCGCAACAAGGGCAACCCCAACCGTTCGTGCTTCCGGTACTCTCTTTGAGCCGGGAAATCGACGGTGTACCAGTCAGCCCCTTGCTCTTGCATTGTTCCGCCCAAAGGCACCCAAGGTTTTGATTCTCCAGATGCGCCTTGGAGCTGCACCACCACGTCGGTAACAGGCTTCCCAATGTCGTGCAGCAGGCCCGCGACGAGCACGGCATACGTGTACCGCGCAGCCAGCCGCGTTTGCTCTTCCGGCGCCACACCCAGTGGGAGTTTGTAGGCATCCCGGAAGTGCAGCGCGTGCGCAGCGACCTCAAGCAGATGCACCAGGAGCCCACCTGGTTGCGCGTGATGATGCGACTCAGACGCTGGAAGTAGCTGAACGAATTCCGCAAATGCCGCTAGCAGCGGACGCACGTCACGCTCGAAATTCTCGGGAGTGAATCCCATGCGCTGGCGAATCAACTCTACGAGAGGCGAGGTCCCTGTGATGTCAAAGAGGCGTTGTGCCGGCAACACTTCCAGGTGCCGCGCGCTCGGAGCCGATTGTTGGACTGGGCCAGGCCCCACCTGCGATTGACTTGACGTGCCCGGCATCGGCCTCCGCAACCAATACAGCGCGCCGGCGGCTGCGCCCGCACAGGCGAGCAATACAACGTCAGACTCGATTGCCAGCATGATTCGTACTCTCAAGCTGCACCAACGCCGCTGCCAGGTAGCCTCTAACATAACTGCGCCATGCGTCTGCGCCCACGTCCGAGGCGTAAACCACCACAAGCTTGCCCGAAGCGGCTTGAAAGTCTGTAAAGCGCTCGGCGAGGGGGTCCCATTGGCTGGTGGAGTCGATTGTGGCTGCTCGCCAACGAGTACACGGCAGGTCGACCAGCCATTCCACGAAGCTAATAGGACTGCTGAACGGGCCACGCAGGCGCCTCAGCTGTTGGCACGCAACGTCGTAGAGTTCCGCACCACCTTCGCCGCTAGTGGCCGTCTGCCAGCCATCAAATCGACCAAGCCAAATAAGGGCAACTGCGAGCTGAGCCCCGTTGCAGACACGCCCTAGCTCGCGGTGCATCTCCGCTTTGGCCTTGTCCGGCAACGGCATTGCCCCGGGCGGCCGAATCGGGCGAAAGGTGGAATGCCGAAGGTATGTCATGGGGCGTGGGCAGCGAGGAAAATGCGACAAGCCTCGCCGCCAGCGTGCTTACGGGTCAATGCGAAAACCAGGCCTCTCCAACAGGTAACCTCTTGCGACATGTTGACAAAAGGGGGAGCCTCGGTGATCTTCACCGCCCCAAGATCGAGGCGCCCAAAAACCTTTGTCGACCTTTTTGGCCCTTGCGGTTGCCCTTCCCCCTTGGGTTTCGCCCTTAGCCCTTAAGCGTTTGCGCCTTTTGAGGGCACAGATTTAAGTGCCCGGCCTTTGGTTAGGCCCCTTCCCCTTCGAAGCATTTAGTTTCCTTTGTCACGCACCAAGAAACAACTACTTCGAGGCACTTTGCATCCAAACGTTTCCGTCCAGTGGTGCGGCGTTGGAAACATACGCCTCCCGCCGCTCTATAGACACCAGCCGATATCACACCGTTTAGTGGCTGACAAGCGCAGTCGCAAAGTAACGTTTCGACGCTCTTTAATTCACTAGGTGCCAAATATCCGACGCGCGGCGAAAGTGCTCACGTCGGCTTCCCTCGTTGCCGATCCGCTGGCTTACCCGCCGGGCTCGGTGCCTGGCGGGGCTTTTTCCTTCAAGGTGCGCCGTGCAGTTCCCAACCAGGTATCGATTCGCCGCAACCATAGCGATGTGGGCCTTCCTTCCCTCGCCGGCGCACGCTGATTGCATCGCAGCAGCAGCCGCCTATCACCGAATAGACGTCCAGCTCTTGCAAGCCATTGTTATGCAGGAATCTTCGGGCAAAGCAGACGCTGTCAATTGCGCCAATGCAAACGCTTCATGCGACTACGGCCTGACTCAGATAAACAGCATGCACCTCGAACGGTTGCAGCGGTTTGGCGTGTCCAAACAGGACCTCTTCAACCCCTGCGTATCCGCGTACGTAGGCGCGTGGATCCTTGCCGAGAATTTTGAACGTCTAGGCGTCACCTGGGATGCCGTAGGCGCCTACAACGCCGCAAGCCCCAACAAGCGTGTGGCGTATGCGAACAAGATCCAGGCAAAGCTCAGTGCGATTCGCGCGGGAACCTTGATCCCTGTCCACGTTCCTTTTGTGCCCCGAGGCGAACGGGGCCTGCAAGTAGGCCGGATGCCAGCAACACAGCAGGCTGCCGCGGCTGGCCCGACGCTCGCCGCCACGTCGGCCCAACATCAGCCGCAGTCCCAGGCACAAGATTCCGAGGGGCGCCGTTGATGGATATTTCCACCTCCTATGCCGAAGACATCCTCCGCCAGCATTTGAGCGCGATTGAACCCTACCTCGCTTCCGAAGATATCAATGAAGTGATGGTCAACGCTGCTGACGACATATGGGTGGAGGAGCGGGGCGTCATGCGCCGGGTCGACGCCACGTTGAGCGAAGAACAGGTCGATCGAGCGATCACGTTGATTGCCAGCAAGAACGGAAAACCCAACGCCCCGCTGCTCGATGCGCGCCTGCCAGGTCTCCGAATCGCGGCGGCGCGTAAACCCACAGCACTTCGCGGATCCATGCTCTGCGTCCGCCGCTTTGCTGCCCGGCGGATTTCGCTGGACAGCTACGTCGAAAACGGCGCTTTCGACGTCGTCGCGGTGGATCCTTCGGAAGCCGCCAGCGAGCAGCGTGAGCTCGATTCGCTAAAAGCCGCAATGCGACGTGGTGGCTCAACAATCCGGGACTTCTTTCAGTGGGTTGTGGACCGGCGTCACAACATTGTTCTAAGCGGGTCCACGTCAGCAGGCAAGACGACACTACTCAACGCATTGCTGGACCTCGTTCCTAGCTCGGATCGGGTCATTACGGTCGAGGATACGGCCGAACTACGCTTGAACGTTCCCAACCATGTCGCGCTTGAGGCAAACCAAGCGCTGGGAATCAGCGTCCGCGACCTCGTGAGGCTCAGCCTTCGTTGTCGGCCTGACCGCATTGTTCTCGGCGAAGTACGCGGTGCCGAAGCCTTCGACCTATTGGATGCATTGAATACCGGGCATCCGGGAAGCCAGGTATCTCTACATGCTGACTCCAGCGCGATGGCACTGCCGCGGCTGGAATCAATGTTGCGGATGGCCCCAGAGACCCAGAACTGGCCCTTGCACGACCTCCGCCGCCAGATCGCATCCACATTCAGATTCGTCGTCCACGCCCAGCGCGTCGGGCCATCCAGGGGCCCGCGCGAGATCAGAGAGATCTTGGGAGTGGACGCGAACGGCTCGTACCAAACCCGACTGTTGTTTTCGAAAATCCAACTCCAGGACCAACACTATGAATAGTCCCCGCCTGAACCAGCTCCAAGTATGGGCCCGTGGTCGCTCCCTCGCCAAGCCTGCAGATCGACTACTGCTAATGAGCTATGCAGTAGTTTCCTTGCTCATGCCAGCACCTGCGTCTGCGCAGAGCATTTTTGGCGGGCGACTGTGCAGCGGCTTCCAAGCCGTGGTCAACAACGAGCTGATTTCTGTTGTGGTCCTAGTCGCCTGCGTAGGCGCAATTCTGCTGTGGTTGCTCGACGATGGTCAGTCGAAAGTTAAGGTCTTCGCTCTTCGCCTTGCCGGAGGCATAGCTTCGATATTCGGTATTGCGACCGTCGTGGCACTGATATCCGGGCGAAACCTGATGTGCACCATCGGGGCCTAAGGCGATGGACGAACGCGACCTGGTCGACGAGCTCGAAGTCGAGATCGACAAAGCCCTCATCGAGAAGCGCCGCATCATCGGCCTCGACCGTCGAGCTGCTGGCGCGTTCCTATTGCTCGTGCCGCTCTTTGCAGTCATAAGCCGTAGCTTCTGGCTGGCACTCATAGGCATACCTATTTATTTCGGTCTGCGGTACGTGATGAGCAAGGATCCCGACAAGATCGATGTGTACCAGGCGTACAAGACTCAGCACGACCACTACGCACCTCGCGCTATTGGGACCCAAAAGCGGAACAAGCGCCCCTTCGGCTTCGGCAGAGATTTCCCATGCTATTGACAGAGAAAGAGGGCTACCGCCTCGACGCCGGCACGTTGGGCGAACTGGAAGCAGCCCGGGCAAGCGGCCTTGCGCCCACGGCTGAACTGTTGCCGTGGATGTTCCGATACAACGACCAAATCGTCGTCAACAAGGATTCCTCGTTGATGGCCTGCTTCGAGTACACGGGTCCAGACACCGATAGTCAATCATCTGCGCAACTGCTTGGTCTCATGCAGCAAGCTGAACACGCATTTCAGGTCGCCAGCCGCTACCCGTTGACATTCTGGTTCATCACGCATCGTCGAAAGTGTGATCCGTACACCGCCGCGGTCATGCCGGATCCGTACTCTCAGATCGTCGAAGACGAGCGCAGCAACGCGTTCAAGACTAAATCCAACTTCATAAACCGGCACTATGTCGCCATCGCGTTAAGCGCTTCCGCCGGCTTGGATCGCATCGCGGGCAGGTTCTTCCACGCGATGGCCCATGAAAAGGCTGGCCCTGTCCAAGCGATCGTTCACGCGCTTCGTGGCATATGGTCCGACCAAGCCGACTTCGCCTATACATCGGTGGAGCTCAGTGCTGCAGTCAAGGAGTTTGAAAATCACCTATCCCGGATGCGAGCCAGCCTGCCGGGGCTGACGCTGACAAGGCTCATCGGCGACACGTTGGGCGCCTTCTTGGCGTCGTGCGCAGCTCCAGCGGCGCCACGTCGTGCGGAGGTGGCCATGGTCGATTTCCTCGATGAATCGATGGCTAATGGGGAAGTTATACCCGCTGAGGACTACGCCCTGTTCAAAGCCGAGAGCTACAAGCGCATTGGTGTGGTCACGGGCGTGCCAGCCGCACACCAGTTTTATCCTTCGCGTCTCCGTCCTCATGCGCTGGACGACCTTCTTAAGGTGCCCGGCGAAGTGACGATCAGCCACGTCTATCGAATCCAAGATGCCAGCGCCAGCACCCGAATGATCGAGAAGATGGGGTCATACCACCGCACCAGCGCTTTGAACTTGCGGGCTTTGGCTTCTGTAGCAGCGAACTCCGGCGATCCAAATTACTCGCCGCGCGAGGACAGAGGTCGCGTTGAAGCAGCCGACGAAACGGAAGACCTGAAGAAAGACGTGAACCGGGGAAAGATCGCTTACGGCCAGTACACCCTCAGCGTGACCTCGTTTTCCGCGCCGTTCCAGGGCGAGCGCGTCGAGGATTGGGACGAGGCCATGAAACAGGCCAGAGCTACAGCGGGAAAAGTCGGAGACGCATTGATAAGTGCGAAGTTCTTGCCCCTCGTCGAGACGCTTGGCACCCTATCCACATGGTCTGCGTCCATCCCCGGCGCCTGGCGAGACATCGCGCGCTGGGCACCGCTTCGATCTGAAGTTGTGGCGCGTGCAGTACCGCTGCGCACCGTGTCGCAAGGGTCGAAAGAGAATCGGCACTTGAGCACCACGATGAAGCGCCCATCCCCGGCTCTTGCAGGGCTTCCCACAGATTACGGCACCCCGTATTTCTGGACTGGCTTCTACCATGACATCGGGCACACGCTCGTCTGCGGCGAGACCGGCCTAGGCAAGACAACGATTGTGAACTTAGGCTGGACTTTGTTCCGCAAGTACACCGGATCGGACGTATTCATCTTCGACCGCACATTTTCGAGCCGCATTCCAATCATGATGCAGGGCGGCGTCTACTGCGATCCTGAGGACACCAGCGCAGACCGGCTGACGGTCAATCCACTGTCGTTGATCGGCGAAGTACGACACCTTAAGTTCGTTAAAGACTGGATCTGCACGCTGTCCGAACGACGCGGCTACTCGGCAACCAGCGCCGATCGCGAAGAGCTGGAAAAGGCCCTCCTTGGAACCATAAAGCTGCGGCGCAAAGACTGGAAGCTCCACGCGGTCTACGTCCAACTCCCCGTCGGTTCATTCCGCAATGCACTTTCGGAATGGGTTGGAGATAGCTTAAACGCACGCTGGTTCGATAACGAACTCGATATCTTTGACGAGATCGCCACTGGCCGGGCAGCCGCTGTGTTGGGCATTGAAATGGGAAAGCTCCTGGCTCAGCCAGACGTCCTCGTTCCCTATCTTCTGTATTGCTTCTATCGCATTCAGGACAGGATCGAGAGTCGCAGAAACTCAGGCCTTGTTGCGCCCACCTTCATCGGGTTGCCCGAGGTGTGGGGGTACCTGGAGGAGCCGATATTTGCACGAAAACTGGCGGAATGGATCGACACGTTACGCAAGCTCCTCGGCTGCGTATGGATGGACGCTCAATCGCCTGAGCGCTACATCAACTCCCCAATCTACGCCTCGATCCGCGACAACGTCCCGAACCGAATCGTTCTGCCGTACCCGGCAGCCAAGACGTCACCTTCGCTGCGCAAGGCCTTCACCGAACTCGGCCTGAATCCGCAGCAAATAGACCAATTGGCGGAAGGTACGCCGAAACAAGACTACTTCCTCACGCAGAAGGATGGGTTCATGCGCAAGGTAGCTCTCCGCCTGGACCCGCGATCTTTGGCTGTGCTCAGAAGCGAGCTTGATGCGCAGGCCCTGTTTGACCATCACCGAGCATCCGGCCGTCAGGACTGGCGTGAGGCATATTTCCAGGAGGTGTCACGTGTCCCAAATCCGTAAGTTCGTTGTCGGAGTCGCAGCTACGTTGCTGCTGGCCTCATTGGCCACGCACGCGGCAGGGGCCCTGCCCCAGCTTCCAGACACATCGGAGTACGAGCCTGGCGGATCTGAATGGGGATGCGGTGTGTTGCTGTGCCTTGCAGGGATGAAGCCTCCCAGCCAATGCAATGGCTATCTCAATCGCCTATGGCGCGTCTTGAACGCGGTTCCCCCGGGCCCGTTTCCGACATGCGCGATCGCGGGAAACAACAATTACGCCAAAAAATCGCGGGAGCCCTATGACCTTTGCCCAACAGGCTATACGCCGGCTCGCCGCGGCCAATTCGTCGCTCAAGGTGCGGCGACTGGCGAGACAAGGCCCTTGCGGCCTAAGTACCTCCTTCAGGGAAGCTATGCCCCTTCGGAGTCGAGCAGCGACGACGGTGGCTCGGCCGGTGCACGTGCGTGCGTGAGCGGGTATGTGGGTCAGTTGGACGTCTGCGATAACTGCGGTCTCGGTGGCGACGCAGGCGGCGGCGTACCGACGACCGTAAACGTGTACAGCAGCGTCGTGTGGTTGCCATACAAGGGGCCACGCGCGATCGACGTAATCATCGACGGTGCAATCTACAACCGTGTTCATTATTGAGGAGCCGAGCATGCAATCACCAACCCGAAGGACGTTCATCCGCGCTGCCACGGCGGTCGCCCTAAGTTGCATCACCGCGGCGCCGAGGGCATCGGGGATTCCGACCTTTGACGGCGCCAACTTCGCGCAACAACTGCTGAGCGTTATGAACCAAACCCAGCAGCTGACTCAACAGACGATGATGGTGCAACAGAACATCACGAACCTACAGCGCCTGGGCGGCAACGTGCTGAACCTGGCGGATCAGGCTTATGGGGGCCAAGGCCTGTCCATGCGCGATCTCGTTTCGAGTGTCTCCGACCTGTACCAGGCGGGGTCGCAGCTTCAGCGCATGTACGACAGCGCCAGCGCTGAGATGAAGTCGCTAGACATGACGCCTGAGCGCTGGGGGACGGCCTATGTTCACCTCGCACAAACTAAAGGCGGGGTCTACCGCAAGCAGCTTGACCAGGACTTTGCAACGATGGAGGCCTTCGCGTCTCGCGCCGCGAATCTCCGGCAGTTGTCCCGACAGATACCGGGCATTGAGGGAAACGTCCAAGGCCTGCAGCTGCTGAACCAGCAGTCGAGTGTCTTGGCCGGGGAGCTTCTTGAAATGCGCAGCCTTATGCAGCGTCAGGTCGTCCTCGATCTACAAGACCGAGCGACGAAAGAAGACCTCAACAAGCTATCCGTGGAAGGTGCCCAACTGCGTTACGACGCGGTCGCGAAGGAAGCTGCCAGCAAGCGCTCCGCCATCGGAAAGATGCCGGCACTCGAATTCGGTCTATAGACATGACTGGAAAGCCTCTCCGGCGGGTGCTCTTGGTCCTTTGCCGTAGTCGTCACGAGCTCAGAATCGTGTGCAGGGAGCGGCGTAGGTATCGCGTTGAAATAGCCGCGCGCGGGCGACTTGAGCACAAACCGCTACGTGCCGCAGCGAAATCCCTGCGCCTTTCGGTGGCCCTCGCCATCGTGCAGATCGACTGCACATCACCCAATGCGCTCGCCGGCTTTATTGCCGTCGCGATTGCGTTGACGGCGCTTTACGCGCTCGACGCCGGCGTGCGAGCGCTCGGCTGGCAATTCGGAGGCTGATGTGGACGTCGCAAGCCTATTCAATCAAGCGTTCTCGGCGGTCAACACGGCAGGCTTTGCCATGGCCGATATCTTCAAAGAAGAAGGCCTGATCATCCTGTCCGTTGGAGCGTCCGGCACAGCCGTGTGGTTCCTGTTACGCGACTACTTTTTAGCCAGCGACACCGTCAAGTTTCTGGTGAGCCTGTTCAACCTGATCTTGAGGATGGGGGTTGTCATGGTAATCGTCCAGAGCATGAACGGGGTGCCGCGCGATATGTTCGTTACGGCCACTCAAGAGGCCGCGACCAAGATTACAAAGGGCTCGGCGAATCCCGTCGAAATACTGAAGCTGACGATGGATACCATTTCGCTAATTGCCGACGGCAAGCGGAAGGAATCTGAAAAGTCGCTCTATTGCAAGATCCACGGTGGATGGTCGCTGAACCCTCTGGACTGGATCGTCGACTCCCGTCCTTCAGAATGTGTCAGCAAGGATCAGATTGGCTTCTTCGAGATCCTGAAGAACCTGCCGATTATCTTGGTGATCTTCCTGTGCCAAGTACTTGCCATCATCGCGATGGTGCTGATGTCGATCGCATTCATCGTCGTCTTGCAAATGTCGTATGTCATGTTGCAGCTCGGCCTGGCCCTTGGTCCATTGCTCGTGGGCCTCTCCATCATTCCGGCCGTCTCATTTTTGTTCGATGGCTGGCTGCGTTTCATGATCGCCGCGTCGCTGCAGCAGTTAGTCGCGTGGTTCGTCGCTGTTCTGGTAACGAAAGGGATCGTCCCGACTTTGGTCGGTTTCTACGACAAGATCGACAGTCGAAAAGAAGCTGATCTCTATTTCGCTTCGAATGAGATCGCGATGATCGCTATCGCGCTTCTTGGCTTTATCGCAGCCTTCATGATGTGGCAAGTTCCAGGTCTTGCTCAAGGGCTCGTGTCGGGCGGCAGCTCGAACGCACAGAGCTTCGGGCGCGGAATGGTAGGCCGAGGTGTGGCCGCGAAAATCCTGCGTAGCGGAGGCAAGCGGTAATGCGATCAGCCTTCCCGCGCTTCGCGGTCCCAGTCTTCTTCCCATTCTTTGTCGAAGCGGGTCGCGTAAGTCTCGCCGCCGCCTTCCTCGCGGCCGGCCGAGGCGAACCCCTTCAGGAAGGCGCGCGCCAAGAGCCCGAGAACAACGAAGCCAACAAGTCCGCTCATTTTTTCTCTCCAGCAGCTGCGTTTGCAGGGCAGTCCATGCCCGCCAGGCAAAGCGGTGTCATCTGCTTGAAGGACTCGCGCTTCGCCACGCTGGATTGCTCAATCGACATAGTTGCAGCGCGCTCTTGCGGCTTCTGTAGCGCAAATACCGTCGCGCCGCCGGCGATCGCGACGACTGTGAGCAGCAACACGAGTTTTGCTCTGGACATGGAAAGTACCCCATACGTTTCTTGTTCGACGGATCCGAGTCTACCAAACGGCAATTCGGATCATTCTGGTATGGAGGGCCTCCGCATGGGCGCCCTGCCCGCTGGTTTGGCCAAGATAAATCGAGGCCACGGATCGAACTTTCAGGCCCAGTTTACCCCTTCCTACGGACTTTCTTCAAGAGATAAGTGCATTGGCCTTGCTCACCGCACGGCGCCATCACTCATCCAACATCGCAGAGCCTAATCATGCCCCTCAAATTCATGAGCCGCTTCATGAGCCGCCGCCGTCCCGATCTTCGCCCTGCGGACACTACAGGCCCCGCTGGTCAAGCACCCGCCACACCAGAATTCGATGCACATGTGCTGCCCTTGACCGAGCGCGCCCATCGACTGTACTACGCCGTTTTTCAGCGTCCCCTACAACAAGCCGATCGATCAGCAATCGTCGCGTTTGGATTTTTCCTCGTTGCGACCATTGAGGGAATTGCGTTATTCCAACTGGTTCCGCTTAAGCAGCAGACGCCCTACTTTGTCGAGTGGGATGCGCGGTCAGGTGCCGTCTGGATCTCTGATCGCGTGGCAGAGCGCTTTACCCCGGAAACGGCTAACAAGACGTTCTTTTTGCGCCAATGGGCGACCTGGCTGCTGACGATTAAGCCCAATCCGTCCGACTCAATCGACGTAGACATTCCCAAGGCGACCAGCTGGACCATCGGCGCAGCCACAGACCAGGTCACGAACTACTTCGCCAAGGTAGATCCCATTGGGGCTCGCATCGCAGACCAGCAGGGCCTTACACGCGAGGTCACCGAGAATTCCACTACGTACAGCGTAGACGGCAAACAAGCCTACATGCTCTTGACGCTTCAGGAGCGCGTCAACGGGAAGGAGTTTGGCGACCCCAAGACCAAGCTCTTGACCGTCCGGTTTTTGCTATCCACAGACAAACAGGGCATCGAAGAGCAACGATCCAATCCACTGGGCGTCAAGGTCGAGTGGTGGACGCTCACCGATTACTTCGGCCCCAGCAGCGTCCGACCTCTGGGAGCACAGTAATGCGCAGAGTCACTTGCATTCTTACCGCTGTCGTCTGCCTGCTGTGCTCGGGCACCATCGCAGCACAAGAGAGCGACGTCAGAGCAGAGGTGGCACTTGCTCAAAAGCGGGCCAACGCTGGTCCCAACGCGGCCGTCCCTATGCCCCTAGACGCGAGACTGGTCACGTTCAATTTTGACCGCGACTACGACTATCCCGTGCTGATGCGCCCATTCACGATGGTCCACCTGGAGTTCGCGCCAGGGGAGACCCTCAAGGGCTATTACGCGTCGGACACTAGCGCGAGCCGCTGGACGTTCAAGCCGGCGCGCACGAAGCGCGACTTGTTTGTGATGTCGAAAGGCGACAACCTGCTCAATACCGCCACGATTATCACGAACCTGCGCACCTACCAGGTCACGTTCGTCTCTGCCTCGAAAGGTTCGTATTACAAGCGCGTGAATTGGACCGGAGACGCCGACCAAGATCTGGCCTCGGCCGGCCTGGACACGTTCGGCGGCAACGGCGCCATGCCGAGCAAGCAGAATGGGCCGATGGCCGGCTCAGAGTGGGATGCTCCCGGGCCTGCCGCCCGCCGCCCCGCTCCTAGTGGCCGGTCAGACCACGACGCACGGCCGGCCGATATTGTCGACATCTCCAAGGCGAACTTTGACTATCGCATTGACGGGGATGCACCTTTCAAGCCGGCCATGGTGTTCGATGACGGCAAGTTCACCTGGATCCAGCTTCCTTCCGATGTACAGGAGATTCCCGCCATCTTCGCGCTGGGTGCCGATGGAACTGCTGAGCTCGTCAACTTTACGGTACGCCGCAACTACTTTGTCGTTCAGCGCCTGTTTCCCGACGGCGCGCTCCTCAAGCTGCGTAAGGACGAAGTCCGTGTATTCAACCGCCGAGGTAAGGCCTGCGGCCTGTTCGGTTGCGGCGTGTCGGGTGTCAAAAACCTCAACAATGCGTCGTACCAATGAGCGCCGTCACAAATCCTCCTGCCGGGGCGTCTCCGCAGCGTCGCACAGCTGTGTCCCGTGGACTGGTCAAGATCGTGCTGATCACGTTCATTGCGGTCGTTCTCGGCTTTGTCGTGATTCGACGAATCGCCGGCGTGGCACCCGAGTCTGCCGCGGAAGCTCGCGCCAAAAAAGAAGAGCAAGATCGCGCAGCGAAGGAAGCTGGTAACCCGTTTGCGGTCCAACGACTGATTGCAGACCAGCTTCGGGACCGCCTGGCTCGCAACGAGGAAGAGACAGTCCATGCGCCCGCGAAGGATCCGAGTCAGCCGGCAGAGCATGCGGCGCCATCTCAGCCCACACGTACAGAAGCCGATGCCAAACGGATCGAAGAGCACCGCGGCAATACGAGACTGGCACAGCAAGAGGATCTCTCTGGTATCGAAATTGGCTTCTGGGAATCCCAAGAGCAGGATGAACCTGTGGCGGGCGCTTCCGGCCCATCACCGCGCGCAATGGCTACACCCGAATCCGCCCTTCGCGATGTCACGGCGATCGCCGCCGCGGCCGGCATTGATACCAGCGGATTCGCGCGACCGAATGTGCCTCCGGTCCCGCCAGGAGGCCAGTCGGCCAACACGGTCGGGCAAGGTGTCGGGCCGCAGGCCGCCCCTGGAGGACAGGTCGGTAACTCTGCCGGTATCAAATCCCCCCTTTTCGCGTCCGCTGCCCCATCCCCGTACTACATCCGAGAAGGCTGGATCATTCCAGCAGTGATTCAACAGTCGTTAAACACTGACGCCCCAGGCACTTTCCGAGCATTGGTGACATCGGATATCTACGACAGCGTTCATGGCACGCACCTTCTGATTGAAAAGGGTACAGCCCTTACCGGGGAGGTAAGCACGGATATAGCCGAAGGCCAAAGCCGCATGCTTATGTCGGTCAACAGAATGGACTTTCCGAGCGGCGCCAGAGTGGCCCTGGGCGGTTGGGACATATCTGATCGCACAGGAGCTGCCGGCATTGCCGCGAAAGTCGACGACCACTTCTGGGAGCGGTTTGGCAGTGCATTTGGCGTGGCTGCTGTGGCGGCATTGGCGGGCCGCTATGACAACAGCCAGAACGTGACAATCAACGTCGGCAGCAGTGGGTCAAACAACGGCAGCTCCACGTCGACGCTGACGGGCACTGCTGGCCAGGCCCTCAGCGATACGGTCAGGCAAATCCTGCAGCGGAATCAATCGATCAAGCGAACGCTCACGCTCGAACCGGCCGACAAGATCAACATCGTCGTCGCGCGAGACCTCGTGCTCGACCCGAACATCGTCAGGAGCTACTAAATGGAGCATCGCCTTTCCTCCCTATTCGCGGGCGTCTGCCTCGCGCTGCTCGCGCCGATCTCCGTCGCCGCGCAGCCTGAGTTTGCCGTTGCGCGGCCCGCATTCTATGAATTCAACTGGAAGCAATCGGGAGACAGTGGCATTTCTCCTGTTCAGGTCTTCGACAACGGCCAAAGGGTTTATCTGCAATTCGCGCCAGGCACCGAAATTCCCGCCATATTTGCCGATGCGCCAGGCGGTCGTATCTTGCTGGCATGGGAAGCCCAGTCCCCCTATATCGTCATTCCTCATATGGAAGCCCGCCTCGCCTTCAGGCTGGGGCGACGGGAGGCACTTGCTTGGCGGGCTGGCCTACCACCGGAGGGTAGCTATACCGGCATGGCGACGCCTTCTAGGCAGACCGGTAGCGCGTCGACGCCCGCCACCAGGGAACAGTTGGCATTTCGCCGCACGGCCGCTGATGCAGCGGCAGGCCCGGATCCGTCCTACAAGCCGATCGTCGTGACGGCCCCGCCCGTCCAGGCAGCCGTACAGCCTCTGACCCCGTCTGTGCCTGACGGGGCGAGTCTCGCGGCATTCATGGGAGTCGCAATCGGAGGATCTGCGCCTGAGGTTGCACCCGGTCGTTCCTCCAACCCTGCCGAGACGGAGCCCGTAGACACCAAGGGCGGCGGCCCGGTCGTAGCTACCGTCGACGTATCCAGCACCGACGTTCCCATCACCGGCAATGCGGTCGGGCCAGCACCCGTCCAGGAGTGGCATGCCGATGTCGGAAAGACCGTTCAGCAAACGCTCGACGAATGGGCGCAGACGGCTGGCTGGCAGTCCGTGAAATGGCAACCTGACTTCGACTACGCAATTGAAGCTCCGGCCACGTTTCGTGGCGAGTTCTGGGATGCGGCAAACGATCTCTTGTCCGCGTACGACGTCGCGAAAAGGAAGTTTCGAGGTCTCGCATATCGAGACAACAAGGTATTGGAAGTCTGGGAGAAGAAGTAATGAAAAGGGCAATCGTACTGGCTGTGGCTGTAGCGACGACACTCTCAGGCTGCGCCCTGCAGCGGATAAAAGACACAGAGGCGCGCGTTGATGATTCCTATGGCGAACACGCCGCCTCCGCGGCCAGTATGCGCAAAGTTCGCGATCGCGCTGTCGAGGTAATCGATCGTCCCTGGGTGTCCAAAACCCCGATCCTACGGCCATCGACCGCGGCGTATCCAGCACCGCTTCAATGTCCAATCACCTTTGTTCCAGCCGCGCCGATCAGCGTCTTTGAATTCGGGCAGACGGTAACGGCTCTATGCGGCGTTCCCGTCCGAATCACGGCAGACGCTATCGCGGCGCTGAGCGGCGGGAGCCGCGTGGGATCGCGGACGCCCGATATGACACCACCAAGCGGCTCAAGCGGACCCATGCCGCCAGGGGGTGTAGGCGCGCTGGGCGCTGGCGGATCCGCCTCCGCGCCCCTCTCCATGTCTGCTCGTGACACGACGATTTCAGGGATTCGTTGGGACGGCAAGCCTCTGCCTGGCCTTCTTGACGCGGTCACCGCGCGCCTCGGGCTGAGCTGGAGCTTTCGCGACGGCGCCGTGCAGATCCACTACTTAGACACCAAAGTCTTCCGCATATACGCGATCCAGTCGAAAACCAATATGCAGTCGGTCGTCCAGTCCGGCACCCAGCTCTCGTCATCGGGCGCTGGCGGCCAAGGCGCGTCCGGCGCCACTTCGTCCTCCGGGTCGGGCGGAAGCACGGTCTCAGGGGGCTCGACGCAGACCACTATGGTCTCGATTGAGTCGAACTTGGCCGAAGACGTCGATCGCATGATAAAGAGCATGCTGACGCCCGGATTAGGGCAGTCCAGTCTGTCTGTCAGCACGGGGACCGTCGCCGTCACAGACACACCGGACGTGCTCAGCCGGATCGCTGCATATCTCAAGACGGAGAATCGCAATAT